>JABLXA010000002.1 GCA_013178415.1 Bacillota bacterium | reverse complement strand
ACTTTAGCTGCAAAAATGGGTATACTACGCCAAGCCCTATTTGAGGGAGTTCACCATGAATTATGGGGATAAGACGGATATAACCGAATTGGATGAAGCAGCATACATACAAATCTCTGCCATATCGAAAGGATCATTTCCATGTGGGGGCGGTTGGTGGAATTAGGAAAAGAGGGGAAGAGATTTGAGGATGACGCTGTGTTTTGTAGGGAGGAGTCTAGAGGGAATTTATGAGTGAGTTGGCGGAAGTAATCCGGAGAACAACAGGCCGGGAAAGCTAGGTATAGTGCCCGGCGGAACTTCCCGAATAGGTTCTAAAAGAATCGGGGGGAAGAAAAGTAAAAGGGAAAATCTCTAGTGTTAATGGCCCTCGTCTTCTTGGTCGCAGGCAATCTGGCAGAGGCCGAAATTACGGTGAATTACTACCATGTATGGAGTGGGCCTGAGAGAATGGCGAAACTAGACGAGCTGATCAAGAAGTTCCATCAGAAAAACCCAGATATCGAGATCAAGGCAGAACTCGTGTCGCAGGGTGGCATGGTCCAGAAATTCCTTACCCAAATCGCTGGGGGGAGCTGCCCCGGATGTTATGACTATAAGGGTCCCCGATCTTCCAGTGTTCGTGCAATCCGGCTGTCTGCTTTCACTAAACGGTTTTCTGGATCGTGATGAAATTAAACCGGATATCTGGTTCAGAGGCGAATATGAGTCGGTGAATTATGGCGGGCAGGTAATGGCTATTCCAATGTTCGCGCTCGGCGGGGCGTTGATGTTCTTCTATAATCTCGATCTGTTCGAAGAAGCGGGCCTGGATGCCGATAAGCCCCCAACTACGTGGTTAGAGTTCCTGGATGTTTCAAAAAAACTGGTGAAATCCTCAAGTGCAAATGAGCTACAGCAGGCGGCAGCCTTAACCACTTGGTCCTGGTATTTCATCCAGTGGTGTGTCACCAACGGAACCCTGCCCATATCAGGGGACGGCAAGAAGTCCCTACTTATTCTGGAAGGAAGTTATTGCCTCAATGTCAATAACCTTAGCTCCTCCCAAGATTCCGCAGTGGACCGAAATCACGGATGTGTATCTGGCAAAGCTGTATGGGGAGGCGATCGCTGGAGCAAAGAGTCCCGCGAACCTGCTTCAGCAATATCACCAAATAGTCCAGGCGTTGTTAGATAAACAATAGCTTAGTTTAGACCATCAAAGGTCCGGGGAATCCAATCATAAGCGTAAGGCTAGAAGGCGCTGACGCCCTCCCATGAAAGAGGTAGGGGGCCAGCGCCAGAGGAAAGAGGGGATCTGAGAACATGACTAGCAACTACGACGTCATAGTTGTTGGTGCCGGAGCATCAGGAGCAGTTGCCTCAATCGCCGCTGCACGAAATGGATGTAGAACCCTTCTCGTGGAAAAGGAAAATTGCTCCGGGGGCCAGGCTACCGCGGGATTACTCTGCCTTTGGGGGCCCTTCGATGATGGTAAGCAAAGGATAATCCGGGGTATACCCGAAGAGATATTGGAGAACACAATAGCAGCCGGAGGAGCGCTTCCACGCAAACATGGTTTTATCCCCGTTAACCCGGAGACCCTCAAAATCATACTGGACTGCATGTTAGAGGAAGCTGGCGCAGAGGTTCTATATCACAGCATCTGTGTAGAGGCCAGAGCTCAGGAAGGGTTAATCCGGGACATAACTGTAGCCAACAAGGCCGGGCTTCAAAGCCTATCCGCAGCAGTCTATATAGACGCTACGGGAGACGGGGACCTGGCTGTGAAAGCCGGCGCTCTATGGGAGATGGGGACAGACCCGGAGGGTTTCGTTCAACCGATGACCATGCTTTGCCGACTTGGAGGGATCAATGAGAGCGTCTACTGTTGGGAAGGGAACTTCAAGTACAGAGAGAAGATCCTCGAGTCTAGGCAAGCAGGGGAGATTAGCTTTGACGCCACGGGTATTGGAGCCGCAGAGTACATTCCCGGGCAGAGGGGGGTAATCGCAGTGAATATGTCTCACATCTTCGACCTCGACCCTTTGTCTCCCTCTGACGTTTCAAAAGCGGAGATGCTCGGCAGAAAGTATGCCCAGGAAATCGTAAACTTCTTCCGCAAGAACATTCCCGGATGTGAAAATGCCTTTCTCATCGATACAGCCATGCAGGTAGGCGTCCGGGAAAGTAGAAGGATCCTTGGGGAGTATACGATCACTTTAGAGGATGTTATCTCCGGACGCCGATTTGATGACGCGATTGCAGCGAACGCCTACCACATTGACATACACACGAAGAGCAAGGAAGCAGGGCGCCTGGCCAGTGTAAATTCCCAGCGGCCAAGGGAATATTACCAGATACCATTCAGAGCGCTGATCCCTAAGGGCCTCTCCAACATGCTGGTGGTTGGACGGTGTATATCCTGCACAAGCGAGGCCCTGGCGTCAATCCGTATCATGCCATGTTGCATGGCCACCGGACATGCTGGAGGTACAGCTGCAGCCCTGGCGGTAAAGGGGGGTATCCCGGTCCGGGAGGTACCGAGCTCAAGGTTGCAGGAAAAACTAAGGGAAGAAAATGCCTTCATAGATTAAACTGAAGGCAAACCTAGGAATATGCTCGGAAAGTCATCCTCTGGAGGCAGTCCATGGAATAATTGGCAGTCGGCAGATTACCTAAATTTCGGATTCGGTAGGATTGAAACATGTGTGACGATCACGGGTATCTAATCCTCAATTTTATGCACATTTCTCGCAAATGCTTGCAATAACGCTTGGTATCGGGTATAATCTCTTTAGTAAATAGTCATGCAACCGGGGGTATGGCTACATGTTGGGCAAGCGGGATACTCAGGTAACCTTCGATGATGTCCTCTGGCGAGAGCGCATTCCCAAGGATTCTGTCTGGATGAAACTACATGAGTGGATTGAGAAGAACTTAAGCGAAAAGGACTTCGAGCCGCTATTCAGCAATACGGGGCGTCCATCCATAAGCCCTGTCCATACCCTGGCCGCGCTCCTCATCCAGCTTGAGAAAGGATATTCAGACCGGGAGATGGAGGAAGAATCCCGCTATGACGACAGAGTCAAGTTTGCCATAATGGCCAACCGCAATTTCGGGGGCATCGATGCCGTAACCCTGTGCGATCACAGAAGACTCTTTCTCAATAGCGAAATTGGCCAGGAGATTCTCAATAAGACCCTTTAATCAGCAAAGGCGGCAGGGCTTTTTTCCAAGGAGAACCTCCAGGTTGTAGACTCCTTCATGATATGGGGTAAAGGTGCTGTTCAGGATACGTATACCCTGATTCGCAAGGGCGTGCTGCGGATAGCGCGGTGTCACGGGATGGAGGAAGAGCTAAAGAGTGTTTTGAAGCGGGATGATTATGAGAAATCTGGTAAGCCCAAGATAGACTGGAGCGATGGGGAAGAAAAGAGAAGGCTTTTGGAGAGTCTGGTTTGGGATGCGCTTAATCTTGTGAAGAAGGCAAGGGAGAAGGAGCCCATGCCTGGGGATCTCGCGGATGCGGTGGATTTTCTCGAGAGGGTAGCGAAGTAGGACGTTAGGATTGCTGAAGACGGTCGAGTTGAGATGATAAAGGGGACTTGCAAGGACAGGGTGATATCCATAACAGATCCGAAGATGCGGCATGGTCATAAGACGAGTTCCAGGAAGGTAGATGGGTTCAAAGAGCACACAATTACCTGTGGTGAGAATGGCCAGCTTGTAGCTGGAGTAGAGGTAACTGCGGCCAATGCTGCGGACAAGGAACCTGTTCCAGAAATGCTTGAAGAGCAGGAGAAAGAGGGGCGCAGGCCTGAGGAGCTCTTGGGGGACTCGGCCTACTTTGATCCAAAATGGCGGAAGAGGAGAGGGAGAAAGGGACGACAATAGTAGCGAAGGCCCCGCCTATTCCCGAAAGAGATGGTCTATACACAAAGGACGAGTTTGAGATAGATACCGAAGCGGGGACAGTGACATGCCCTGCGGGTCAGGAGGCAGGGTTTGATGTAAAGTGCATCGAAGAGCGCAAAGGGGCGACAGTCTCCTTTGGCGCCGGAGTATGCAATAGCTGTCCTGAGAAGGATAAGTGTACAACAGGCAAAAGCGGCAGATGTATCAGGATAAATCCATACGAGCCGGAGATTCAGCAGGCGAGGGAATACCAGAAGACGGAAGAATTTAAGGATATATATGTGAAGCGGGTCCATGTAGAGAGGTTGAATAGCCATCTTACCCGGCATGGGGCAAGGGAGGCGAGGTATATAGGGAAAAAGAAGGTAAAGTTTCAGTTTCTCTTGTGCGGGATTTTGAACAACATCAAGGCGATAATGAGGGCAGTGGCAGTTCAGGGAGCAGTATGCCCTTCTTAAGGAAAATGATGGAAAACAGCAAAAAGAGACGGGGGGAACACGTATTTTTCATGACGAAAGAGGGCCTCTGATCGGGCCAGGGTAAGAAACTGTAACATCCAGCCAGGGTATTATTGTAAACATGATCCTTTCACCGAGGAAAGCACGAGTTGTAACAGGGGTTCTCGAGCATATTCCTAGTACTACTTTGTTAGATGCGGAATGCCTGGTAGAGAGCCAGTTCGTGGTTGTAGACCATCCAGGCTGCTGCAGCCAGGGCTAGCTTTGCAAGGAATTTTCTCTTGACGGCAGCAATACTTAGCCTAACAAGCCTGTAGGGGGGAAAAGTCCTTCTCTACAGGTTGTCCGTTTGGCACCATCTCTGCGGGTTGCTCACTTGATGCCATCTTGCTATCCACCTCAGTGTCTACTCCGTGTTCTAGCCTCGGCCTACGCTTTAGCGCAAGCCATGAGTACGCCCACATCACAAGCACCAAATGTCGGTGCAGCCCGTGCCAGAGCCTGCCCTCATAGTGGTCAAGGCCCAGTTCCTTCTTCGCATCCTCGTAATAACGTTCGATTTCATGGTGCCTGTGCGCAAGCTGAACCAGTCGCTCATGGGGCGTATCATCCGGGAGGTTGCTAAGGTACCACTTCCGGTCACCTTCATGACCGGGCAAGGGACGCTCGCATATAAGCCATCCGATGGGCCCCGTGCCCCTGCGATTGGTGGTCCTATGCACCCTCATGAAAGCGAACTGCTTCGTTAAGAGACCCTTGCTCCCTTCTCGCCAGGTTATTGTCTCCCACGCACCCTCCGGTAGACTCTTCGCCATATCGTCCACCCTGCGGCGCGGCGCAAGTTGGTTGGGATACGGATTCTTCCTGGGACGGCCCGTCTTCTGCTCATACGGCGGTGGATTTTTCGCCGCTGTCTCCATCTCCTCCGGTATCCTCACCTGAAAGTCACAAGGGATACCGCCCACGAGCTTCTTTCCCCTTTCCTCCAGTCCATCGAGAAAGTTCTGATTACCGCCGTTTATACATGTCATCAGCATACTGCGTGCTGACTATCACCTGGCAGTTCCCGACCTTGCCCAGAGTACCGGAATACTGACGGGCTACACCACACGAACTCTTGCCCTGCTTCGGAAGCCCGGTATCGTCTATTATCATGCTCCCATCTCTGTGAGTTGCCTTCTTCGGCATGTACTCGACTCTCTCGCGGTTGAAGCTATCATGCCTCCAGTCCGTGTTGGTGAGAAACTCCTGGAGCCTCTATGACGACGTTCCCGGGATCGCATCGGCAATCCCCTGACATGTCTTACGCGCAACATCAGCCAGCAATCCGACGACGTATCGACAAAGCGACCAGATGCTTTCCTCTCTCTTAAACAGCCTAAAATACCGCTCAAGTCCCTTGTATACCTCATATACAGGATAGGGGCGTTGCCTCGATGTTCTCCATCCCCCACAAGCACCTCCACCTATCCTATATACTATTTAGCTGGCCTTCTATCCATATCTAACAGAGTAGTACTAGATGACCTGTTCCCTGTCGAAACACTCAATAGAATATTTTTCCAGGTCAGTGCCAAGAAGTCATATTCGACGGACATGTGTGGGCTATTCCCTGGCGCACGGATGCAAGGGGTCTGTTCTTGAATGTTGACATGCTAGAGGAGTGTGGGATAGATGCAACACGGGCGCCAGTAAGTATTGCAGAGTTAGACGAAATGGCAGCTAAAATATCCAAGAGAGATGCGTCAGGTAAATTCAATCGTGTGGGTTTCATCCCATGGCTTGGAAACTGGTATCCTGCAGGCTGGTTTTGGGCATTCGGCAGTGAATTATATGACGCCAACACAAAACGTCCGACCCTCGATAAGATGGAAAACATTAAAGCATTCGAATGGGTTCAAAAGTATGCCCAGCTATATAATCCCCTTGACCCTGGATCGGGAGATTCTTTTCTTTCAGGACGACTGGCGATGAGCGCGGACTGCTCTAATCCCATGCTTAGACTTCTGAAAACGGACCGTCGTGATCTAAAGGTGAGGGTCGTTGAGGTTCCGCATGCTCCGGGGGGGACGCAATGGAACGTGGTCGGGCGGAACCGCCCACATCATACCCAAAGGAGCACAACATCCTAAGGAAGCCAAGGAGTTCCTTAAGTGGCTTGCTTTAGCGGAGGCTCAACTATCTTTCTATGATGCTACCGGAACCGCAATGTTCTCGACGAACGGGGACGCAATCAAGGAAGTCATCCGCCGCGAACCCCCAAAGAGTTTAGTCAAAGCGCTCCTGATACAAATACCAAAGGCCAACCCCAGTCCGCCTCTGTGGTCAAAGGTCATTGGGGAACTCCTTGGTTTACAAAGCAGTTATATAATCTCGCTTAAGCAAACACCCACGGAAGCACTGGGGAATCTCCAGCGACGTATGATCCCGGAATATGAAAAGGTCTTTGGTAAGTGAACATCCCCACCGCAAGCGGCGAGGCTTCCCGGCGACGCTACCCTGAGGAGAGGATGCAATCTCGTCCTCAGACCACCCCGCGCCATTCATCCCAGTCGCAAGCGATCGGGGGTTATTGGCTAGGCTTGTTAATACACGACTTGATGAACATCAGGATCCCTCCGCAGTGCCGAAGACACAACCTTAGTTCCAGTAAAGAAATATATCGCCGAAATTCTCCTAATAAGGGCGGGAAATCCTAAGTCGATATCAATTATGATCGCAACTGGATGTAAATTTTTCTTAGTAAAATTATCCTTGACAGAAACCCGCAAGGTGTGGTATGGTTAGATTGGTAGTGTGAGAAGATTCCCCCAAAGGGCGCCAGTGTTCCTTATATGGGCAAATTCCTACCTTACTAGGGAGGGATGAAATGAAAAAGTTACTTTAGCTGCAAAAATGGGTATACTACGCCAAGCCCTATTTGAGGGAGTTCACCATGAATTATGGGGATAAGACGGATATAACCGAATTGGATGAAGCAGCATACATACAAATCTCTGCCATATCGGAAGGATGATTTCCATACGGCAGCGAATACTGTCGAGTCTTTGACTCCAGTTCACTACGTTCCTTATATTAAGGAATGATTGCGTAAGAGCTATCGCGTGGCACAATATCCTCTCCTTTCCCAGACCACTGTACCACGCGAGAGTGTAAAACATGTCACCATGTTTATGGAAAACTGTACTAAGTCAGTGCGCATGAATCTTTGCCGCCTTTGAGCCATGCGAGGCACGATGATACGCCCAAAAAGGTAGCCGAGATTTATGGTGACTGATTTAGCTGATTTTTATCGTTGAAGTTTTGAGTGTCCTAACCGAATTTCACAGTAATCCGCGATGAGTCAAGGATGAGTCAAGCCTATTTCAGATCATGGACAAGGGATGCAGCAAGGATTGGAATGAAGCAACACACAAATTTCTTCCATAACCGATAAGACGGTTACGGCATGGGGGTGGTGTCTAGAATCGAGAAGTGAGAACATTTGACTTTCAAGTAGTATCCTATATCGAAACGGTGTCGGACATGGAGTGCCCGGTTGGGAGACAAATGGCGTTCCGCACACTGCCACTTATGATCAGGATGCTTAAATTCATTATGAGGAGGAAAGAGCCGTGTATTTGAAAAGATCCTCGGCCATTGCCATTGCAATGGCGGCAGCAGTCGCCTTTGTGATTCTTGTTTCAAATATATCGCAGGCTGCGAAGACTCTCCGGATATCTTGCGACTGGAACGAGAATGAACCCGTCTACAAATGGCTGGAGTTTGCGGCAAAGGAATTTGAAAAGAGCCATCCTGGAGTCAAGGTTACAATTCAATCAGAACATCGTACCTTTGGGCAAACGGTAAAGCAGCGCATCCTTGCAGGGGACATCCCGGATGTCATGGACGGGTGGGGTTTCGCGACCAGTACCACCGCTCTCCTGGAGGCAGTAGAGGCAAAGGCTTTGTTTGATCTCACGAAGGCCATGGAAGGGAAGTCCCACGAGGGAGATAGTAAATGGAAGGATACTTTTCTGCCTTCGCTTATAGATTCGGTCAAAGTCAAGGATAAAATATGGGCGATGCCTTTCCAGTATTACACTAATGTTTTCCACTATAATGTGGCGATCTTCAAGAAGGGTGGTCTCAAACCGCCTGAAACCTGGGATGAGTTCACAAATATTCTGAAGAAAATAAAGGGCATGGGGATATCTCCTCTGGGCAAGGATATTGCCTACGCCACCACAGAATTTACCCCGCTGGAACAGCGCATAGTGGGTCCTGATGCACAGCTTGCCGCCCTCAAAGATCCAGACCTTCTGAAGGAGAATCCCGATTTCCTTAAGGCTTTGAAAATGTTCAAGGAAACCTTCATGTCAAATTACCAGCCTGGATATTCCGGAAGCCAATTCCCTGCAGCACAAATGCTCTTTGCGCAGGGCAAGGTAGCCATGATGTATATGGGCACCTGGCTGAATAGCGAAATCAAGGGGAATACGCCTCCAGGCTTTGAGATGGATGTATTTCGTTTTCCGTCCATTCCCGGGGGCAAGGGTATTCAAAATCTTATGGTCATAGGAAACTGTCCGAATATCGTCATACCGGCGGGGGCTCAGAATACAGAACTCGCGGTTGAGTGGCTCAAATTCATTAGTTCAAAGAAGATGGTCCAAGCCTTTGTGGAACAAACCACCATGCTGAATGGAATGAGGTATTCGCCTATGCCGGCCTGGGCTAAAAGCGTTAGGAAGGTGCTTGAGGGAGGACATGTTGTATCAGCAGAGGCCTACTGGCAAGAAGAGGCGAGAGATATAAACGCCAACCTGAGCAAGTACATGCAGGAAGGTAATACCTTGTGGTTCAAGTTCTTCGCGGGGGAAATGGGCCCGGAAACCTACCTGGATGAACTAATAAAACTGCGGAAAAAGGCATGGGATCAGCTCAGAAAATTCGGAAAGTGACTTACTCGGTAGAAGCCGGCTCACTTTTTTGAGTGAGCCGGCTTCATAAAATTGACTGTGGGCATAGAATCGGCCAGAGGGCCGCGAGGTTGGGAGGCGAACATTTTGACCGCAAGAATGCAGCGCACCCTGTTGATTGTAAGTTTTCTGTTTATACCAATGACCCTTCATACGGTTTTTTTCGCTTACCCTGTTTTGAGCGCATTTAGGGTTGTCTTGTACAAGTGGAGCGGGCTCTCATGGGAGATGACATATATAGGATTGCGTAATTTCTTGCAGCTCCTCTCAGATCCAGTCTTTCCTCTTGCTCTAAGGCACAATCTGACGCTTCTCCTGGTTGCAGGTCCTATTGTGTACTTCCTCGCGCTATTCATCTTGTTTCTACTCAATCTTCCCTGGGTAAAGGGAAGGCGCGGCTTCATTTCCATATTCTATTTTCCAGCCATAATATCAGAGGTGGCAGTAGCCCTCGTCTGGGTATTTATATATAATCCTCAATTTGGACTGTTGAACGGGATTTTGAGGGCGGTAGGACTTGGGGCATATCAGCGTGCTTGGCTTGGGGAATCAAGGCTAGCCTTTCCTTCTATGATGGGAATAGTCATCTGGGGAGGACTCGGCGGGCTGATACTGTATCTTCAAGCAGGACTGCAGAGAATTCCTACTTCACTATACGAAGCTGCCAAGATTGATGGCGCAGGAAACCTGCAGATTTTCCTTAAGATAACATTGCCGCTTCTCTGGGAGATTCTCCGAATCCTGATCGTGCTTTCCGTGATCGGTTATCTCCAGGCGTTCGGCATATTTTTTGTGGCCAAGGAACTCGCAGTGGGAATAGATCTTAATACAGTTGTTCTCGGTACCTATATCTACTACCAGGCATTCCAGAATTTCAACTTTGGATACGCCACGGCAATAGCCATGGTAGTAATGGTGATAGTCATGGCCGCCACGATCCTTTCCAGGAGATTCACATCGGGGGAATCGGTGGAGATCTGATGGGTAATGGCGTCGCCTGGCGCCGGATCCGTCCGGGAGCGGCGGAGATTTATGAATTATAACATGCAGGATAGGGGGATAGATGATGACTGCTTTGATAGTCAAATTCAGGCAAGTAAAATCTGGACGCGTCAATGTGGGCAGGAGTCTTGGGCATATTGCGTCTTTAGGCCTCACTTATGTAGTACTTCTTGCCCTATCCTCACTCTACATATTTGTTTTCATATGGACACTCTATTCGAGCTTAAAGACTAATCCCGAGCTTTTCAGTAATGTCTGGGCGCTTCCGAAATCTCCGCAATGGAGAAACTATCTTACGGTTATGACCACCGGCAACATGCTGCTATATTTCATGAATTCAGTGAAATACGCTGTGACCATAGTGGTGGGACGGGTCATCCTTTCATCAATGGCCGCATATGTTCTAGCCCGATTCAAATTTCGCCTGGCAAACCCTATTCTCTACTACTTCCTCTCCTCTCTAATGGTCCCAAGCCTGCTGACGGTAGTGCCGTGTTTCATTCTTATGAAAAACCTTGGATTGCTGGGGAGCCAGTGGGCGTACATCATCTTGGCGCTGACAGGTCTCCCCTTCAACATTTTTGTGCTGATTGGGTTTTTCAAGACCCTGCCGCGGGAGTTGGCTGATGCTGCCTACATCGATGGCTGCGGCGAATTTGGGGTATTCTGGAGAATCATGCTTCCGCTGGCGCGCCCAGGCCTCTTGACTGTAGCAGTCATTAATACAATAGGCACGTGGAATGATTTCATGGGTCCACTGATTTTCATTAGAAACAAGGCTCATTACCCGCTTGCTACAGCCGTGTATTTCCTTAAGGTCACCATGCAATACAACGCCGACTGGGTGGCCATGCTGGCTTCAGTGGTAATTCTGATGGTGCCTGCCCTCATAATGTTCGTTGTGTTCCAAGACCAGGTCATGAGAGGGCTCAATCTTGGTGAAGCTTTGAAATATTGAGTCCGGATTTCGCAATGATTTGAAAAAAGGCGAGCAGGTCCTTGAGCTGAGAAATGGATCCTCCTCCATGGCCTCAAGGGCCGCGTCTAGCCTGGCCGCCGTATCCGTATCTACCCGCTCATAATGACGCCGCGCCTTGCGAGAAAGTTCAACCCAAAACCTTTGTCCGCCGGATCGCACGCCAGGGCACCACCTCTCAACGGGCTATTTCCGCTTTGGCTTCCTCTATCTCCTGCCGTTCCTCCGGGCTTAACCCCACCTTGTCGGCCTAGAGCCACCTGGTGTACTCGAGAAGTTCCTCCAGGTCCTCCTCGCCCATGGCTTCTATTATCCTCAATAGCTTCTCACGAACGCTCATCGTCCCGGCCTCCCTCAATGTTTGAACACATCACCACGGGGCCTTATCTCGTATATCTTTACCAACCGCGCCCGTTCGTCCACCTCGTAGAGGATACGCCAACCGCCCACCTGGTACCTATAGCACCCGGATTCCCCGGAAAGCTTCTTTACGTTCGGTCCCCAGGTCGGGTTAACCTCCAAATATGCGATGCACCGATCAATGCCCTTCTGAAGTTTCGCCGTCAGCCGTGCATAGGTCTTTCGTGCGCTCTTGGTCAGTATCACCTCATAGGATAACATCAGGCATCACCGTTTCGCTTTAGTTCACGCCACCTTACGTATTCCCCGCGGGCAAACTCCTCCCGGCCTCTTGCTATGGCCGTGCGTTCCTCTTCTGTAGGTTCCACCTCTTCAGGCTCCTGAAGCAGCCGCACATAATCGAGGACGGCTTCTAAGTTTTCCTCGTCCATGGCCTCTATAGCTTTTATAAGCTCCTCACGAATGCTCATGTCTGCTCCTCTCCCTTCAATGCTGGCCGGGAAAGAAAGGCCTGCAGGTCCTCTTCCCTAACTCGCCATACCCGGCCTATCTTCACGCCCTGCAGTTCCCCACTTTCCAGTAGGGAATAGACGGTCCTCACGGTAACCTTCAAGATATTAGCCACCTCTTGTGTGGTTAATAGCGCCTCCACATTCTCACCTCCGCTTACAGAATCGCCTGGTGTTTTCCCCGGGCTTCTATGCCAGCATACCGGTATTCCCCTTCGTAAAACTCTCTCCGGTCCAGAATCCGCTTTACCTGCATCTTGTGGAACGCACGGCCTTGCGCCGTTGTATGCCCCTCGCGGTTCAACTGATCTGCAATAGCCTGCAGGCTCCATTGTAGCGCCAGAAATCCCTTCGTCAGAATACACTCTCACCACCTCAAAACCCTGGGCCTTCGCGAAACCATCTATGGCCGTCCTCTGATCCGCCAGTCCAAATTTGTCCTCATACCTGCCCTTCTGTTGAAACCCTCAGGTATGCCGCCGCCCGCGTCATGGTCTCCAGTCCTCCTGCTTTAATGATAATTTCAACTTCCGTTACGATTAAAGTATAACATGAAAGAAGATGAATATAAATACCTAAATGCAAATTTGTTTCATGAGGTCTTATGAAGGCCTCCGATAGATGCAAGCAAGATAAATAACAAGGAGTAGCCACTCGGCCACTCATTTGGCTTTTTATGTCCTCTCGAAACTCTCAAAATTCCCTGCCTGCTTGATGGTCACTTTGACCTCTAGGCATCCCAATTTCGCTCCTACAGGCCTCCACACCCAGAGTAGGTATAATCCCTCCTTACCTAC
Organism: Bacillota bacterium; assembly: GCA_013178415.1. Lineage (NCBI taxonomy): Bacteria > Bacillati > Bacillota > Bacillota bacterium. Next base: position 342,198 of record JABLXA010000002.1, on the reverse strand, counting down.
CTACCTTGCGTGCTTCCCCAAAGGGAGCAACAATTCGTGGCGCCTCAAGTCGCCGAGGTCAGACTACACCCACGGGCTCTTTAGCACCAAGTAAGATCCGACCTCCTTCAACCGGTTCATAGAATAACATTCGCCGTGGCCATATTTTCATCCTTTCGATGGTGCCGGCCCGAAGGCCGGCATGGGCGACTCCCCCAAAGAATTCGAAGCCTTCAACGTGGCATTCAAGCCAGTGACGCTTATCCATACGATCGACGACCTTGAGGAACATATGCCTGCTAAACGCAAGCACCATGATGAATGCCCATAGCCTGTAGGTGGTTCCGGTAACCGGATGACACCATCTTCCCAGATATCCGTAGTCAATTTGAACCTCCTCACCAGGAGGGACCTCCGGTCTATAGACCACCACCTGGTCAGGCCTGAGGCCGGCGTCTGGCATTGTAGCCCGAACATATCGACAAAAGGTGCTGATACTTACGTCAAGACCCGTCGCCTCACACAGCCGCTGCCATACTGTGCTCATGTGGTTGGTCTTGAGGCCTTCGGCGATGTAATCTCGGTACTGGTCAAGCTCGCCGAAGCGGCTTGAACGTACTGTCTGGTCCACGGTCTCTGGGAACTGCGCGCCACCGGGGTGGGGGAATTTCTTGATTGCCCCCTGGGGGAATTTCGTGATTGAGGGGTGGGGGAATTTCATGATCGGGGGGGTGGGGGAATTACGTGACGTTTTTTATCTCTTATGTGGGGGAATTACGTGATCGTCGACAGTAAATACAGATTTTACGCGGGTTTTCAGCCTTCGTTTTGGTATTTTTTGAGGTACAATTTGCCTCCATCGTACCAAATCAGGCACCGAATATCGGGGCATCGGGCGCCGACGACAACGAGATGCCCGGCCTTTCGACCGGGCACAAAGGGTGAACAGTCGATGTAATAAAGCTTCATCTACCAAGGGGGCCCTTTCTCCTTCTTGAGCCCCTTCTTCTCCTCTTTACACCATTATACGGGATACGGGCGCTACTCGCTTTTTTAAAGATTGGCGATTATGTTTTTCATGGTTCCCCATTATACATTTGCCGCAGGTTAGCCAGCATTCTGGGAGTTGCCTGCCATCATCACCCCGGCCTTGAGGGGTGCCACACTTCCTTTTCTCCCAGGGTCATGCCCCGAGAGCATCGAGCGTTCTAGCGGCGATATTTAGCTCTGTCCCCGTCGGACCGGTAGTCGCACCTGATGCACCTGAACCAATCCCGAGTCTTACGGTTGTACCAGGAAGCGTTCCCGCACCGCGGGCAAGTTTGGGAAATCTCCCTAGAGTCGACGTAGACCACGGGTACTCCAGCAAGCGCGGGTTTGTATTTCGGGAGACACTTTACAATTCCGTCTTAACCTTCAATTTGAAGCCCCGCTATTGTTCGACCACAACCTCCTGCTCCTCGGGCGCTTCCTCCTGCGTCACGGTCCCTTCCTCGGCTTGCTCCTCTTCCGCCGAACTCTCCTCCTCAACTGCTATTTCCTCTTCAGGAGCGGCTTCCTCTCCGATGGCTTCCTGTTTCTCAGGAGTTTCCTCTATAATAGCTTCCTTTTCCTCAGATTCGGGTGCGACCCCTTCCTCGATCTGCTCCTCGGGGAACTCTTCCTCCGATATTACTTCCTGTCCTTCAGTCGCCTCCTCCGGGACTACCTCCTCTTGCTCACCGGTCATCTCTTCTTCGGGGATGGATTCCTCTGTGATAGCCTCCTCTTCCTCAGGAACTCCTTCCTCTATGGTCTCCTCAGATTCAGGAGTAGCTTCTTCTACCGTGACTTCCTCCTCGGGGGCCTCTTCCCCTATTGCTGTCTCTTCCTCAGTTGGTTCCTCCGGGGCTATCTCCTCCTGCTCAACGGTTATCTCCTCCTCAGGAACGGTTTCTTCTTTCTCAAGTTCAGATGCGGTCTCTTTCTCGGCCTGCTCATCAGAGGCCTCTTCCTCTGCTGTTACCTCTTCTTCCTTGATAAGTCCTTCTTCAGCCGGAGCCCCCTCTTCAATTGCTTCTTCCTCAAGGGCCTGCTCCTCCGTTGCCTGTTCCCCTTCCTGAGTCGCTTCCTGACCTTCGTCCGCCCATGCAGGGATAACGTAGTAGACTGAAAGCACACCGACCAGCGTAGCAATCAAAATGACCTTTAAGAGACGCAGAACCATTTAATATACACCTCCTTGGGGATCTAGATGCGGTCACTGAGTTACTTTCACCCCACCGTGCCATATCAGAATATATTGATTCTATAATTTTAGAATAAACTCCTTCTTTGGGGTCATGAAAAATAAAGAAAATTTGGTTAATCATTTAGAAGATCGCGGTCTGTGACACTGGTTCCAGTGGGCAGGGATGCGGAGTTCCTCCCCGGCGAACTCGACGAGAAGCTCGCACCATACCATGCAAGCTCCTATGATGCTCTCGCCTTTATCCTGCTCCGGCAGCATAAATGGCCCTTATTATGAGGAAGCAGGGTGAGGACTATCCCTCTTTGTCTGGAACTTTCCGTGGGGAACTCTCGTTACTATACTTAATAGAAAGGGGGTGAAAAACTATGTTTAAGAAAGGAATTCCCTTACTGTTATTTGTATCTATCCTGTTGATCCTTGGGTTTGGAACCGCCTTTGCGGCCCCATGGGGAGGGAAGGCTGACCGGGGATGGTTTGGGCCTTCGTGGTTATCTCAAGGGATCCTCAAGTTTTCAAAATGTGATACACTATGATCAAAATCGTGTGTCCAACAGCTACTGTAGCTCTATTAGCCCGTCGCTTTGCAGCAATACGGTGATATTGAGCAGAAAGATAGGTGTTCTTTGTACGCGCGGCTGAACCGTGCGAATAATAACACTGGAATCACAATAGTCAAACATATCGGTGCCATCGAAGGATGAAAATATCGATCGGCTGCTCTCAGAATAGCGCAGCGCAATGCCACTCAATCGTCGCGCGTGGCCGTAGAATTGTGGCGTAAGCCTGCTTAATTACGGCACAGGGTCGCTCAGCTACCTGAGGACTTCCGGTCTATCTGGTAAAGGGCATCGGCGATTTCAGAATAGAGAGCGAAGCTCTTTTGGTAATGTGGGACCAATGACTCATCCGGCATAATGGTTTCTCTTATGCGAAGCGTCTTTTGCACAGCATCTTGTTCATCCCTGTAGACCCCGGCCCCGATCCCGGCGAGGATTGCTGCCCCCTGCGCCGTTGCCTCTGTTACTTCGGGAAGCATTATGGGCACATTCAATACCGTTGCCTTGATGGAGATCCAGAAGGCATTCTTCGCGCCGCCGCCGATGGCGATGAGACTGGGAATCGGCATCCCCGCGGCCTTTTGCAGAGCTTCGATGCCTAATTTGAGCTCAAAACATGATCCTTCTATGACTGCCCGGGCGAAATCTGATATGGTCGCATGAGATTGGACTCTCACAAATGCTCCGGTTGCCTGCTGGTCAGTGGTTGGAGGACCGCTGCCTCGGATCCTCGAGATAAATAGCGCTCCATGCGCGCCAGGAGGAGATTGACTTGCGATCCGGATTACATCCTCATAGGTTTGACGGCCTCCACTGAATTCCCGAATGAACCATTCCACAGCGCCGCCTGAGGCAGGCACCCCGCCCAGCGCATAGTGCATGTTCTTGATCACATGGTGGCCAAAGGTGAACCCGCTGCTGCATATGGCGCTTGCGAGAGACGTATCAGTGATGGGGAATAAGACGCTCTCCGCAGTCCCACAGGAATCAAGCACTTTCCCCGGCGTGATGACCCCAACTGCCAATGCTCCGCATACATGATCATGTCCTCCGATGAAAACCGGAGTGCCTGCGGTTATGCCAGTTTGCTCCGATGCCTGTGGCGTGATATGTCCAACGAGGGTCCCGCCGGGGACTGCCTGAGGAAGTATCTTTGGAGGTATTCCTGAGAGCTCTAGTAATTCATTAGACCAGCACGCCCGCGCCTGGTCGAAGAGCATCGTCCTAGAGGCTTGAGAATAGTCTATGGCATAGTTTCCGGTGAATCTGTAAGCCACATAACTACATACTGGTAACCATGTTGCGAGCTTTTCCCTCATAGACTCAACATTCTCTAAGAGCCAGAGGATTTTCGTGGCTGTATACATGGGCTTTATTGGCAAACCTGTAATTGCCGCAGTCCTGGCCTTCCCGATATTTTCATCCCACCAGCGTGCCTGCGGCATAGTCCTGGGGTCAAACCATGCAATTATCGGATACAGCGGCTGGCCATGGCGATCAAGAGGTACGCCTGATTCTCCCACGCTCGCGGCGCAGATCCCCACGATCTGGCCCGGTTGGATATCTAGTCCCCCTGTGGCGCCGCGGATCGCTTCCGCGACCTTACCCCATATACTTTCAGGATCCCATGTTACCCATCCCTGATCATTGGATGAATATGGAGTGTCCAACACCGACTTTGCTAGTTCTTTCCCGAACTCATCGAAAATGACGGCTTTGATGTGCGTCGTTCCTACATCGATTCCCAGGAGAAGTGGCTTCATATCCATGGACAATGTCTCACTCCCTCGGCTATTCTATAGCATGCTGAATCGCCCTATCCTCATATCTGAAGCAAAGAACCTGCGATGGCACATTTTCGGTCATTATTCCTGTGTCCCCGTGATGCCGCGCTGACATGTATAGCCCATTTTCCAGTCATTCTTTTGTCTTCGACGTGCTATATAATGAAGAACATATTTAATGTGTTCGACGCACCAGAACAATGTCCCTCCTGCGAACGAGACAAATGTGACTTTTATGCGACGAAACTGCCACACGTGCCCCTCAGGACTCAGGGCACTCCTGAGGACGAACCCCGTTGCCCAAATTCAGTCCAGGATGTAGAATTGACGATAGGGGAGGAGAAGCCGTGGGTGTCGTTTCTACTATTGAGGGAAGATGCAGGAGATGTTATTCCTGCGTCAGGAATTGCCCTGTTAAGGCCATAAAGGTTGAGAACGGCCAGGCCAAAGTGGTAGATGAATTCTGTATTTCTTGTGGCCATTGTGTGAGGGTCTGTTCCCAAGACGCGAAATATATACAGGATGATAGGGATGCTGCTCTCCGTCTGGCCTCGACCGGCAGGGCTGTGCTGATTCTGGCCCCGTCATTTGTAGCCGAATTCTCGAATCATGATCCGGGTGTCGTGGTGGCTGCCGGACACCTCTTGGGTTTTCCTCGGGTGGTGGAAGTTGCCTGGGGAGCAGAAAGGGTGACTCAGGAATACATCAAATTCCTGGGAGAGTCGCCTCGCTCCCGCGGGACCATCGCCACGCCATGTCCGGCTGTGGTCAACCTGGTGCAAAAGCGTTTCCCCAACCTCATACCACGGCTCGCTCCGATAGTATCTCCTATGATAGCCACCGGCAAGATGATCCGTGCCCTGTGGGGCCAGGATACGCCGGTGGTCTTCGTAGGCCCCTGTGTCGCAAAAAAGAGCGAGGTCGGGGATTATAGCGTATCTGGGGCCGTAGATCTAGCGCTGACTTTCCGTGAATTTCGGCAGCTTTTGGATCAATGTGGCATCCGTTTGGATAGGCTTTCGCCGGAACCGCCTGATGCTTTTCATCCGAGGCTTGGCCGTCTTTATCCGATTTCCGGGGGGCTATTGAAAAGCGCCGCCATTCAAGCCGATATCCTTGAGAACGATATCGTAGTAGTCGAGGGTAAGGATAATTGCCTTGAGTTTCTTGAATTGATGTCGAAAAAGAAAATAGACCCGGAATTCGTAGATATGCTCTTTTGTGAGGGGTGCATCAATGGCCCTATAATGACAACCCCTCTGGTCGGGCATGCAAGGCGAAAGATTGTTGTAGATTTTGTCAGGCAGAGAGATAAATCTACTATTTCTAGCCCCGGATATATTTCTCAGGGGGACTTCCCAGAAATTGACGCCAGGAGAAGCTTCCGCGATCAGAGTGTCAAGCTGCAGCATCCGACTGAATTGCAGATCCGCGAGATCCTGGCTGAATTGGGCAAGACCCGTCCAGAAGATGAGCTAAATTGCGGCGCGTGTGGCTATCCTACCTGCCGTGAAAAGGCAATCGCTGTGTTCAGAGGACTGGCTGAAAACAAGATGTGCCTGCCGTACCTCATCAGCGAGCTTGAGAAGACAAATGAGGAACTTGCCGCGCTCAAGGATTACAATAAAAACATTGTGGATAGCATAGCGGAGGGCATCATTGTGGTGGATTCCAACTGCGTCATAACGACATTCAATGATGCCGGCGGTAGAGTCACGAAGTTGAGCCAGGGCAGGGGTCCGGTGCTCAATTCCCCCCTGGACCTTGCCTTGCCCAAGCTGGGCACAGAAGAGTTCATGAAAATCCTCAGAAATACCATCGAGAGCGGCGAGCCTGCCCAGCTAGCCAACCATAATTATGATTTCAATGGAGAGTCAATCACTGTCAATATAAAGATCTATCCCTTACGGAATGGATCCGGAACGAAGCATGGGGCCGTGATAATCACGGAAGATGTGACCGAGAGGATAAAGCTTGAAAACCAGCTTCGCCAGGCGGATAAACTCTCAGCCCTGGGACAGATGGCGGCAGGCGTCGCTCATGAGATCAATACTCCCCTTACAATCATTTCTGGTTATACCGAGCTTCTCCTCAGGGAACTAAAGGCATTGGGTGTGCAAGGGGCAACGGAGAAACTCAAGATGGTTTCTGAGGAGGTTGACCGTATAGCGGAAATCGTCCGAAACTTACTGAGGTTCGCAAGGCCTTCTAAGATTTCATCTGATCATTGCAGTGTAAACGAATGTGTCAGACGCACCCTTGCGCTGGTGGAGAGGCAAATGGCTTATAGAGGAATAGCGCTTGAGATGCACTTATGTGATTCTGAGCCTGTAGTGATAGCAGATGCAGGCGAACTCGAGCAGTTATTTCTAAATATCGTCTTGAACGCAATACAGGCCATGCCTTCCGGCGGGTACCTCCGGGTTGCCAGCAGCACGGCAGATAGCAGGTCAGGCTCTGGCGGTCCCCAGGTATCAATTGAATTTCAAGATACAGGATGCGGTATACCAGGGGAAAATCTTACCCGGATATTTGATCCGTTCTTTACCACGAAGGAAGTCGGAAAGGGAACGGGCCTTGGGCTTTCTGTAAGCTATGGCATAGTGCAGAAATATGGGGGCAGCATTTCCGTTGCGAGCAAATTAGGCAAGGGCACCACATTTATCGTGAGACTCCCGCTATCTGCTGGTTGAGATCGGGGTCGTGGCGCCACCGGCGCTGGGCTTGAGGGAAGTGTATGGACTCGCGAAGAAGGTGCCCGTGTGGGGTGAAAAATCTTGGCTGGAGAGAAGATACTCGTGGTTGATGATGAACCCAAGATGTGTGATTTTTTGGAGATAGTCCTCAAGGAGGAAGGATATGATATTAGCTCCAGCACATCCGGCGAGGATGCGCTAAACCGGATTTCGCAGGAGGAATTCGATGTCGTAGTGACAGATCTCATGATGCCAGGCATAGATGGCATGAAGCTCCTGGAAAGAGTAAAGCAGATTTCTCCTGATACTACGCTCATAATGATCACCGGCTTTTCTACGGTTGAGAGCGCTGTTGAGGCCATGAAGAAGGGAGCCTTCGACTATTTACCTAAGCCTTTTAAAATTGACGAGATCAAAGTTGTCATCAGAAAGGCCCTCGATCAGAGGAGGATCCTGGCTGAAAATCGCAGGCTTCGTGATGAATTGCGCGCTGTACGGGGCAGATCAGCCAAATTGATCGGCAACAGTGAAAAGATGCAGCAGGTTTATGCACTGATAGAGAAGGTAGCGAAGTCGGACAGCAATGTCTTGATACGTGGTGAAAGCGGTACAGGCAAGGATTTGGTCGCACGGGCGATTCATGAGGCCAGCCATAGGGCAGATAAGCCATACTTGAGCATCAACTGTGCTGCTTTGCCTGAGACCCTCCTGGAGTCTGAACTCTTTGGTCATGCTAAAGGCGCATTTACTGGTGCCACCACCTCCAAGCGCGGGCTTTTGGAAGAGGCTGATTCCGGCACAATATTCCTGGATGAAATCGGAGATACCAGCATCGCATTTCAGGCAAAGCTGCTCAGGTTTCTACAGGATCGGGAATTTCTGCGTGTGGGTGAGACTACTCCCCACAAGGTGGACGTAAGGGTTATTGTCGCGACAAACAAGGACCTAGAGGGAGCCATTGCGAAAGGGGCTTTCAGGGAAGACTTGTATTACCGGTTGAACGTGATTACTATAAGCCTTCCACCGCTCAGAGAGCGGGTGGATGATATCCCAGTTCTGGCTAAATACTTCGCCGGGAAGATATGGCAGAGGACGGGCAGGGGGCCAACAAGGTTTTCAGAAGAAGCAATGGCTGCCCTCATGGCCTATAAATGGCCAGGAAATGTGCGGGAACTTGAGAATGCTGTAGAGAGGGCCATGATCCTGGGGGAAGGCGCCACCATTGAGCTCAAGGATCTGCCTGAGGCAGTCCGAAAAGCCACGGCAGAGGGAGAGACTCCTGCCCAGGAGGACGCGGCAGGCGACGCGAAGCCTGGTCTTGGGGTTGATACTAGCAAGGAACTCCCCTTCAAAGAGGCCGTCCTCGAGTTTGAAAGGAGATTGATACTCTCTGCCCTCGAGGAGACTGGGTGGATTCAGGCCAGGGCTGCTGAACGTTTGGGTATCAAGAAGACTACATTGAGTGAGAAGATGAAGCGGCTTGGCATTAGGGAAAGAGGCGATGGCGTCCAAAGTCTTGGATAGATATTCAAAAAAATGAACCCGAGATGGGTTCCTGTCCGATAATTTGAATTGGGGAAGAAGGGGATCTGTGTGAGACCTGGGAGGATCTTATGCAGATCCCTTTTATTTCGCCATTTTTCGCAAATCTGCTTTCATTTGGCTTGCCGGTCAGGTTGGCACATCCTATGCAATCATCTGATCAGCGACAGGGAGGGATGACCATGTCGCAGGAAATCAAGGTCTTAGAAATATCGGCGAGGAAAAAACTCTCAGGCGGTTCGTCCGCTGATGAAGGCTATGCCAGAATCCAGGCTCGCTATGATTGCCTGGAACCCAATATAGAATGGTTTGCCAGGGCCGAACGATTAGAGCGAGAAATCAGAGAGGCCCGAATGGATGAAAGATTCAATGAGAATTGAGCAAGGCGGCGATAATATGCGTTCCTTATCAGATCTAGAGCGGATAAGGCAGGGAGCCATACAACAGCTTAACCCGAGAGTTGTTGATAAATCCCCCAGGGTCACCTTCATTGTTCATATGGGCACTGAGGGCATAGCTGCTGGGGCCAGGGATGTGCTCCTTGCGATTCTTGATGAGCTGAAATCCAGGCGCGTATATGATTGCCGGGTGACGCAGACGCACTTTACCGGGTTCGGCCTTAGGCCGCCTGTACTAGACATCATCATCCCAGGACGCCATGTCGAGACGTATTCGGGTGTGACTCCTGATAATGCTCGACAGATAGTGAACGACATATTGACTCAAGCTCGGGCGGCCGTGGGTTAGGGAGGAATATTTTATATGGAGAAATTTTACAGGGCACATGTCCTGGTCTGCGGTGGGGCCGGGTGCGTGTCCTCAGGGTGTAAGGCTGTGGAAAACGCGCTCAGAACTGAGATCGCCAATCAAGGGCTTGAAGAGGAAATATGCGTGGTTGTCACGGGTTGCATAGGATCATGCGATCTAGGCCCGGTCATGGTCATTTATCCTGAAGGCGTATTCTATAGGAAAGTCCGCCCCGAGGACGTGAAGGATATCGTGGAGGAACACCTCCTCAAGGGAAGGCCTGTGGAACGATTGATGTATCGCGCGTCAAACCATGAGGCCATACCACAACTGGATGAAATCGGATTTTTCACGAAGCAGCGGAAAGTCGTGCTCAGGAATTGTGGGATCATCGATCCGGAGAATATCGAGGAGTATATCGCGCGTGATGGTTACGAGGCTCTTGCTCGTGTGCTGACGGAAATGACCCCTGAGGAAGTCATCGATATCGTCAAGAAGTCGGGTCTCAGGGGCCGTGGCGGCGGGGGATTCCCCACAGGTCTCAAATGGGAATTTTGCGCTAAAGCTACTGGGAGACCTAAGTATGTAGTGTGTAATGCAGACGAAGGCGACCCGGGAGCATTCATGGACAGGAGCGTTCTTGAAGGCGATCCACATAATGTGTTGGAGGCTATGGCGATAGCAGGAAGAGCCATTGGTTCGAGCCAGGGCTATATATATGTAAGAGCCGAATATCCGCTGGCGATACAGAGACTGAAGGTAGCGATCAAGCAGGCTCGTGACTATGGGCTATTAGGAAAGGACATATTCGGGACGGGTTTTGACTTTGATGTAGAGATAAGGGTAGGAGCTGGGGCTTTTGTATGCGGTGAGGAGACTGCCTTGCTGCAATCTATCGAAGGCAAACGCGGAATGCCTCGTCCAAGGCCGCCTTTCCCTGCAAATGAAGGGCTATGGGGCAAGCCCACGCTGATCAATAATGTTGAAACTTACGCAAATATACCTGCCATAATTCTCAATGGGTGGGAGTGGTTCGCAGGCATTGGGACAGAAAGAAGCAAGGGGACTAAGGTGTTCGCCCTTGCCGGCAAGATCGCCAACACAGGGCTAGTTGAAGTGCCCATGGGCACTACCTTGCGGGAAATTGTCTACGATATCGGCGGCGGCATCCTCGGAGGAAAGAAATTCAAGGCGGCTCAAACCGGAGGTCCTTCAGGTGGATGTATTCCAGCAGAATTTCTAGATACGCCCATGGAATACGATACCCTCATCAAGCTAGGGGCAATGATGGGATCTGGTGGACTCATCGTCATGGACGAGGGAACTTGCATGGTAGACATAGCAAAGTTCTTCTTGCAGTTTACGCAAGACGAATCTTGTGGGAAATGCATCCCTTGTCGGGAAGGGACCAGGGCGATGCTTGATATCTTGACCCGCATCACTGAAGGCAACGGTCGTGAGGGGGATATAGAGCTCCTCGAAAACCTTGCCAAGACTGTGAAGAACACCGCCCTTTGCGGACTCGGCCAGACAGCGCCGAATCCAGTGCTGAGCACCATCAGGTACTTCCGTAATGAATATGAGGCTCACATCAGGGATAAGAAATGCCCTGCCGGGGTGTGCAGCGCTCTGGTGCGCTATGAGATCATTCAAGATAAATGCAAGCGGTGCGGCCTATGCCGGAGACAGTGCCCGGTAAACGCCATAGAAGAGGTTCCTGAGGCTGAATTGGTGAGTGTGGGCGTTGGTTCCAAGGCTGACACAGGCTCAGCTGGCGCCGCGAAGTCCCGCCGTATGCCGCTAGTGATCAATCAGGACCGCTGCATCAAATGCGGCGCCTGCATGAAAGAGTGCAGGTTCCAGGCCATTGCGCGGCACTAAGTTGGAAGGTCTAAGCAAAACGGCTGGACAGAGACGGGAGGAAGAGTAAATGGCGAAGATCAAATTGACTATAGATGGTCGAGAAATAGAAGTTGAAAAGGGGAGCACCATACTTGAGGCTGCCAGAGAGGCCGGCATCGATATCCCTACCCTTTGCTACCATCCGGCGGTAGGGCCTTCAGGAGCATGCAGAGTATGCGTCGTTGAAGTTGAAGGGGCAAAGAGCCTTGTGGCATCCTGTGTCTATCCTGTAGCCGAGGGAATGGTTGTAAGGACCAACTCTCCCCAGGTCAGGGATGCCAGACGGATGGTGGTGGAGCTTCTGATTTCCACTCATCCACAGGATTGTCTCAGCTGCGACAAGAATGGAAAATGCGAATTGCAGGCGCTGGCCCGCCGGCTGGGTGTGAAGGAAGTAAGATTCAGGGCGCAGAAGCCGCACCATAAACCTGATACATCTAGCGTTTCAATACTACGTGACTCTGATAAGTGCATCCTCTGCGGTCGTTGTGTGACCATGTGCAGAGATATCCAGGGCATAGGCGCCATAAGTTTCGCGTATCGCGGGCGCCGGACCCTCATTACTCCTTCATTCGAACATGGGATAGGAGAGAGCGACTGTGTCAATTGCGGTCAGTGTTCAAAGGTCTGCCCGGTCGGCGCGATAGTTGAACAAGATGAGACAGAGGCTGTTTGGCATGCTCTCGATAATCGAAATCTGAAGACTGTTGTCCAGGTCGCCCCTGCCGTGCGGGCAGCGCTGGGTGAGGAATTTGGACTTCCAGCCGGGACTTCTGTTACCGGCAAGCTTGCCAGGGCGCTTCACCTTTTGGGATTCGACGCTGTATTTGACACCCAGTTTGCGGCTGATCTCACCATCATGGAGGAAGGTCATGAATTTCTCGAAAGGCTGAAGTCAGGTCACGATTTGCCGCTCCTCACTTCTTGTAGTCCGGGATGGATCAAGTATTGTGAGACATTTCATCCGGAATTTCTGGATCACATCTCTACATGTAAGTCCCCTCAACAGATGATGGGGGCGGTGATCAAGTCGTATTACGCCAGGTTGAAAGGGCTCAAGCCCGAGGAAATCTTCAGCGTCTCGGTCATGCCATGCACCGCTAAGAAATATGAAGCTAGACGTCCGGAAATGAACGCCTCTGGCGTCAGGGATGTAGATGCCGTGCTCACTACACGTGAGTTGGCCAAGATGATACGACTAGCGGGAATAGATTTTGTAAATCTCGAAGATGACGATTTCGACTCGCCTTTGGGTGAGTCTTCAGGTGCCGGCACCATCTTTGGGGTAACGGGCGGCGTAATGGAAGCGGCTCTCAGGACTGTCTATGAAATGGTCACAAAGAAGACCCTAGATGCCATTGACTTTACTCAGGTCAGAGGATTTGCGGGCGTGAAGGAAGCAGAAATATTGGTCGGTTCCGCTAGAGTGAGAGTCGCCGTTGTCCATGGCCTGGGCAATGCAGGAAAGTTCCTCGAGAGTCTAAGATCCAGCGGCGATCGCTATCATTTTGTAGAGGTAATGGCTTGCCCTGGGGGCTGCATAATGGGAGGAGGCCAGCCTGCTTCACTTGATGCGGATATCGCTCAGAAGAGGGCTTCGGTTCTCTATCGTGAGGATATAGGCAAGGCTGTCCGGAAATCCCATGATAACATGGCTGTGCGCAAGATATACGAGGAATTCCTGGGTGAGCCTGGCAGTGAAATAGCTCACAGGCTGCTCCATACTTCATATGTCGCCCGCGGCCGTGCGGCGGCGCAGGAGCTGGCCGTTCTAGCGGGCTATGTGGCTGGGGCATAAGGTCCGGCGGTCTGGTATTAGATACAATGGCAGTGTATATTGTTGGCTGCATGCGATGAAAGGATGATCGGTTATGTCAACTGCGACATGCAAATGTGGCGGAACGCTCACAGATGATAGATGGATGAAGCTTGATCAGATAATTGAGAGGCATCGAGGCAAGAGGGGGGCACTTATACCTATATTGCATGAGGCTCAAGAGCTATTCGGTTGCCTATCGGAGGATGTCCAGCTCAGGGTGGCGGAATCTCTCGGGATCTCGCCGGCAGAAATATATGGAGTCGCCACATTTTATTCTTTCTTTACTTTACAGCCACGTGGAAAACACAAGATAGCCGTCTGTCTTGGGACAGCCTGCTATGTGCGCGGCGCTTCTGAGATATTATCAGCTCTGAAGAAAGAATTACAGGTCGAGGTCAATGGGACAACATCAGATGGGAAATTCAGCCTCGAAGTAGTAAGATGCCTTGGAGCATGTGGGCTCGCTCCGGTCATGATGATTGGGGACAATGTATACGGACGAGTAAAGCCTGACGAGGTTCCAAACATCTTGAAGGAATTTAAATAATAAGATATCTCCGCCCCACGCATATGGAGGAGGTCCGAGGGAGCCGGGCCTTCTCCTTTTTAATCGACAGAATGTCCTTGTCACCCTTGAGTTTGGATAACCTGTCTGCTATCATGGGACTAATAAGGGCGGCAGGGAGGTTTATTCGATGAATTATAGTCATAGAAATCAGGACAGTGCAGGAGCGCAGAATGAATTGCCTTTGGGTCTCACTTTTGACGATGTTTTGCTCATCCCCAATGAATCAGAAGTGATACCTAGAGAAGTAGATATAAGCACCTATCTTACGAGAAACATCAAATTGAATATCCCGGTATTGAGCGCGGCTATGGACACGGTCACTGAAGCTCGCCTCGCTATCGCCATTGCCAGGGAGGGGGGGCTTGGGGTCATTCACAAGAATATGTCCATTGAAAAGCAGACCTCTGAGGTGGATAAGGTAAAGAGGTCAGAGCATGGGATAATTGTGGATCCGATCTACCTTTCGCCACACAATACGATACGGGAAGCTTTGGCCATAATGGAGCGGTATCGGATCTCTGGGGTCCCGATCACAGACAATGGGAAATTGGTGGGGATACTCACAAACCGTGATTTGAGATTTGAGACGAATTTCGACCAGCCCATCGAAAATGTAATGACAAAGGAAAACCTCATAACGGCACCTGTCGGGACTACCATCGAGGAAGCGAAGGCCATACTACAAAAACACAAAATCGAAAAGCTTCCTCTGGTAGATGAGAACTTTATGCTGAAGGGGCTGATCACCATCAAGGATATCCAGAAGGCCATCCAATACCCGAATGCTGCCAAGGATGCGAAGGGAAGGCTGAGAGTGGGAGCCGCCATCGGTGTCGGAAGAGACACCTTTGAGAGAGCAAAGGCGCTGGTCAAGGCTGGAGTCGATGTCCTGGTGGTAGATACGGCCCACGGTCATTCAAAGGGTGTTGTGGAGACTGTACGCAAGGTCAAGGAACTTTTCCCTGATGCGGAGATCATCGCTGGCAATGTGGCGACTGCAGAAGCGACACGGTCCCTTATAGAAGCAGGGGCGTCTGCTGTCAAAGTTGGTGTTGGGCCCGGGTCCATATGCACGACCCGTGTCGTTGCCGGTATCGGGGTGCCGCAGATTACAGCCATCTCCTGGTGTGCCAAGGAGGCCTCCAAATATGGAATTCCGGTGATAGCGGATGGCGGGATCAAATATTCCGGTGATATAACAAAGGCCCTGGCGGCCGGCGCAAACTGCGTCATGATCGGAAACCTCCTCGCTGGGACGGAGGAAAGCCCTGGCGAAAGGGTGATCTATAAGGGACGCAGTTTCAAAGTCTATAGGGGCATGGGATCCATTGGCGCCATGAAGGAAGGCTCGCGTGACCGTTATTTCCAGGAGAATGCTGAGAAATTAGTGCCAGAAGGAATTGAAGGGCGGGTGCCGTATAAAGGTCCCCTTGCGGACACGATCTTTCAATTGGTAGGGGGACTCAAAGCAGGAATGGGTTACTGCGGCGCGCGAAATATCGAGGAATTGCAGACAAAGGCGCGATTCATCAGAATAACCAACGCAGGCCTTCGAGAGAGTCACCCGCACGATGTGGTCATTACTCAGGAAGCGCCCAACTACAGCCTGACTGATACCGAAACTCAGGATTACTGGTGAGTCGTTGGTAGATCAGCCCTCTTTTATCAGAACGGGTATTGATGACTCTCTGACCTCCGCTGGGGCAAATAGGATCATATGGTGAAATGAGACAGTATTGGGACCTCGGTCACGAATATTATATAGGCAGGCCAATGTATCTCATGTCGAGCACGAGGCTCTTTGATATCAAGGCATGGGTGCATTAGAATGCGATGTAGTGATTTCGGTAGAAAGGAGTGATATGAGTGAGACTTGCCAAAGTGCGCTGGCTGATGGCCGTGGCCATGCTTCTCGTATTGGTGCTTGTCCCGGTTGCCGGTCGGGCAGATGAGCCAAAGCTCAAGCTTTTCGTCAACCCTATGCCGGTTTTCTCTACGAATATTTGGGTGGATCGAGGCGAGGGCAGCACCTATTACCCAGGGGAAAACGTCAGGATATCCTTCCGGGCCACGAGGGACTGTTATGTCTACATCCTGGATGTAGACCCCGCCGGTGTGTATCGCTGGCTTCTACCAAGTGTGTGGTGGGGAAACAACTACATCAGGGCCAACCAGACCAGGACATTGCCAGAGGGCCCGTATGAGCTGACAGTGGGCGGTCCTCCTGGAGTGGAGCATCTCTACATCTTTGCCTCTACTCGGCCCCTGGACATGCCATATCTGGAACGTTCCCTCAAATCCGGCCAATTTGCGCCGCGGATAGAGGCACAGGCGGAGATCATTGAAAAAGAGATAAAGGCCAGGATCAATGTGGTTCCAAGTTCGTCGTGGGTAAGTGATTCAACTTACTTCTATGTAGGCGGAAATAGCGCCTGGCCACCGGCTATTACACCCCCGCCTCCACCGCCACCTCCGGCACCGCGGGGCGCGATCAATGTGACCTCCTCACCATCAGGCGCGCGTGTGTTCCTGGATGGCCAGGAAAAGGGGTATACGCCGTTGTTCATCAGAGATGTGCCCCTTGGGGATCATGAGATAGTCCTGGTGGTGCCGGGGTATTACGCCGTAACACACCAGTTTGAGATGAGCTATCCCGGAACATTTTACATAAGCCGTAGCCTCAGGCCTATTCCGAAGAGGTAAAATGTCGGGATCATGAAGTGAAGATCGGCTGGAGATGCTGCCGTTCCCTGTAACCGATAGATATTACGGGGGACGGCCTTTTTATGCCATGATATGGAGTGGTATAATAGCACTGTCTGGATTAACCTGACTAAAGAGGAAGGGGGCGAGGCGCGTTCCTCCTGGCGAACCCGGAGGTCTACCGCGCCGAATTCTGTGAAACGCGTTCATATAAGCGATCTCGGAGCACATGAAGGAGAAGACGTGGAAATTCGCGGGTGGTTATATAACAGGAGATCCAGCGGCAAGATCCAGTTTTTGCAAATCCGGGATGGCAGCGGTATTGTCCAGTCAGTGCTCGTGAAAGGGGAGGTCGATGACGGGCTATATGATTTGGCTGACAGGTTGACCCAGGAATCTTCTGTCATCATTCGTGGCACGGTGCGTAGCGACAGGCGAGCGCCAGGCGGATATGAACTTGCCCTCAGAGATCTCGAAGTCGTGCAAATTGCCGAACCTTACCCGATAGCGCTCAAGGAACACGGGATCGACTTCTTGTTAGATCATCGTCATCTATGGATTCGTTCGCCGAGGCAGGCGGCTATTCTTAAGATACGTAGTGATCTTGTCAAGGCAGCCAGGGATTTCCTTGACGATAAGGGATTCGTTCTCCTCGACGCGCCAATTCTTACGCCATCTGCCTGTGAGGGAACCACCACTCTCTTTGAGACGGATTATTTTGACACTAAGGCCTATCTTACGCAAAGTGGGCAGCTTTATATGGAAGCTGGGGCCATGGCTCTCGGGAAAGTATATTGCTTTGGACCAACCTTTAGGGCAGAGAAATCCAAGACGCGCCGACACCTCATAGAATTCTGGATGCTGGAGCCAGAGATGGCTTACACGGAACTGGATGAGAGCATGGAACTCCAGGAGGAGCTCATTTCCTTCCTTGTGCAGCGAATCTTGGATAAGAGAAAGGCCGAGCTCGCTCTTCTAGGGAGAGATATCTCGCTGCTGGAGGATATAAAGCCTCCTTTCCCGAAGATCACGTATGATGAGGCAGCCGGCATTCTCAGGCGCCACGGTGTGGATTTCAAATGGGGCAACGATTTCGGTGGGCAGGATGAGACCATTATCTCCAATGAATTCAAGAGGCCCGTTTTTGTACACCGGTATCCTGTGGAATGCAAGGCCTTTTATATGAAACCGGATCCGGCAAGGCCTGAGGTCGCGCTCTGCGCTGACCTTCTGGCGCCTGAAGGATATGGAGAGATAATAGGCGGAGGACAGAGAATTGATGATCCTGAGCTCCTGGCGGAGAGGATCAAGGACAATAAACTGCCAGAACATGCTTATTCCTGGTATCTGGATCTCCGCAGGTATGGTTCGGTTCCACATTCAGGATTTGGTCTGGGTATAGAAAGAACCGTGGCATGGATTTGCGGGCTGGATCATGTCAGGGAGACTATTCCCTTTCCTCGTTTGCTCAACAGGATCTATCCATAGATGGGGGTGATACTCAGCTGATGTCTCGAATCATATTCATCCGGTCAGGTCAGGGTAAGGGTATCCTTGTGCTGGCGGGGATATGCCTTGCTTTCCTGGTCCTACTTTGTTCGCATGTACGCGCTCAAACACATTTAGGCCTCGCTGAGAGCTATTTCGACAAATCAGGGGCCCAGTCGGCAATCGATTATCAGATCGGCCTCTGGACAGAACCCTATTATGTCGCACGCTATTCTCTGAAAGGAGCGTCGCCCAAGGATAAGGGGTTTCTTGAGAGGTGCTTGCGGGAGTATGAGATTGCTGCATCAGAAGACCCACGCAATGTGGAAGCCCTGGTAGGGATGGGCTGGGCCCAGTTTGCCTTGAAGGACTATGGGGCCGCGGCACAATCTTTTGAGATGGCTTACTCCCTATTGAAAAATGCTGGGGCGCCAAAGTCAGACCAATCCCGCGGAGATGTTGCAGTGGCCCTGGCCTCAACGTATTTCCAGTACGGTAGGATAGAACAGGCCAAGGCCTTATTTGAGGAGGCAGTTGAGCGAGAGAAGTTGTCCAAGCGAAGCATGGGATTGGCCCACTTCGGACTCGCCATGATAGGCTACTGGAATATGGACTTTGACGGGGCAGCGGCTCATTTATCTGAAGCCGAGAAATCCCTTGGTGGAAGGATCTACATAAGGCGTGCCAGGGCATCATTGCTGGCATGTAGCGGAAAGCTGTCCGAAGCGGTGGATGCCCTCAAGCAGATATTGAAGGACGCCCCTGAAGATACTCTGGCCCATGATATGCTTGCCAGCATTTTGATGTCGCCGTGGCCTAAGAATTCTGGCTCCAAGCCGGATATCGAGCCGGAAGTGCATCTCAAGGCGGCTATTTCTGGAGATCCGGGCCTTATCAGAGCATATTTCATGCTTGCCAAGCTATATCGGGAAAAGGGGCAGGTTGACAAGGAGATAGAGCTCCTGCGCTCCGCCCTAAAGGTGGCGGACGAGCCGGACAGTGAGGTCATTCAGCGTACTCTGAGGTCAATTACTGAGAAAGAAAAAACCAGCGAGTCCAGTCCGCCATCTGATACTGGGAAATCCAAGGATGAGCCGGGCAAGAGCCAGCTATCCGAGCAATCATCAAAAATATATATGATAATCAATAATGGCACTCGGTATTCCTTGCACAACGTAATCCCAGTGGTATTCAGGGGGATTAATGCAAGGCGGGTATATGGAATCCGAAGCGAATCAGGAGATAGGATCGACTGGAGCCCATGGTACAGGCCCGTCCTGTGGGTGAGGCTGCCTTCGGGGGATGGAAAGAAGAGGCTAGATTTCTCATTGGTTGATGTTTCCGGCCGGGCTGTGACTGTTCAGGGAGAGATCATCCTGGACGTTTCCCCGCCCCGCGGACAGATAGAAATCATAGCTGAAAGAGGGGTTACTTCATCCCGCACCGTGACCCTTGAGCTCCGTGCATATGACGAGGGAAGCGGGGTTGAGGCTGTGAGCTTTGCGGAGGATGGGATGCCTTGGGGACCCTGGGAAAAGTATTCCTTCAGGAGGCCATTCACCATTTTCGGCCCGGAAGGTGAAACGTGGGTCTATGTTAGGTTTAGGGATAATGCCGGCAATGTCTCTCAGGCTTACGGGGATTCCGTCATCCTAGACCTCACTCCTCCCAAGATCAAGGCTGTGTCACCGGCTTCTATAAAAGGAGGGAGCGCGACCATATCCTGGTTCACTGACGAGGAATCTGATTCCCTTGTGGAATATGGCACTCGTCCGCGTGAATATACCCGCCAGGCGAGGGACGGGAAATATACCACCTGGCATGTCATCACGCTGGAAGAATTAGAGCCAGGTGTAACATACTATTGTCGCATTAGATCCAGAGACCTGGCGGGCAATCCGTCCGAATACAAGGAATTAAGATTTACAATGCCGGCACATTCGACGAAGGCAGGGATCTAACTTGGCCAATGACTCGAAGGCATATGATGTCATAATCATCGGCGCGGGCCCTGCAGGCATCTTCGCTGCACTTGAGCTTGCGGGTGAAGCAGGTCCTGCCCCGAGGGTGTTGATTCTTGAAAAGGGGAGGAGCCTGGATGAAAGAGTCTGTATCTCGCAAGAACATCCGGGAACCAGTTGCAGACGATGTTCACCATGCAGGGTAGTATCCGGTTGGGGCGGGGCAGGGGCCTTCAGCGACGGGAAGCTGACGCTCTCCCCGGAAGTTGGGGGAATGCTGGATTCGTACATTTCCAGCTCCGAGCTTTCAGCCTTGATTCGTTATGTTGATGATATATATCTGAGATTTGGGGCGCCGGAGCAGGTTTATGGAGAAGACAGCGAGGCTGTAAGCGAGCTCGCGCGAAAGGCTACGCTTGCAGAATTGCGTCTCATCCCTTCAAAAGTCAGGCATCTTGGCACCGGCCGCACCAAGGAGATTCTCAAACGGATGCAGCATCATCTCGAGAGTAGGGTTGACATCCGGCTTGGCGTGGCTGCTTCCAGGGTTGTGGCAAAGGACGGAGAGGTAAGGGGAGTAGAAATCCAGGACGGGAGATTTATCCCCGGCAGATACGTGGTTGTGGCTCCGGGGAGAGAAGGGGCACAGTGGCTCGCCTCTCAAGCCAAGGGCCTTGGGCTCCAAATGGCCATCAATCCTGTAGACATAGGCGTCCGTGTTGAATTACCTGCCATCGTAATGGAGCCTCTTACAGATGTAACGTACGAAGCGAAACTCATTTACCATTCCAGATCTTTTGATGATAAGGTCCGGACTTTTTGCATGTGTCCTTATGGAGAGGTCGTGACAGAAAGCAGCGACGGCCTCATAACAGTCAACGGGCACAGCCATGCGCACAGGAAGACATCAAATACAAACTTCGCTCTGCTTGTGAGCAAGACATTCACGGAGCCCTTCAAGGAACCCATAGCTTATGGCAAATACGTGGCGGGTCTAGCTAACCTTTTGGGCGGCGGGGTCATTGTACAGAGACTTGGAGATCTCATATCGGGCAGGCGATCAACTCATGAAAGGATCCGTAAGGGGACGGTAAACCCTACTCTTGAGGATGCAACGCCCGGCGACTTGAGCCTTGTTTTCCCTTACCGCCATCTCATAGATATACTGGAAATGCTCCGGGCCCTTGACTCTTTGGCGCCGGGCGTCTATTCCCGCAACACTCTCCTTTACGGCGTGGAGGTAAAGTTCTATTCCTCCCGCCTTAGCCTGAGCAATGTCCTCGAGACACAGATCAAGGGACTTTTCAGCGCAGGTGATGGAGCTGGGGTCACGAGAGGTCTCATGCAGGCCTCCATCTCAGGCGTCATCGTGGCAAGAGAAATACTCAGGCGATTTTCCGGAGACCGATGATGCTCGAATCTTGTGCAATATCAGCTGGGCCGTCCCCAGGCGGGTGTTGAACTGTTGGCTAAGACGGACCGCAGAGCACCCGCCCTTTCTTTGGCGGCTGAATCGCTGGATTTGGCGCGGCTAAAGATGTATAAGCTTGGTCTTGATTCCAGCTGAGAGGCAAATCCCAATCTTGTTCTGTCATAGGACGTAATTCAACAGCCACACCCCGAGCCGATTTTCCCATTAATCACATATTGTGTTCTCTGATTGCCTGCACAGGACCTCCCCCGTTCATTGATCGTTTTCCAGGTGTTATAGGACCGGTGCTCCGTCTACAAGATAGCCAAGACTCTCGCCACCTTACCTTAGAGCAGAGACTAGCAGGATTCTAGTCCAGGTTCCACGTTCAGAGGGGCCAGAATATCGCCGGCTCTAGCCAATATATCCTATAAAATTCCTTATTATGGATGACCGTACCTTATAATTTTCCGACTCAAGGGTAGGTGGTAGGATTTTCGCCATTTGAAAGTAGAGGCTGACGAGACTCCAGCCACCTCCGCGTCCAAACTGGCCAAATTCTCGCCACCTCCAGCCAATGTATTCCATAAAGTTCCTCTTTATGGATGATTGCAACCTATAATCTTCCAATTTGGGAGCAAAGTAGCGAGAAATTCGCCACCCTGAACCAGGGGCTGGCGAAATCTTGACCACATTTGAGCAAAACCTGCCTGAATTTCAGCCACCTCAAGGTGAGATCAACCCAGAATTTGCCAAGATATCCCCGACCTGACGGAAATGTCGCCACCCTGGTGAGGAAGCTGACGGATTTTCAGTCACTTCTGCGGGGGACCTGCCTATAATCTTGTCATCCTCGGTCTAAGCTGACGAATTCTAAGCCACTTCCACGCGGGACCTGCTTGAAAACTCGTCACCAGCGATTTGAGATGACCAGAAACTCGCCACCCACGGACGGGGCGGCATCACCATCCCCGGCTACGCCGCCTCCGTCATACTCCCGGCAGGACAAGACGGCATATCCGCCCCAGATTACTTACTCTTCTTGATCCAGGGCATCATGTCGCGGAGCTTCTTACCCACTATCTCAATAAGATGGTTCTGCTCTTTTTTCTTCATAGCATTATAGACTGGACGGCCGGCCTGGTTTTCGAGAATCCATTCTTTCGCGAATTTGCCTGTCTGTATATCCTCCAGGATTCTCTTCATTTCCTTACGGGTCTCCTGAGTGATTATACGCTTGCCCGCTGTCATGTCACCGTATTCGGCCGTATCGCTGATAGAGTATCTCATCCAGCTTATGCCGCCTTCATACATGAGGTCAACGATCAGTTTCAACTCATGCAAACATTCGAAATATGCGATCTCGGGCTGGTAACCTGCCTCCACGAGGGTGTCAAAACCCGCCCGAACCAATTCTGTGCAGCCACCACACAGGACTGCCTGCTCTCCAAATAGGTCGGTCTCAGTTTCTTCCTTAAAGGTGGTCTCGATGACTCCTGCCCTGGTCGAACCAATTCCCTTCGCATAGGCCAGAGCTATATCCATAGCCTTGCCAGTATGATCTTGATAGACTGCCACCAATGACGGGACTCCTACACCATTTTCGTACATCCTTCGGAGGAGATGACCGGGGCTCTTGGGCGCGACCATGAATACATCCACATTTTCCGGCGGGACGATCTGACCAAAATGAATGTTGAAACCATGGGAGAAGCCAAGTGCCTTGCCCTCAGTTAGATAGGGAGCTATCTCATTCCGGTAGAGGTCTCGTTGCAGTTCATCTGGCACCAGTATTTGAATGATGTCCGCCTGTTGAGCCGCTTCGCTTGCCGATACAGGATTAAAACCATCTGCCACTGCCTTTTTCCAATTAGCCGAGCCTTTTCTATTGCTTACTATTACGTCAAGCCCGCTATCTCTTAGGTTTTGCGCCTGGGCATGCCCCTGGCTCCCATAGCCTATGATGGCAATTTTCTTTCCTTTCAGCACTTCGATATTTGCATCACTATCGTAATAGATCTTCGCCATTACTTTTCCCTCCTGGATCTTATTATTTTGTTTCCACAGTTGTTGTCTTGGGCCCCCTCACCATGGCAATCTTTCCGGTCCTCACCAGCTCCTTGATGCCATAAGGTCTTGCCAGTTGAACGAAGGCATCGATCTTATTTTCATCCCCGGTGACCTCGATGATCATGGCCGTCTCGCTCACATCTACTATTTTGCCCCGGAAGATCTCCACCACCTGAAGGATCTCAGAACGATTCCTCGAGTCGGCGCTTACCTTCAGCAGGGCTAGCTCTCTGTCGACAAAATCATCGGAGGTGATATCGCTGATCTTGACAACATCGATCAATTTATGAAGCTGCTTTGTGATCTGCTCAAGGGTGGCGTCATCTGCCTCCGAGACTATGGTCATCCTGGATAGCCCGGGAAGCTCTGTGCGTCCCACCGCGATGCTCTCTATGTTGAATCCTCTTCTACTGAAGAGTCCTGCGACTCTTGCGAGCACTCCTGACCGGTTCTGCACAAGGATTGCCAGAGTGTGTTTCATCTTACACCCTCCTCTAGCATGTTATTGAGAGTCCCATCCGGTGGGACCATTGGGAATACATTTTCTTCTGGCTCGATCCTGAAGTCCAGCACAACTGGCCCGTCCAAATCAAAAGCCCACTTCAAAGCATCATGGATTTCATCAGGCTCGGTGACCATGCGTCCATGTGCGCCATATGCCTCGGCAAGCTTCACAAAGTCTGGGTTGCTCTTCGCGATGATGGTGTGAGAATATCGTCGTTTGAAAAAGAGCTCCTGCCACTGTCGCACCATTCCAAGGCAGCCATTATTCAAGAGAACGACCTTGACTGGAAGGTTGTATCCTACGGCTGTGGCAAGTTCCTGAATGTTCATCTGGAAACTGCCATCGCCTGCAATGTCTATGACCAGCTTGTCGGGACATCCCACCTGGGCACCTATGGCCGCCGGGAAACCGAAGCCCATGGTACCTAGCCCACCCGATGAGATGAATGTTCGCGGATGGATTGGCTTGATGATCTGGGCGGCCCACATTTGATTCTGGCCAACCTCGGTGGTAATTATGGCTTTACCGTCTACCAGTTCATTTATGGCTTCTATGATCATCTGAGGCCGAAGTTTCCCGTCTTTCTTATAAGTTAAAGGATAACGGGTTTTCCATTCACTTATTAGAGCTTTCCATTCAGGATGGGATTTCCTCTTGACAAGCGGAAGAAGCGCCTTGAGTACCCTTTTTGCATCTCCCACGACTGGAATATCCACGTGGAAGTTTTTGCCTATCTCGGCTGGATCAATGTCTATATGAACTACCCGGGCCTTTGGAGCGAATGCCTCCACCTTGCCAGTGACGCGATCATCGAATCGAGCCCCTACGGCGATGAGCAGGTCGCATTCGCACACCGAATAGTTTGCGGCTTTTGTCCCATGCATTCCCAGCATCCCAAGGGAAAGCTCATGGGTGGCAGGAAAAGCCCCTAGACCCATTAATGTCATTGTAACAGGGATGTCTGCCAATTCAGCAAGAGCGCGAAGCTCTTCATGCGCTCCGGATGTTATGACGCCTCCACCCACGTAGAGAAGAGGCCTTGACGCCTCCTCGATCGCCTTGGCCACACGCTGGATCTGCATGGCATGACCATCATATGTGGGCTTATAGCCAGGGAGACTGATCTCTTTCGGATGTGACGGCCTTATTTGAGCCGCAGAAACATCCTTGGGGAGGTCTATCAGCACAGGTCCAGGCCTCCCTGTAGTTGCTATATGGAAAGCCTCCTTTACTATCCTCGGAATATCTCTGGCATCCTTGACCAAATAGTTGTGTTTGGTTATAGGGATCGTTATCCCAGTAATATCTGCCTCCTGAAAGGAGTCTTTCCCTATCATCGTGGTTGCGACCTGCCCGGTGATGGCCACAATTGGTATGGAATCCATATAGGCATTGGTCAGGCCTGTTACCAGATTTGTCGCTCCTGGACCAGATGTGGCCATTACGACACCAGGCTTGCCCGTTGCTCTTGCATACCCGTCAGCTGCATGGGCGGCACCCTGTTCATGTCTTGTAAGTATATGGCGTATTGGGCTATCAAGGAGAACATCATATAGGGCCAGAACCGCCCCACCAGGATATCCAAAGACAACATCTACTTTCTGTTCCAAGAGGCTTTCTATCAACGCTGCTGCGCCACTTGTCCTCATTCTTCTCCCTCCTTAGTATCATGTGGTGAGTAATGTAGTTATAAAAAAACGTCCCCGCACGTTCACCCTTGGAACGTCCGGGGACGGAAAAATCTCCGTGGTACCACCCCAAATTCATAGCGCCTTTCTCTAAGAAGCCGGAGATAAACAGCATCATAGGTGATCATGATGAAGAAACATGACAGTATAGAGAAGATCGCGCTATCTCTGATCTATAACGGATATCCCTCGGACCGATCACTATTTGGAGCTTCCAACCTGTGACCGCCTTCGTGGAATCACCCGGCAAGACCTACTGAATCCGGAACCGACCCGGGATCTTTCAGCCCGCAGCTCCAGGGGGAGATTCGAACCTGGCAGTGGCGCTGCTTTCCACCATCCGCAGCTCTCTATATCCCTTCGCCAGGCCTACTGGCCCTTTCATTGCCTTTCTGACTATGGAATGATATTATTCAGAAGTATATCAGGCGATTCGGGGAGTGTCAATAGCCTCGGCAGAATTTGTTGCATTTGCTGGATTTGCTGCCGCGGGATTTGAATGCCGGGCCAAAATGTGCTATAATACGTGCCGTATGCCCCGTAAGGGAGCTAGAGAATCTGCTGGAGATACGAAAAATATAACCGCCACCCCGGGTCATGAGCTGGACTCCATGCGTTGTGAGCTAGGTCTCCTGACATTGGGAAACAGGGGCATCAGGGCGGGGAAGTGAGGGTGAGCTAGTTGAAGAAGGATATCCATCCAAAGTTTTATATTACTACTATCACCTGCGCATGCGGGGAGAGATTTGAAGTCGGATCTACCAAGAAGGACCTCAAGGTTGAGATATGCTCCAAGTGCCATCCGATGTTTACCGGCAAGCAGCGCATCGTAGACACAGGTGGACGAGTGGAGCGCTTCAAGAAGCGGCACGGGATTGCCTGAGCCTACCGCTGCAATCGCTGGTACTCGACTTGAACCTTTAGGACAGAGCCCGGGGGATAAGCTCGGTTGCTCTGTCTTTGCCAATTAGGGGGGGTGGCCGTTGAGACAGGATTTCCAGTATGGTGGGCAGGCAGTGATCGAGGGCGTTATGATGAGGGGCAGAGATCATATAGCTGTCGCGGTAAGGAAAGGGAACGGTGAAATAACCGTCATGAAACGTCCCTTGAATTCTTCGCTGGCCAAGAACAGATTCCTCCGGCTGCCCATCATTCGCGGCGTGGTGGTGCTGATAGAATCTCTGGTCATTGGGATTCAGGCCCTCATGTATTCTGCAAATGAGTTTGCCGGAGAAGAAGAGGACATGAAGCTCAAGCCCTGGGAGACGACGGCCGCCATGATTGGCGCGTTTGCCCTGTTCGTAGGGCTCTTTGTCATACTCCCGAACTTCATTGCCGCAGGAGTTCAGCGCCTTGGTGCGGGGCCCATAGGAACCAGCGCTAGTGAGGGAATTTCCAGGATCGTGATATTCCTTCTATACATTTTCGGGGTATCCAGGATAAAGGATATAAAGAGAGTGTTTGAATATCACGGAGCGGAACACAAGGTCATATACACATATGAGGCGCAAGAGGAGTTGTCAGTGGAGAATGCCCGTAAATATAGCACTCTTCATCCCAGGTGCGGGACCAGCTTCCTCTTGATCGTCATGGTAGTTATGATATTGATTTTTTCCCTTATTGGATCCAGGACTTTGCTCGTCCGCCTCGGGCTCAGGTTGATTCTCCTGCCGGTGGTGGCTGGGATATCCTATGAGTTTATCAAATTATCAGGGAGAAGGACCCTGCAGAGGGCGACTTGGTTTCGCTGGCTGATA
The DNA here is from genome assembly GCA_013178415.1 of Bacillota bacterium. Classification (NCBI taxonomy): domain Bacteria; kingdom Bacillati; phylum Bacillota; species Bacillota bacterium. The sequence continues at coordinate 314,791 of JABLXA010000002.1, read as the reverse complement.
GCTCCCGGTCTCTGGCTCCAGCGGCTTACCACGAGAGAACCAGATGATTCACAGTTGGAGGTGGCCATCAAGGCCCTCACCATGGTCCTTGAGGATAGTAGCGCTTCCTGACGGGGGGTGAATAGGTGGAAATATTTGAGAGATTACAAGAAATTGAATCGCGTTATGAGGATCTGGAAAAGGAACTCGGGGACCCCGAAGTTGTAGCCGATCAAGAACGATTTTCAAAGTGCGCCAAGGTTCACGCCGAGCTCGAGGAGGTTGTCAGCGTTTATAGAAAATACAAGAAAGCGGCTGAGGACCTTGATTCGGCAAAGGCCATGTTATCTAGCCATGTTGACCGGGAATTTCGGGAATTCCTGGAGTCAGAGATCAGCACCCTCAGTGAAGAAAAAGAAAGCCTTGAGAATAGGCTGAAGATCCTCCTGTTGCCTCGGGATCCGAATGATTATAAAAATGTGCTGGTGGAGATCAGGGGCGGGGCCGGTGGCGAGGAGGCAGCCCTCTTTGCGGCGGATCTTTTCAGGATGTATTCGCGGTATGCAGAGCGCCATGGCTGGAGGACCGAGATGATGAGCAGCAATCCTACAGATCTCGGGGGATTCAAAGAGGTTATCTTCATGGTTGAGGGGCGCGGCGCATATAGCAGGCTAAAATATGAAAGTGGGGTCCACAGGGTCCAGCGGGTGCCCACGACAGAGGCGTCGGGCCGAATCCATACATCCACCGCTACGGTGGCGGTCCTTCCCGAGGCAGAGGAAGTTGAAGTTGATATAAAACCTGAGGAACTGCGTATTGAAGTTTTTCGTTCCACTGGCCACGGTGGGCAGAGTGTCAATACCACCGACTCCGCGGTGCGCATCGTTCATATACCCACAGGCCTGGTTGTCACCTGTCAGGATGAGCGCTCGCAGCTCAAGAATAAGGAAAAGGCCATGAGGGTCCTGAGGGCTCGTCTCCTGGACATGGCCCAGCGTGAACAAGAGGCCCGTATTACAGAGGCCAGGAGGTCTCAAGTGGGCACGGGGGACCGCAGCGAGAGGATACGGACATATAATTTCCCTCAAAACCGTGTGACAGACCATAGGATCGGTTTTACGACCCACAGACTCGAGGCGATCCTCGATGGCGACCTCGATGAGCTGGTGGATGCCCTGCTGACAGCAGATCAGGCTGAGAAGCTGAGGAAGATTGGCTGAGGGGAAGAAAGTAGAGATAATATGGAGAGCAGGAGCTAGAGCAGGGGTGACGATTGCCGAGGCCCTACGAAAGGCCACCATGAGTTTGAAGAAATACGGGATTCCTACAGCCAGACTGGACGCAGAGGTGCTGCTTGCATTCGTGCTTGCATGTCGCCGGGAAGATTTATATGCTCATCCTGAGAGGGTGGTCGACCATTCAAAGCTGGATGAGTTTCGGAGTCTTCTGGAAAAGCGGATCAACAGGGTGCCCGTGGCATACCTACGTTCGCTGAAGGAATTCATGGCTATGGAGTTTCTGGTGACACCAGCAGTGCTCATCCCAAGGCCTGAGACAGAGGTGCTTGTCGAAGCCGTTTTATCGGAATTCGCTTGCCGCTGCAGGAGGGCTCTCATAGCAGACATCGGGACAGGCAGCGGGGCCATTGCCGTGGCCCTGGCATACCGGCTGACCGATATTGAAATCGTGGCCACAGATATTTCTCCGTCAGCCATTTCCATAGCAAAGTTGAATGCCAAGAGGCATCATGTGCAGGACCGGATTCGATTTGAGGTCGGTGATCTTTTGGAGCCCTTGTCGAGACTTGGGCTTGAAGGCAGATTAGACGCTATCGTTTCCAATCCACCATATATAGCTAGCTCTGAAATGGGAAGTTTGCCGCCGGAGCTTTCATTTGAGCCAAAGATCGCGCTGGACGCCGGGGAAGACGGGCTTTCCCCATTCCGGCGGATGCTTGCAGGCGCGGCAGAATTCTTGAAGGACTCAGGTCTGGTCGCGTTGGAAGTGTCAAGCCTCAGAGCTTCGGAAGTGGCTCGTCTTGCCGAGAATCTGGGATATAATGTCAGTATCAGGCAAGACTATGCCGGCAGGGATAGAGTCGTCATGGCCCGTAGATGAACTGTTGATACGTAAATTGAGAAGAAGGCAATATCGATTGATATGGAGAAGGCAACAGAACTACTGGTGGTGAATCCTGATAAACCGGATACTGCCGCCATAAGATACGCTGCCGATGTTCTGAGGCGCGGCGGGCTAGTGGCGTTTCCTACCGAAACAGTATATGGACTCGGCGGCGATGCCACTGACCCTGGCGCCGCTTCTGCGATATTTGCGGCAAAGGGACGCCCTCAGGATAATCCCTTGATAGTGCATATCGCAAAGCGCGAGGATCTTTGGCTGGTAGCGAGGGATGTGCCGGAGGCGGCATTAAGGCTCATCGAGCATTTCTGGCCCGGCCCGCTTACCTTGGTCTTGCCCAGGACCCACCTCATCCCTGATGAGACGACAGGGGGTCTTGATACTGTGGCCATCCGCATGCCCGATCACGGCATTGCCCTTGCTTTGATTGCTGAGGCGGGCGTGCCAGTGGCGGCGCCTAGCGCAAATACATCCGGTAAGCCGAGTCCGACAACTGCTGATCATGTCATGGAGGATCTGGCAGGTAAGATCGATCTTGTGATCGATGGAGGGCCCACTTCGATAGGGGTGGAGTCCACAGTCGTGGACATGACCGTATCCCCTCCCATGGTGTTGAGGCCGGGAGGCACCACGCTGGAGGACTTGAGAGAAATCCTGGCCAATATAGAGGTGAGCCCCAGCATCATCCATCCCGGCCGCATGCCCATCAATGGCGCGCCTCGTTCTCCCGGCATGAAATATACTCATTATTCACCTGAGGCTGAGGTAATGCTTTTTGAGGGGGACCCGCAGGATATAGTATCGGGGATTCGCCGTTCAGCCATCGACCTTATTGCTCAGGGGAAGAGGGTCGGGATCCTGGCGACCCATGAGACTCACGACCTGTATAAAGACCTCGGAGTATTGTTGAAGGTATCGGGAAGCAGAGAGGACCTCTCGCGGATAGCCTCGCATATCTTCGCTCTTCTAAGGGAATTTGATCATGATAAGGCCGATGTGATTCTTGTGGAGGGCGTTCCTGAAAACGGTCTTGGATTCGCTATAATGAACCGCCTCAGGAAGGCCGCAGGATCTAAGGTATGATCCGTTCCAATGTAGTCCCCCTGGCATGACCCCTTTTGTCATCATCACTGTCTCCCTGGAGATGCTTTTTGCATCGTCCCATGCCTGTGAAAAGGGAAAAAAACTAGCAAATAATGAGCGAGATTATTGCATTCAGTACCGCTTTTATGATAATATAATTCGTGAAAAAAGTTACGAAGTCTTGGCAACTTCGGGGTGATGATATGCTAAATGTTTCCGTCTGCGTGGGAAGTTCGTGTCACCTGAGGGGCGCCTATGACGTGATCCGCGCGCTACAGGATCTCATACGTACATATGGTCTTTCCGACAAGATCGATCTTTCGGCAACATTCTGTCTAGGACATTGCACAGAAGGTGTCACGGTCAAAATCGGCGAGACCATAGTGACATCTGTCACTCCCCAGATTGTAGAAAGGATCTTTGAGGAAAAGGTACTCCCATCGGTGGGGTAAACCGATGAGCATTACCGGGAGTGGGGGCGAGAGGAATGGGCCTTATCACCGTAATTGAAGCCAAATGTAAAGATTGTTATAAATGTGTGAGATCATGCCCCGTCAAAGCCATCAGAATACATCAGGGACATGCTGAGGTCGTGGAAGAAAGATGCATACTCGATGGACGATGCATCACGGTATGTCCGCAGCATGCCAAAAAGGTGGCAAGTGACGTGGATCATGTCAGAGGGCTCATATCGTCAGGCGCTAGAGTCATAGCAGGACTTGCGCCTTCCTTTATATCGGCCTTCCACGAATACGGCCCCCGGAGGCTGGTGTCGATCCTCAAAAAGTTGGGATTCCAGGATGTGCAGGAGACGGCATTTGCGGCGGAATTCGTCGCCAGAGAACATGCGAGGGTGATCGCGGCGGGGAGGCGCCCGCTTATTTCTTCGTCGTGCCCTGCAATTGTGAATTTGCTCGAGCAATATTATCCCCATCTCCTCGGCTATCTGGCTCCTGTTGTGTCCCCCATGGTGGCCCATGGAAGGCTTATAAAACGTTTCCTTGGCGAGGATGTAGCTTATGTATTCATCGGGCCCTGCGTAGCAAAGAAGAATGAGGCGAGAGACAAGCATGTCAAGGGAGCTGTAGATGGGGTCTTGACCTTTGATGAACTCGCCGCCTGGATTTTGGACGTCGGCCTGGATCTCGCCGAGCTCCCGGAGGAAGACTTTATGAGCATGGGGGATCTCTATGAGCGCATGGGCGGCTACTGTGATGAGATTTTGCGGGAGGCAAGATATTTCCCAATGGCGGGAGGGCTTGCCAGGACGGCGGGTATAGAGGCGGGGCTGCTGGCAGAAGATCTCGTGACCATCTCAGGAATCGAAGAGTGTATGGACTATTTCTCTAAGTTCCCCATTGAGGATGGGCCGGATCTTGTAGAGGCTCTAGCATGCAATGGCGGATGTCTCGCTGGTCCGGGACTTTATGACATCGGCCTTCAAACCGGTGATGACCTGTATAGTCGCAGGAGAAAATTGCTGGAATATGCAAGACTCAAGACGCCATATGGAGACTTGGGGTCTCATGGTGGTGTGGGAAAGACCGAGGCAGGGGAGGATGGGATGAAAGGCTGGCATCAGCAGGGCCCCATCATTCTACCCTTGAGAAGAACCTATGGACCTCGGGATATCAGGGCGCCTCAGCCCACGGAAGAGGACATCCGGAAGATCCTGGCGGCCACGGGCAAATTGACGCCCGAAGACGAGCTCAATTGCGGGGCTTGCGGCTATGACTCCTGCAGGGCAAAAGCCCTTGCCGTTTTTCAGGGGATGGCCGAAATCGAGATGTGCATCCCTTATATGCGCAAGAGAGCTGAATCCATGGCTCAGGTCACGTTCAACCTGACCCCGAACGGAATCATCATAGTAGATCGGGATCTCAAGATCCTGGATATAAACCCGGCCATTGAGAACAAATTCCAAATGAGGCGGGATGCCGTGGTCGGCAGACATCTTGAGGATTTTCTGGATGCTAGGGTTTTCCGTAATGCGATAGAGAAAAATGGTCTTGCTTCAGGTGAAGTGGAGTATCCGGCATATGGGCTCGTGACCTCTCAGACCGCAGTATATGTGGAGGATCAGGGACTGGTGGTCGGCGTCATAGCTGATATCACCCAAGAACGGGCCCAGCGGGACCGGCTTAGAAAGATGCAGGAAGAGACTCTCATGGGGGCCCAGGAGGTCATCACCCGGCAAATGAGAGTGGCCCAGGAAATAGCCGGGCTTCTCGGGGAAACCACCGCGGAGACTAAATTGGTGCTGACCCGGCTTATGAAGCTCATGGGACGTGGCGGGGATGGTGACGATTCATGAGTCTATTCATCGAGGTATCCCAATTTAGCCTTTGCAAATATGGAGAAGAGCTATCAGGGGACAGCGTCCATGTAGCCCGGACTCCTGACTCTACCATCGTTGCCATGGCTGACGGGCTGGGGAGTGGGGTCAAGGCGAATATTCTTTCTACGCTCACGACCAGGATCGCGGTGACAATGCTGAAGGGAGGGGCAGATCTGAGTGATGTGGTAGAGACCATGGGGAACACGCTTCCCATATGCCAGGTAAGAAAGATCGCCTACTCCACATTTACGATAATCCAGATATTGAATACCGGGCAGGCATACCTGGCGGAATTTGATAACCCCCCAACCTTCATCCTCAGAGAAGGGAGTCTCATGATGCTTGATTTCGAGGAACGGGAAATCTCCGGAAAAAAGATAAGAGAATCCGAGTTCCGGGTCCTCGAGGGAGATGTCATTGTGGTGGTGAGTGACGGAGTGATTCATGCGGGAGTTGGAGGAGTGATGAATCTAGGCTGGCAGTGGCAAAATGTAGGTCAATATCTTCAGGAAATCTACCGCGAGGGTATGAGCGCAGGGGCGATATCTGAGCGACTCTGCAGGGTTTCGCAGCATCTTTATGGAGGATGCCCGGGGGATGATGCCACCGGGGTCGTCTTGAAAGTTCGGAGGCCTCGCTCTGTTACTGTTCTGGTCGGCCCTCCAAAAGACAAGAAAGATGATCCAGTCGTCACTCGAGAGCTTTTTTCTGAGCAAGGTAAAAGGGTCATCTGCGGCGGCACCACGAGTCTCTTGGTAGCGCGGGAAATCGGGAAGACATTGCAGGTCGACATGAAGGCGATATCTCCAGATCTGCCGCCTCCTGGTAGCTTGGACGGTGTAGATCTGGTCACAGAAGGGATAATTACGCTCTCCAAGGTGGTTGAGATCATCCAAAATGCAGAAAATGCGCCTCGTACAAGGCGAAATGCTGCGGAGGAATTGGCAGCCATCCTGTTGGAAAGCGATAGCATCAAATTCCTGGTCGGAACGGCAATAAACCGGGCACATCAGAATCCCAGCCTTCCTCCAGGTTTGGCTCTTAAAATGCAGGTAGTCTACAGGCTGGCAAGATTGCTGGAAGAACGTGGGAAGCAAGTAAAGCTCAAGTTTTACTGACACCGGCTCTTTGATTTTCATCGCAGGAGGGGAGTCAAATGTCACAGGTAACTGAAAAAAGCCAGGATGTTCTTGGCGCAGAGTTGGAGGAACATGCAGGCGGTCAAGCAGGAACCAGGCAGAGGCTATTTGAGAAGGTCAACGAGATACTCTCTAAATATGATAGGGAACCTTCTGCCTTGATATCCATATTACAGGAGGTGCAGGCCGAGTACAGGTATTTGCCTGAGGAAATCATGACATATATCGCTACAGCCTTGGGGATACCCCCATCAAAGGTGTTTGGCGTTGCGACGTTTTATGCCCAATTCTCTCTTGAGCCACAAGGGAGGTACGTCATAAGGATGTGCGATGGAACTGCCTGTCACGTGCGAGGTTCGTCCAAAGTCCTGCAGGCGGTCCGCAAGAAGCTGGGGCTCTCCGGGAAGGAAACAACAACTAGTGACATGCAATTTACCATAGAAACGGTATCATGCCTTGGGGCCTGTGGGCTTGCGCCTGTAGTCATGGTAAATGATAGGGTATATGGTCAGATGACTCCGGAGAAGGTCGACCGGCTTCTTGATGAACTTATGAGTAACTCTGGGGACGACGTCAATGCACAGCCACAGGTGGAGAGGAGTGAGGCAAAGTGAGTGAGATGCAGGATGTCATGCGCCCGAAATCAGACGGAATATTGAAAGGTGACGGAACATTTTTCATCGGGTCAAGTAAAGACCTTGATAGGGCTAGGGAATCTTTTCAAGAAGATCTGGCAAGGGCGCAGAAGAGAGTCCTTGTTTGCGCAGGCACCGGGTGCATGGCTAACGGGTCCGAGCTTGTATACAAGGAGATCAAGAGGATCTGCCATGAGATGGGAGTCGAAGTAAAGGTCGAATTCGATAAAGAGGACGGCCATGGAAAGACCCAATGCGGAGTCGGATCTGGACAGCCGCTGGTGGATGTCGCCATCAGCGGTTGCCATGGCTTCTGCGAGATGGGCCCCCTTGTGAGAATTGAACCTGGAGGCATTCTTTATATGAAAGTCCGGCCTGAAGACGCTCAGGAGATCGTAAAAACTACTCTTGTGGATGGGGGCGTAGTTGAAAGGCTCTTGTATCATGGCGCAGACGGCAAGCCTTACAAGCGTGAAAGTGAGATTCCCTTTTATATCAGACAGAAGCGCTGGGTGCTGTCTAGATGTGGAAATATCGATCCGGAAAATATCCGGGAATATATCGCCAGAGATGGATATCGCGCTGCTGCCAAGGCTCTCATTGAAATGACCCCTGAAGAGGTGATCGATGTTATCACCGCCTCTGGGTTGAGGGGCAGAGGAGGTGCTGGATTTCCGACAGGAAAGAAGTGGGATTTCACGAGGCGTGCCTCAGGCGACGTAAAGTATGTGATCTGCAACGGTGATGAAGGTGACCCCGGGGCATTCATGAATAGAAGCGTCATGGAAGGGGATCCACACAGAATTCTGGAAGGAATGATAATCGCCGGGTATGCGATAGGCGCCAGTGAAGGATATATCTATGTCCGGGCCGAGTACCCGTTGGCGGTGAAGCGCCTGAGGAAGGCTATCAGAGATGCGAGGGAATGGGGCTTCCTCGGGACTAATATCCTGGGGAGCAAGTTTTCCTTTGATATAAAGATCCGGGAAGGCGCCGGCGCCTTCGTATGCGGCGAGGAAACCGCGCTTTTGGCTTCCATCGAGGGCAAACGCGGGATGCCCCGGCCAAAGCCGCCATTTCCTGCCACCCACGGACTTTTTGGAAAGCCGACGGTGATAAATAATGTTGAGACCTTGTCTCATGTCCAATCTATAATCTTGAACGGAGCAGACTGGTTCAGATCAGTGGGAAGCCAGGATAGCCCGGGCACAAAGACATTTGCCCTGACCGGCCAAGTCACGAACACTGGGCTAATCGAGGTGCCGATGGGGACTACCCTCAGAGAGATCGTCTTTGATATCGGTGGCGGCATACGGGGTGGCAGGAAGTTTAAGGCCGTGCAGATTGGAGGCCCGTCAGGGGGATGCCTTACCACGGAGCACCTGGATCTTCCGCTAGATTTTGCCTCCCTTGCAAAAGCAGGCGCCATGGTCGGTTCAGGCGGCATTGTGGTCATGGATGAGTCTACTTGTATGGTGGAAGTTGCGCGATTCTTCATGAACTTCACTCAGAACGAATCCTGCGGCAAGTGTGTGCCATGCAGGGAAGGGACTAAGAGGATGCTCGAGATCCTCGAGAAGATCGTAGCAGGAGAGGGCACTTTGGAAGATCTAGATCTTCTGGAAGAGATAGCATGGACTGTAAAATATGGTTCACTATGTGGTCTGGGCAAGACAGCGCCCAATCCGGTCCTCACTACTCTCCGGCATTTCCGTGATGAATATCTAGCTCATGTGGTAGATAGGCGCTGCCCGGCCGGGGTATGCCAGGCGCTTCGGAGGTTCATGATTACCGGCAAATGTCGTGGTTGCGGCAAGTGCAAGCGAGTCTGCCCAGTCGGTGCCATAAGTGGGGAAGTCCGCAAGCAGCATGAGATAAATCCCGCTATATGCATTGGATGCGGGACATGTGCTGACGCCTGTCCATTCGGTGCTATCGAGCTTTCCAAGTAAGGAGGGAAGAATGAAATGGGAAAGATAACAGTTGACGGTCAGGTTGTAGCCCTGAATGGAGAGCAGAATCTGCTCGAGGTGATCCGTAAGGCCGGGATCGATCTTCCAACTTTTTGTTACCATTCAGAGCTTAGCATATATGGTGCCTGTAGAATGTGCCTCGTGGAAGTAGATGGAGGAGCGCCTGTCGCCGCTTGTTCTACCCCTCCTAGAGATGGAATGGTTGTGGAGACAAATACCGAACGATTGAGGCATTTGCGTAAAATGATCTTGGAGTTGCTCCTGGCTAATCATAGTCGCGACTGCACCACATGCGAAAAGAACGGGAATTGCAGACTGCAGGAAATCGCGCGGAAGATGGGCGTTCGTGAGATAAGGATGGGCAAGAGGGATACCAAGCTCCCTGAGGATGCATCGAGCGTTGCCTTGGTGAGGGACCCAAACAAATGCATACTATGCGGAGACTGCGTGCGCATGTGCGAGGAGGTCCAGGGTGTAGGCGTGCTGGACTTTGCCTACCGTGGATCCAAAGCCACAGTTGTGCCTGCCTTTGGCAAACCACTTGCGGAGGTGGACTGCGTAAACTGCGGCCAATGCGCTTCAGTCTGCCCGACTGGCGCAATTGTAGTGAAGTCCCAGGTGGAAGAGGCATGGAAGGCAATTCACGACCCCAATAAGGTAGTTGTGGCCCAGATAGCTCCGGCGGTAAGGGTCGCGGCTGGTGAGGCGTTTTCGCTGCCGCCGGGGGAGGCGACTACGGGCAAGATAGTCGCAGCCATGAAGCGGATCGGATTTGATCAGGTCTTCGATACTTGCTTTGGCGCTGATCTCACCGTAATGGAAGAGACCACGGAATTCATAGAGAGAGTCGCATCAGGCGGAAAGCTCCCTCTGTTCACGTCATGCTGCCCTGCATGGGTCAAGTTCGCCGAGCAATACTATCCTGATATGGTGCCGAACATATCCAGCTGCAGGTCACCGCATCAGATGTTTGGATCCGTGCTGAAGAAGTTCTATGCTAGGGAGCGGGGCTTAAAGCCTGAGAACCTCTATGTGATCTCTGTGATGCCATGTACTGCCAAGAAATTCGAAGCCAGGAGGCCAGAATTCAAGACAGACGATGCGCCAGATGTGGATCTGGTTCTTACAACCCAGGAATTCATCAAGATGATCCAGGAGGCAGGCATCTCATTTGAAGATCTCGAGCCAGAGGCATTTGATGTGCCCTTCGGGTTTGCCAGCGGCGCAGGTGTCATCTTCGGCGCCACTGGAGGCGTAGCGGAGGCGGTTTTGCGGGCGGCTTCCGACATGCTGACGGCAGATGCTTCTCCGAAGGTGGAAGGAGACGGAATTGGGCAGATCGACAAGAGACGTGGTTCAGTAGGTGTGAATTATGTGGATGTGCGCGGCATGGACGGACTCAAAGAAGCAACCGTCAATGTGGGCGGTCATGAGATCAAACTGGCCGTCGTAAATGGCCTCGGCCGCGCGCGCAAGCTTCTGGACGCCATCCGGCGCGGAGAGGCTGCTAAATATGATCTGGTGGAGGTCATGGCCTGCCCTGGAGGCTGCGTTGGAGGGGCAGGACAGCCCATCGCGCTGGAAAGCAAGGTAAAAGAAGCCAGGGCAAAGGGACTCTACCGGCTCGATCGGGAAGAGCCGATAAGACGCTCGCAAGATAATCCGTTTATCAAGGAAGTCTACGGTAAATGGTTGGAGAAACCCGGGAGCCACGTGGCGCATCAGGCGCTTCACACTTCATATGCTTCCAGGAGAAGGATAGCGGATGAGAGGATCCAGCTCCTGCCCGAGAAAGAACCATGTCCTGTGGATGTGGGAGTCTGTGTCGGAACCTCCTGCTATCTCAAGGGGTCATATGTGGTTCTCAAGAATCTGGTTCACCTTGTGGAAGCCTCAGGCTTGTCCGATCGCGTGAATCTGCATGCGACATTCTGTCTTGAAAATTGCGACAAGGGCCCATCTGTGAGCGTGAACGATCAGATCATCTCAGGAGTTACCCCAGAGAGGGCTAACTGGATCTTTGAAAATCTGATCAAGCCCCGAGTTGGACATGATTGCCGGGAGACTCCTCCGGATAAATGTCAGAAATCAGAGAACTCTGGAGCAAAGGCCCAGTCCTAGACTGGGCCCTGGGCTTCACCCAGTGGAGGATGAGCACATGGCTGCCGAGATAAAGATCTCTAAACAGGCATTGAGAAGGTTGCCTTTATACTATCGTTGCGCCGTAAGGTGCCGTGAGACAGAGCGACAGTTTGTTTCGTCAGAAGAGATCGCGAGAGAGGCGGAGGTCAATCCAGTTCAGGTCAGGAAGGACCTTACCCAGCTTTTTGGAGAATTTGGCAAGCCCGGTGTGGGATACAATGTTGAGCAGTTGTGTACTGCTCTTGAAGAACTCCTAGGTTTTCACAGCCGCAACGAGGCAGTTCTCGTCGGCGCTGGGCGCCTTGGATCCGCCATTGCCAGTTATCCTGGGTTTGCTAAATATGGATTGTCCATCGTGGCCTTGTTCGATACGGACCCGGAGAAAATAGGAACAGAAATCTCTGGTAAACGGGTTTTTCCAATGAGTGAGCTTCCTCATATAATCAGGAGACTCCGGATCCAGGTCGGAATAATCACCGTTCCCGCAGTCCAGGCTCAGTCTGTTGCCTCTGAGCTTGTGCAGTCGGGGGTTAGGGCGATATGGAATTTCGCGCCGGTGACTCTCAGGGTCGATCCAGGAATAGTGGTCAGAAATGAAGATCTTGCGGCAGGTCTGGCTACATTGTTCCATCACGTGGCAGGCTCTTGTCCAATAAATCTTGCTGCCAAAGGCTGAAAATTGAAAGGAAATTCGCCCGCAAGGGCGAATTTTATTTAGGACCATCCCCTCGAAATAGGGTATAATAGCGACCAGAGAGATCTACCTTTCGGGTGGTGGAGTCAATCAAGAGGATTCTTCTGATTTGCTCTGGAAATACATGCCGTAGCCCGATGGCAGAAGCCATTCTGAAAAAAGAGCTCAAAAAACGATTTGGTGGCGAATATAGTCTTGAAGTGACTTCAGCGGGAATCGGTGCCCGGCCGGGTGATCCGGCGTCGCCTCATGCCGTGACAGCCATGGCCGAGAAGGGCATCGATATCTCTGGTCATAAGGCCTCTCTCGCGACGAGGGAAATGGTCACGGCCGCAGATCTCATACTGACCATGACTGTGAGCCACAAGAGGGCTATTCTATCCCTCGCGCCGGAGGCCAGGGGGAAGGTTTTCACCCTTGGGGAATTCGCCGGGAAGGGCGAGCAGCACGAGATCAGCGACCCCTTCGCGGGAAGTCTAGATGACTATCGCAAGGCGGCGGCAGAGATCGAAGAATTGCTCCAGGTGGCGATAGACAAGCTTTTGAAGGGCTGATGGATTTGAGGGTAGCTATTGGATCTGATCATGCGGGTTTTTCTCTAAAAGAAGACATTAAAAGGCATCTCGCGACCATGGGGGTGGACTTTGAAGATTTTGGTTGCTATTCGCCAGAATCAGTGGACTATCCTGATATAGCCAAGGTGGTCTCCCGTGGCATCGCAAACGGGGAATATGAGCGCGGGATATTGATTTGCGGAACAGGAATCGGCATGTCCATCGTCGCAAACAAAATTCCAGGGATAAGGGCGGCTCTCTGCCATGACGAATTCTCCGCCAGGGCGGCGCGACAACATAATGACGCAAATATCTTGGTCTTTGGCGCCCGGGTCATTGGCCCGGGCCTTGCCGCGGACATAGTGGAGATTTTCCTCAAGACAGATTTTCAGGGGGGACGGCATGCGAGGAGGGTCTCCAAGATAATTGAGCTCGAAAAGCAGTGTAAGTCGGTTGTCCCTGATTGAGCAGATTTGCATCCTGCAGCGAGGAGAGGAGAGTAGAATTTAGGTGTCACAAGTCCTTGTTATTGATCATCCGCTTATCCAACACAAGCTTACCTTTATCCGCGACAAACATACTGGCTCCAAAGATTTCCGCGACCTGATAAATGAGGTCGCTACCCTCATGGCCTATGAGGTAACTCGAGATTTTCCCCTCGAGGAAACAGAGGTTGAGACCCCGATATGCCGCGCAAGAACAAAGGTCATCGCAGGCAGAAAAGTCGGGGTTATTGCTATCCTCAGGGCAGGACTCGGGATGGTGGATGGGATCCTCAAACTCATCCCGGCAGCCAAAGTGGGGCACATAGGAATCTATAGAGATCCAGAGACCCTAAAGCCAGTAGATTATTATTGTAAGTTACCTACGGACGTATCAGAGCGGGATCTCATCTTAGTGGATCCTATGCTGGCCACAGGGGGTTCTGCTAATGCCGCCATACATTTTCTGAAAGAGCGCGGGGCACGTAACATCAAGCTCATGGTCTTGATAGCGGCTCCGGAAGGTATCGCCGCCGTTCAGCGGGAAAACCCCGACGTGAATATCTTCACAGCTGCGGTGGATCAATGTTTGAACTCACATGGATATATAGTCCCGGGGCTCGGAGATGCGGGTGACCGTCTCTTCGGTACCAAATAGTGGAAGGCGGAATGTTGAATATGGATGATAAGTCCAATGGTGACGCCACGGTAAGACTACCGGGAGACACAAGACCATCATGGGATGAGTATTTCATGGAGGTCGCCCATGTAGTGTCGAAGAGATCCACGTGCCTTCGCAGACACGTGGGTGCGATCGCCGTTAAGGATCGTCGCATCCTTGCCACCGGTTACAATGGAGCTCCTTCTGGCACACCGCATTGCGCAGAAGTGGGGTGCCTCAGAGCCCAGATGGATGTGCCATCAGGGGAAAGGCATGAACTATGCAGAGGTCTGCATGCGGAGCAAAATGTTATCATTCAAGCGGCATTTCATGGAATATCTATTAATGGGGCAACTATATATGTTACGACTCAGCCGTGCAGCTTGTGCGCGAAAATGCTGGTAAATGCCGGCATAAAGTTGGTGATCTTTCAGGGAGATTACCCCGATCCCCTTGCCATGAAGATATTGACCGAGGGCGGGGTAAAGGTTGTCCGTTTCAATGCTGGTTGACCTGGCAGTTGACTCGAGTTAGAATGGGTGGAGTGGGGAACTGGGGGTATCGCTATGAAGTATTATATTCTGGCTCTAGTGCAATCATTGGCCATCGTGCTCGTTACTACACCGCTCATTCGAGCTTTCGCGTTGAAGGCAGGATTCATAGATAAGCCCTCAGAAAGAAGGGTTCATGATCACGACATTCCTCTTCTCGGAGGGATCTCCGTAGCAATTGGATTCGTGGTCACCACGCTCTGCTGGCTGCCTCATGATGGCGTTGTCCGGGCCATACTGGCCGGAGGCGTCGCGATTCTGGCCCTCGGGGTTCTGGATGATTATAAGAAATCCCGCGGGGAGCTTTCTGCAAAGGTGAAATTTCTGGGTCAGATTGTCATAAGCACCCTCGTGGCCATATTTGGAGTCAGGATCCAGTTCGTCACTAATCCGTTTGGCGGAATGTTCTATCTGGGGGCATTGAGTGTCCCCATAACGGTGCTGTGGCTAGTAAGTATGACAAATGTGGTAAATTTCATGGACGGACTCGATGGTCTGGCCACAGGGATCTCCGCAATAGCCGCTATTTCTCTATTTGTTGTGGCATCTGGCAAGGGCCAGGAGACCTCCTCCGTCTTGGCCGCCGCTCTTGCAGGGGCTACCTTAGGTTTCCTGCGGTATAACTTCAACCCGGCGAAGATCTTCCTGGGGGATGCAGGCGCAATGTTCATAGGGTTTACGCTAGCTGGGGTTTCAGTCATCGGCGCTCTAAAGGGCCCTGCGACTCTATCATTGACGATCCCATTTCTGGTCCTTGGCGTACCTATTTTTGATACAGCCTTTGCAATCATCAGGAGATGGCAGCAAAGGGTGCCCGTTTACGTGGCGGACAAGGGGCATATACATCACAGGTTGCTAGACATGGGACTGTCTCAGCGGCAGGCGGTTTTGACCCTGTATTCATTGACCGGGCTCCTTGGTCTCAGCGCTGTCTTGTCAGCTAAATTGGGAATTGAGTCTAGTTATATTACTATTGTAATCGTCGCCATAGTTCTTTCCATATTCTTCCGGGAGTTTGGGGGATATAAGTCGCGGAGGAATCAGGGATCGAGCCGCAGTCAAACGCTCAGTTGATCTAGTTTTGCAGGATCTTGGGTGGTGATGGTCTCTTTGGGCAATGGCAGTAATAGGAAGAAAATCATGGTGATATTCGGAACTAGACCTGAGGCAATAAAAATGGCCCCTTTAGTCATAGAACTCAAGGGGCATTCATGTTTTACCACCATTGTAGCAGTTACAGCCCAACATCGTCATATGCTGGATCAGGTGCTAGATCTTTTCGATATCGCCCCAGACTATGATTTAGATATAATGTCAGAGGGTCAGACGCTCACAGATATAACGATAAGGTGCCTTTCGGGGCTCGCGTCCTGTTTAGAGGCAGAATCGCCAGATCTGGTGCTGGTCCATGGCGATACATCAACGACCATGGCTGGCGCGCTGTCGGCTTTTTATCATAAAATCCCAGTGGGGCATGTGGAGGCGGGCCTCAGGACAGGGCAGAAATACAGTCCGTACCCTGAAGAAATGAACCGCCAGCTTACCGCCGTCCTGGCTGATCTTCATTTTGCTCCCACCAAGAATCACAAAGAAAATCTCATAAGGGAAGGGATTTCGCCACAGAAGATCTTTGTCACAGGCAATACGGTGATCGACGCACTGCTGGCTGCAACAGCCAGAGATTTCTCCTTCCGGGATCCTGTCCTGGCGAGCATTCCATTTGATAGGTATCGCATGGTTCTGGTGACGGCACATCGTCGCGAAAATTGGGGGCGGCCTCTGGAGGAGATTCTCACGGCCATACGCGAACTGGTCCATACATTCCCTGATCTGATCGTGGTGTTCCCTGTGCACATGAACCCACAGGTCAGGAGACCGGCCCATGAAATCTTGGGCGCTGAAGAAAGGGTATATCTCATCGATCCGGTGGACTATCTGACCATGGTGAACCTCATGAAAAGATGCTATCTCGTATTGACCGATTCCGGAGGTATGCAGGAGGAGGCCCCATCCCTCAATAAACCGGTGCTGGTATTGAGGGATGTCACCGAGCGCCCCGAGGGTCTAGCTTCTGGCACCCTTAGGCTAGCTGGCACCTCAAAAGAACGGATCCTCAAAGAGGCAGTGAGGCTGCTTTCTGATAGGTCGGCATATGCCGAAATGGCTTATGCCGGGAACCCTTATGGTGATGGGCAGGCCTGTCAGAGGATCGTAAAGGCTATAAAGTACTACTTCGGGATGGAGGATTCACCGCCTGCGGATTTCGTCTGATCCTGGGATCATTGGCAACACTTGGCGCTTGCCGCCCTAGCAGGGAAAATGGTAGACTGGGAGGTGCGGTGACAGGGTGAAATAGGCATAATGGGGTTTTGATTTAGGGTCGGAGGGAAATTGAATTGGAGCGATTGATCATCAGAGGCGGTAACAAGCTACGGGGCATGGTTATGATAAGTGGAGCAAAGAACGCGGCACTTCCGATACTAGCAGGTTCCATCTTGGCCGGCGATGAGGTGGTTATAACTTCTGTTCCTGATCTGGATGATGTGAAATCAATGCTGGAGCTGTTACAGGCTCTTGGAGCAAAGGTCAAACGCTCTGGTTCAAAGGTTGTCATAAATCCCGCAAAAGTGGAAAAAGACGAAGCCCCTTACAATTTGATCCGGAAAATGAGAGCCTCTTTCCTAGTGGCCGGGCCTCTCCTGGCGAAACTCAATTCCGTAAGGATCCCACTCCCCGGAGGGTGTGCTATAGGTTCAAGGCCTGTTGATCTGCACCTCAAGGGTTTTCTGGCTATGGGCGCGACGATCACGCAGGAATCCGGGGTGATCCAAATGGATGCCCTGGGCGGTCTACGGGGGGCTAGGATTTATCTAGATGTCCCTAGTGTGGGCGCTACGGAAAACCTTTTGATGGCCGCTTCTCTTGCGATGGGGGAAACTGTTATAGAGAATGCGGCGCGCGAGCCGGAAGTCGTTGATTTGGCCAATTTCCTTAACAACATGGGCGCAAAGATACGAGGGGCCGGCACGAGCGTCATCAAGATCGACGGCGTATCTGGGTTATCGGGGATCTCATATCCGGTTATCCCTGATCGCATCGAGGCCGGGACTTATATGATAGCCTGTGCCGTCGCAGGGGGAGATATCACCCTGCAGAATGTAGTGCCTGAGCATCTTACAGCGGTCATTGCCAAGTTGACGGAGGTCGGCGTGACGATAGAGGATCTTGGGGGAGGGCTCCGCGTCTTATCCGACAAGAGACCCTATTGCACAGATGTCACCACCACTCCTTATCCAGGATTCCCCACGGACCTACAGCCCCAAATGATGACTCTTCTTTCTATTGCCTCAGGAACAAGCGTCATTACCGAGACGATCTTCGAAGGCCGTTTTATGCATGTGGCCGAACTCAATCGCATGGGCGCCGATCTCAGGATCGAAAATCGCAGCGTGATTATCGAGGGTGTGAGACGTTTATCAGGAGCTCATGTCAGGATGCCTGACCTCAGAGCCGGGGCTGCTCTGGTGCTCGCCGGGATAGCCGCAAATGGCGAGACGGAAATCCAGGATATTTACCATCTCGACAGAGGATACGAGGCGATGGACCGTAAGCTGGCAGGCCTAGGCGCTGATATAGCCAGGGTGTATGATGAAGCCCAGCAGGAACCTATAGCGCAGGTCCTCTAACGGGGATTTAGCGCTCCTGACATTATATCATGGTTCTAACCTGACCATGATGGGCGTATAGATCCTTTAGACAGGGGGATAAGCCCATGGGTCGGGTAATAGCAAGTACCATTGCCTTTTGCTTGATCGTCATCATAATCATTCCGGCAATCCTCGTTCGGGGATGTCGCCCCGTTGAGCCCCCTCAATCGGCGCTGGGTCCTCCAGTCCGCGTATTCATTTCTGATGATAACCGAATGGTTGAAATGCCCCTTGAACTCTATCTTGTAGGCGTTGTGGCGGCAGAGATGCCTGCTTCCTTCCCTCTGGAGGCGCTCAAGGCCCAGGCTGTGGCCGCAAGGACTTTCGCTGTAAAACGGATGAAAATCTATGGTGGCACAGGATGCCAGGAACACCCAGGGGCGGACGTGTGTACGGATTATAGACACTGCCAGGCATGGCTTTCTGAGGCCGGCATGGGCAGAAAATGGGGCTATCTCGAAGGGCTCATATGGAGCCGTAAAATCGCTCACGCCGTTATGTCCACAGCAGGCCTTATCGTGACCTACAATGGAATTCCCATAGATGCAGCATTTCATTCCTCATGTGGGGGATATACAGAGAATTCCGAGGATGTCTGGTCAACCCCCGTCCCATATCTTCGTTCAAAGAGATGTGAGTTCTGCTCCACACGGTCTCCATTCAATGAGGTAAAGCAGTTTTCAATCTCTGACATTGAAAAACGACTGGGTGTAGACCTCAGGGTAAGTTCGACCAAGACTCATAATATAGCTGGCCGCGCCATACGTGTCACCACCAGCGAAATGATGCAAAGGCCCATTACAGTGCTGGCTAGTTCACCCACCGGGAGAGTCAAGACGATAAGCATAGGGGGGAAGATCCTGAGCGCCATGGAGATGAGGCAGGCTCTAGGTTTGAGATCATCTAAGATTTCCTGGCAGATATCAGGACAGAACATCAGGATATCTTCAACAGGATATGGCCACGGTGTCGGTCTATGCCAGTATGGCGCATCAGGGATGGCCGCGCAAGGCAAATCGTTTGAGGAAATTCTCAGATATTACTACACCGGCGTAGACATCAAATCCATATATCCCTAAGATGGATATCCTTAGGATGGCACCGGCGCATGCCTGACAGGTTTCTCTATGCGGCGGCCAGATTGCGGATCCAATCTTACAAATTCAGGGAATTGTGTGGTTATAGGCCCATTAGCTGGAAAGCTCATGGTTTTTGAGGCTCCCGATGCATAATCATCCAAAATGTGGGGAAGATTTGGATGGAGGTGGTAGTGTGACATCCAGATCTTTGATTATGCATTTGAGGAGGTTCTCAAATAGGGTCCGCTGTCTTGCATCTTCTCCGGTGAGATGCCTGTGCGACGCGCTAGCCTCGTTCTTCGGGGACCTACGTAAAGCCTGGGGTTCCGTCATGGCCCGGAGGGGCGCGAGAACAGCCCTTATCCTTGTGGTGGTGGCAGGCATTACCGCAGGCTTCAGTCTGGGACTTCGTTCCCATTACTTTGCCGGCTCTGATGAACCAAACGGGCCGCCTGCTATGGGGAAGCTACCTGCCCCAGATGATCCGGCTGCCAGAAAGACACGGGCAACTGTCGAAAAGGAAATCGTCGAGCCGGAGATTGCTAAACAGGGTTCTGCTAAACAGAGCACTGTTGAACAGGGTGCCATCAAACGCGATGCAATCGAACGGGGTACCGTCAAACATGAGAACGACAAGCCGAAGGGAGATCTGTCTGCAAAGGCGGAAGATGCTACGCTGCCGAAAAACGAGGAACTCATGATGCCCGTGCCTGGCAAAGTGATACGCTCTTTTGGGTGGTCTCGCCATCCAGTATATGGCGACTGGAGATTTCACCCTGGACTTGATATAGAAGTTCCTCCAGGGACTCCCGTGAGGGCCGCCTTGTCTGGCAAAATCGTGCAGGCGGGAAAGGTGGCTGACTATGGCATGGCCATCTCCATATCCCATGCTGGCGATATTTCCACCTTTTATGGGCATCTTGGCTCCATAACCGTTCATGTTGGAGATATGGTCAGACAAGGAGAGGTCATAGGAGTATCAGGGGATACAGGCGTTGCAACGGTCCCTCAGGTCTATTTCGAGGTGAGAAAAGGCCAGGAACCCGTTGAACCGGATAAGCTTTAAAGCGGAATACCGGCCATCCCCCCGCATATACATGTAGTAAATACCATGCGGGGAGGCTGGCTCGATGAGGGACTATATTCGTCGCCGGGTAGTCGACATCGCCAACTATATAGTCGAGAATAAGGCCACTGTAAGACAGGCGGCGCGTTCCTATAATGTTAGCAAGAGCACGGTCCATAAAGACGTCACTGACCGACTGCCGACCATAAGCAAACCCCTATCACGCAAAGTGAAGCGGATTCTAGAACAAAACAAAGCTGAGCGTCATATAAGAGGTGGAGAAGCCACACGCAGAAAATACCTGGAGAACAAGACAGGCGCCGGAATGAAGGTTTCTCTAAAACTAGTGGAAAGAAAGGTTGAAGGCGCAGAGAAGGTCTAGGGCAGGAGGGAAAAAGACGCCGGGAGGGACCGCTTCGTGCTTGGGATATTCTCAGGTCTCGGCATAGATCTCGGAACGACAAATATCAGAATATACGCCAGAAGGCGTGGCATTGTCGTGCAGGAGCCCTCGGTTGTGGCTCTCGACCCTGCGACTGGCAAGATTTCCGCGGTCGGGGAAAAGGCCCGCAGTATGGTTGGCAAGACCCCGGTAGGTATCTGGACTTTAAGACCCATGAAGGACGGGGCTATAGCCGACTACGCTGCCGCGGAGGCCATGCTTAGGCATTTTATCCGGAAAGTGTATACCAGGCGGAATATTCTCCGCCCTGAGGTCGTGCTATGCATTTCATCAGGCATCACGGATATTGAGCGGCGGGCCGCGTTGGAAGTTGTCACGTCTGCGGGGGGCAGGAGGATACACCTCGTAGATGAAGTGATAGCCGCTGCCCTTGGCGCCGGACTTGATATATCCAAACCGAGCGGGAACCTTGTGGTCAATTTGGGGGGAGGGACAACCACTGTAGCGACCATCTCCTTGAATTCCATCGTGGCTTCTCGTTCCCTCCGGATTGGCGGCGATAAGTGCGATGAGGCAATAGTCAGGTATGTGAAAAAGACATATAATCTGTTGATTGGTCAACTTACGGCAGAGGAGATCAAGATAGCGATTGGCACGATATATAAGGTCTCAGAACGACGAAGCGCTGAGGTACGCGGGCGCGACCTTGTGACAGGTCTCCCCAGGAGCGTCTCTATTTCTTCCGATGAGATCCATGAGGCGCTTCTTGAACCTATCAGCATCATCGTGGAAGCCATCAAGGCAGTTCTCGAGGAGACACCACCCGAGCTTGTGTCAGACATAGCAGACAGGGGAATCATCTTGACAGGCGGTGGCGCGCTGTTGCATGGTCTACCCAGACTTCTTTCCCAAGAGACCGGAATCCCTTCATATGTGTCTGAAGATCCTACAAATTGTGCCGTAAAGGGGGCGGGCCGCATCCTGGAATCACCATGGCTGCTTTCAGAGGGCTTGCTTGCCAGGGTAGGGGAATTGTAAAATCTCATTGGATAGATCAAGATAATACGGGTCGAACTATATCTCCGCAGATAGGATGATGAAATATGTTTGGATTTATTCCCCTATTGATTCTCGCCCTATTGTTGTTGCCAGCCCTGATCTTCTTATTCTATTTCAATGTCGCAGCCATTTCCTTTACCAAGTTGGGTCTCACACCTTCTGGCGCCATCTTGCTTTTCGGGTTATCACTCCTGGGGAGTGTCATCAATATCCCCCTCCACAGGCAGAGGTTTATAGTAGAAGAGAGACCGGTCCTCTGGTTTCCCTTCCTTTTCTATTACCCGCCACGTGTCCGGGAGCAGGTCATCGCAGTAAATCTGGGCGGCGCCATCATCCCTGCGGCCTTTTCTTTGTACCTTCTCACTCGGACTCCTATTCCTCCGGTGATCCTATCTACGCTGGTTGTGGCATGGGTCTCCAAGTCTCTCGCGCGCGTGACACCAGGTGTCGGCATCGTGCTTCCGGCATTCATCCCGCCCCTTGTTGCGGCCTCAGCGGCTCTTATTCTCGCGAGGCAGGACGCGGCGCAGGTTGCATATATTTCGGGCGCGCTGGGGACGCTCATAGGCGCGGATATTTTGAATCTGGGCAAGATCAGACGTCTTGGCGCGCAAGTGGTCAGTATCGGCGGCGCGGGGGTTTATGATGGCATTTTCCTGGTTGGAGTAGTGGCGGCGCTCCTCGCATGAAAATGGCCGAGGTGTAGGCGATACCGTCTCGGGGTTCCACTACATATCTGCCGCGGCAGCACCAGCAGAAGGATGAAAATCCCCCGAAGCGGGCGCCGCTATCTTCGGGGTAGGGTCCCCTCCCCCAATCGTCCTAACCCCGTCAGCCCTTGATATCATCAAGTAATGACAGGCATTATGGGATAATTCAGGCAAGAGAAATTTATTGATTTCTGATCTCCTAGAAAGGAGCTACGCGCTTTCAGGCGAAATCATTGTAGAGTATATTTAAACGGGCGTGATCCGATATGCTGACCATGGGTTCAATTCGATGGCGCATCCATCGCTCCGGTCTGTCCGCGAATATATGGATGCGAATCATGCTGTCGTTATGTCTTGTTCTCTTGATATATCGCGTTCCAATGGCCAGGGCGTATGATGGCATTTCCAGCCTTCCCTTTGCCCGCTTTCTACAAAGTGTGCGGTATAATGAAAATGGGGAAAAGGTCAGGGTTATATTTGAATTTTCAGATGCGATTCCAGAATACCATTTCTCGCAAACCCGTAATCCCAGCCGGATAGTCTTAGAGTTTCCGCAGGCCCGGGCCATCGAGATCGATGAAAACATCCATAAAATAGCGTTATCTGGTATACGTGTCACGATGCCTTCGCCTGAGCTGACGCGCGCGGTCATAGATCTTGCATATCCACTGCCTACGGCATCCGTGTTCGCGCTCGAGGATCCTCCCAGGATAGTGGTCGACATACCGAAACTCTATGAAGAGAAATCGAATATATTCGTAGCTCCCGGCATCAGGTATATCCAGCTAGAGCGGGGAATGGCAGATGGCCCGCTGAGGGTGGATGTCTTAGACATCGACCTGAATGATCCAACTATCTCCGTGCGTCCGGCGCTCGCAGGCGATCGTCTCTCGAGCCGCGATACCGTGAGCGGGATTTCCCGCCGCTATGGCGCCATCGCCGGCATTAATGGAATCTATTTTGCGCCTGACGGTCGGCCTTTGGGACTCATGGTCATAGACGGATACATCGTTTCAGGACCTCTTTATAGACGCAGCGCCTTTGGTATAACAAGTGATAGAAAGGTGTTGATTGATAGGGTCGACCTTCAGGGCCGGATCATCCTGCCGGGCGGCCGTGAGATCAAAGTAAGCGGCGTGAACAGCCCTCGCGGAACAAACGATGTGATAATATACACCTCCCATTGGGGTGATTTCACCCGCACAAATGGATTTGGTCTCGAATTTTCAGTCGTTGACAATACGGTGGTGGAAATAGGCCGGGGGAATCTGCAGATACCGAGAAACGGCTTCGTGGTATCATGCCACGGGAACTCGGTTGCCGAGCTTGGCGATATTGCTATGGGTGACCAAATACATTTGGATCTGCGCCTTGACCCTGATTGGATCTCTCAGGGAGTCATACATGCGGTTGGCGCTGGCCCCCGGCTTGTCGCTAGCGGAGTCGTGACAATTACATCACAGGAAGAATTGTTCAAGCTAGATGTCACGGCTGGCAGGGCGCCAAGGACCGCTATCGGAGTCACAGCCGACAATCATTTGATCATGTTGGTCGCTACAGGCAGGCAGCAGGGGATCAGCGTCGGCCTCAGGCTTGATGAATTAGCTCGCCTCATGATAGAGTTTGGCGCAGTTGATGCCATCAACCTCGACGGGGGAGGTTCGTCTACTCTCGCCATACGTGGACTTGTGATGAACTTGCCTTCAGAGGGGAGAGAAAGAAAGGTTGGCGATGCCATCCTTGTGTTCAAAAACGAAACCCTTCTTCCCCGCGCTTATGACTCGCTGCCAGTTGACACCGCTGAAGTGGAGGTAACTTATAATGAGACGGACACCCATTATGGACATTAAAGTAGGGCAGCCACGGAGATATTTGATCGAAGAAATTATCTTGTTTTTTGCGCTCCTGATCTGTGTGGCTGTGTTTCCTTTCGGCGCTGGCGCGAATTCTGAGGCGGGTTCAAAGGGAACGAAAGTCGATCTCAAGGTGCCCGAAATAATGCCGATGTCTGAACTAAGGCCGGGGATGAAGGGTATATGCAAGACCGTGGTGAGTGGCACTAAAATAGAGGATTTTGAAGTCGAGGTCTTGGCCGTGCTGGAAGGCGATGCTCCTGATAGTTCTTTGATTCTTGTCCGCCTCGGCGGAGATCTGGTGAAGCGTACAGGCGGCCTAGCTGCAGGAATGAGTGGCAGCCCGATATATATTTCGGGGAAACTCGCAGGGGCGCTCTCCTATGGATATGAATATGCGGACCATAGTGTGGCTCTCGCGACACCTATCGAAGAAATGATGCGGCTTTTCGACCTACATAGCCCTGATGAGACTAGAGTCTACACCCTCAAGACACCGATCTCCATCAACGGACGAAGGATATCTCGGATAGTGCTCGAAGGCAGATCCGGATCTCTAGGGAGGACATCCTTTCCTAATGCGGCAAGGATCATTCCTGTTGAAACGCCCGTCATGGTGCAGGGGTTGAGCGGGAGATCCCTCTCTATGCTAAGGCAACGTCTTGGGGGCCCTGGATTGCAGTTCATCCGGTCTGGTGGCGCGCAGGGTTTTTTCGACCAAGATGTTCAAATGGCCCCGGGTGGTTCCATCGGTGTGCAGCTGATGAGAGGGGATGCATCCATCACCGCTGTGGGAACCATGACCTATATTGAGGGCGATAGGTTTCTAGCCTTCGGGCACCCCTTTTTGAGTAAGGGGGATGTGGGGTTCTACGCTACATCAGCCTTCGTTCATCATATAGTGCAAGGGCTTGCTATGCCTTTCAAGGTCGCTTCTCCTGGGAAGATCATCGGAGCAGTTGTGCAGGATCGGCTGCCGGGCATCTCAGGGACCCTAGGCAAGGGGACGCGGAGCATTCCGATTTCGGTAACTGTCGTGGATGAGGATCATCTTTCCACCAGAAATTTCAGCGCTGAGATGGTTGATGATCCTGAAATCGCGCCAGATCTTGCCGCCGCCTTTGCCCTTCAAGCCCTCGATACCACACTGGGCAGGATAGGCTCGGGGACTTCTAGGGTCTCCTTAAAGGTGGAGATTGACGGACAAAAACAGGGGGTCGAGCGCGAAAACTTGTATTTTAGTGATAGCGACATATCAATGGCTTCACTGGATGAATTACCCCAGATAGTGGGTGCGATCTGCAGTAATGAATTTCAAGAGGTATCTATAAAATCTATAAGCATTGCCGCTAGAGTTGAAAGTAAGCGAAAGACCGCCGTTATAAGTGGCGCGAAGATCCTGGAGAAAAGCGTAAGGCCCGGAGAAACAGCCCATATCGAGGTAAGTTACCGGCCATATAGGATGCCTGTCCGGACTGAGGTGCTAGGTGTCACTATTCCGAAAGATACGCCTCCTGGCATCATATATCTCACGGTTCGCGGGGGAGGCACCCCGGCGGCTTATGCGTCAGCGAATGGCAACAGTCAGACTGATGCGGCGGCGCAGGAGGGACCTAAGAAAGAGTTCGAGAGCCTAGAGGACCTTCTTTTGAGTTTCACGAAGCAAGAAAAGAACAGCGACATAATTGTGGAGTATCTGCCTCCGGGGCAGGGGGACGGGACGCCTGCTGACATGACCAGCTCGGAGGAAAAGAGCATACGAGAGAACGAGGATACTGCTCCTATCCACCGGGCAGCGCAAGACAAGATACCTCCTGAGCGAAAGGGAAAAGAGCAACCCGGAAAACCACGCACTGGCCAGCATGAATTAACGTCTGGCGGCCTTATGAGATTTTCTTTTCCTACTGAATTCGTGATTGACGGTGCCGTAGAGGTTGAAGTTACCGTGGAGGATGATCAAGGGAAGGACTCCGATGGAAATCCTGGGGAAGGCAAGGGGGGTTGATCCAGCTTGTCCTTTGATTACCTGAGATCATAGAACAATCTTTCTGGCTTCTTTAAAGGAATGACACGCTTCAGTGTCGAATTTCATTTATATAATTGAACATTTGCAGGGATTTTTCGATGATTTAGCTCCTCTTGTCTATGCCAGGGGAGCCGGGTGGAGATTTTCATATGCGAAAAAGATGGATGGTATCATTTGCTATCATAGCAACCATAGTGACCTTGCTGGGGGGGGCAGGCCTCTATTTAATTGCGCGAACACTGCACGGCGGCGGAACCATAGGCCAGATCGCCGCAGCCGCATTAGAAAGCTCCCTGGGAGCTCCTGTCAGAATCGCCAGGGCGAGCTTCGTGCTACCTAATCGTCTCAAGTTCTATGATATAGTCATTTCAGAGGGAGTGGCCGGCGAGGGGGCTTCCCGTGGCGCAGAAGGAGCGGGCATTTCTCGCAATGGATCCGCAGATGTGGCCATGGCTGCCATGCCTAATCGTCCCATCTCGCCCATCTTTCGAGTCAAAGAGGCAGAGGTGGAGATGGATCTTCTAGGTTTTATTTTTCGCAGGCGTCAGGCCACAGCGGCCATTGAAACCATATCTATGACCGGTGCAGAGGTGAACGTGAGGCGGAACAGCGATAGGACTTGGAATCTGGCGCGTCTGGCCCAGGAATTAAAATCGCGGGCAACGGTGAATGATGTAGATAGCCTGAGTTCAAAGGTACTGATCAAAGACGGGATAGTGAAAATCGAGGATATGGCGGGAGGGAAAGGCAAGCTGTCCCCGGTGGCCGAGATAAGGAATATAAATGGATTCATCGTATTTGACAAGGGGACAGTGAATATCGGAGACATGTCAGGCACCCTCTCAAAAGGTGACGCGCATCTTTCGGCCAAAGGCTGGATTAGACAGAATGACAATACATTCTCATTAGATGGCACGATAGATGATATCAAGGTCGGCGATGCTTTGAACTTCCTTGATTTCGTCGGTAGACCCCCCGCTGTTGAATGGCTGGAAGGGCTTCATGATCAAAAGATCGACGCGCAGGTGCATGCCAGCTCAAATCCAAATGCCAAAGGGATCTCATATTCCGGCGAAATAGCTCTGGATGCTTCCTCATTCAAGAAAGATGCTGCCATTGGGCTCATCCCGCGCTTGTTCCAGTTTACTATGGGCAGCGGGAAGGATGCCCAAACCGTAAATGTCTATATTGACGAACTGACGGGTGTCAACCTATCGAAGCTGGAGTTTGAAGGCCAGCTAGGTTCCGGGGCAAAGTCGCATAGCGGCGCAAGCGCGGCAGCCCCCGGCTGGTATCGGGGCACGATAACCCTAAAGGATGCTTCTGTTAAGGCCCGTTTGGTGGCCCCGGCATTTCAGGATCGATTGAGCTGCAAGGTGAATGGCGATCTGATATTTGAGGCGAAGGATAAGGCAGCCCCGAAATTCAAGGGTGCTGTGAAGCTCTCCAATGGGATCTCTGATTTGCAGGTAACTGGCGGTAAATCAGGCGCTGTGGGCGGAGGCAACTTAAAGGCACAAGGTGCCCTATCCGGCGACATCAATTTCGATACGGATCCTCAGGGGATCTTAGGCTTCAGCGGGAAACTCAATATTACTGGTTGGCAGGCATCATCTACAGGTCTCGTCAAGGGCCTTGAAAAGATCTCCGGCAACCTGAATGGCAATATCTCTTTTGATGGAAAGGTGAACATAGGACAGGCGGGGAAGAGCGCGACTTCAGGTAAGCAATCATATGGAGCAGGGTTGAATCTTAAATATACGGGTGTAATGAATTTCGCAAATGGGGAAGTTGTCGCAAAGCAGATCGTGGATGGTCTGGAGAGCCTTTCCGGAATGTGGAAGGGCAGGGTTGATTACAATGGAGAGCTAAAGGGTCATGATTCTGAAGGGATGGCAGGACAAACCCGATTTAGTGGCACTGTTCAGCTGTTATCAGGAAATCTTAAATTTGGCAACAAGGATCTTGGGGTCGAGAGCATGGCGGGCAAAGTGAGCATGGATGCCAGCTTCTCTGGATCTACCTCAGGTGGACCGCTTAGCTTCGACTCAAAAAAGGTCGACTATAAAGGCAAGATCAATCTGGATGACGTGGATGCCATCCTATCTGGCGGTCCGCTGGCATCCATTGGGCCTATATCTGGAAAGGCCGGAGGAGAGATCACATTTGAATCCAGGGGAGGGGAGATGCCGAAATATAAAGGGGCTATTGAACTCAAGGAGGGCAGTCTCGCAGTTCCTTCCATCCTCAAGGAACCCGTGGGAAATATCTCGGCGACCTTCCGCTTTGATGAGTTCTCTTTGCATATTGGCCAGGCTATCGGGGTTATC
This sequence comes from Bacillota bacterium, assembly GCA_013178415.1. NCBI lineage: Bacteria > Bacillati > Bacillota > Bacillota bacterium. The sequence continues at coordinate 286,188 of JABLXA010000002.1, read as the reverse complement.
GGCAAGTCTCCTGTAGCCCTGGCCGGGGACATTTTCTTCGGCCCGCGCCCAAGATTGGAGTTAAGCTTACGATCTCCGGCTCTGGATATCTCAGAGATCAAGGCCGGGGGCTTGATCCCCGGCTTGACTGATCTCAAGGGTTCTTTAGCGGTTAACTTTACCGCTGCTGGATATTTAGGCTCTCTGGTGTATTCTGGCGCCATAAAGGCCACAAATGGGAAGATCAGGTTCTCCAACCTAGAAAAGGATATAACCGACATCAATACCAGTATTATCCTATGTGGACAAGAGCTGCGAATAGAGGATTTTTCTGCGAATGTCTTCGGCGGAAAACTGCTTGCGAAGGGCAAGGTAGTAGAGCCAGGTCGGAACCCCATTATACAGGTAGATGCTTCTCTCACAGGGGTTTCTCCTTCTGAATTCCCTGTAGGACTTATGGACCCGCACCGGAAGGCGGGCGCGAGTCTACCCATTGAAGGTGCTGGCGATATTTCCGTTCGGTTATCCGGGAGACTAGATAGTTTGTCGGCCAGGGGAGATTTCTCTTTCCCTTCCATCAATATCTATGATGGGAGGCTGACCGCCTTGAAAGGAAAGATCCTCTATGATGATGGGGCGCTCTCCATTCAGGACATATCTGCGAATATCGCCAAGGGGACCATCCGGGGGGGTTTAGTGGCGGATCTGGATCTAGGATCAAATTCGGGCCATAAGGGCCTTCGCGAGTTGACCGCGACGACGGCCTGGGAGGGCTTGCATCTCGAGGAGCTTTCACCATTCTTCAAGCAGCCGGATGCCCGCCTCCCCGGCAAGGTAGCGGTCAACTGGAGCCGGATCAGAGGGAACCTCTATGGGAAGGCGGTGGTCTCCTGGAAACACGGGTCTATCTCATCTGTGGGAAGTCTCTCCGCGCGTTCATTTGATTTTGACGGCTTCAGGTTCGATGCAGTCAGAACGAATTTCAGACTTCAGGGCGCAAGTCTTTACTTGAGTGATTTTGTTGCTGTCAATAAGGAGGCTAATCTCGCTGCTGCTGGGGTCATCGATCTGGCACGGCCGGCCATTGACATGGATATATCCGGCAAAGGGCTTGACCTTGGGACCATCGCTCCTGCGTTAGGCTTCTCTGGAAGTGAGACAACAGGCATAACTTCGCTGTCCGGCAAAGTATCAGGGCCTTTTGACAATATGAAATATGAGGGGATCGTCAAGGTAGAGCGCGGGAAACTCCTTGGCAACGGATTCGAAGACTTGAGTGGATTTGTCGTGGCGGGTCTAGATGGAATCACCCTTGATGATTGCCGTCTATCGGCTGCTGGTATATATAGGGCTTCAGGCAAAATCGGCAAGGAGGGGATGAATCTCTCAGTCGTCGTTCAGAAAGCAGATGTCAAAAGGCTTCTTCAGATCTCCAAGACCTCATTCGATGCCGGGGGATGGGCAAATGGCCGGGTGACTATTAAAGGGAAGATCAATGACCCCGAGGTTTCCGGGCAGCTTGAGTTTGGGGATCTTATTCTCGCAAAACAGAGAATGGGTTCTGCCAGTCTTGATTTCACGTTGGCAAGGGGCCTGATGACAATCCGGCGCCTGACACTCGGTATTGCTGGAGGGACACTGGTCGCATCCGGACGGGCAATGATGGGAAAGAACATAGACATGGACGTGGGACTGGAGGGGGCAGACGCTGGAGAAACGCTGAAACTGATTGCACTTTATTCCGGGCTAGCCCGCCCCTTTGATATCATTTCCGGAAAAATCCGATTTCAGGGTAAGGTTGAAGGCGTCTGGAATGATCCTGTGGTCTCAGGGGCTTTGAGCATGAATGGCATGAAGTTAGAGCGCTCGGACCTTCAGAGTGTGTCAGGCCTGATATCGGCGAGTCGAAGATACATTGAATTCTCTCCCGTCGATGTGGCCGATGGGAGCGGGACAGTTAGGGTGACAGGCAGGGTCAACCTTGTCGGCAAAAAGGGGATGGATCTCAAAGTAGACATAGCTGGCATCGATATTAGCACGGTGAGTGGAGTCTTGGCCGTTCGCTATCTTGATCCCATCGCCGGGAAATTGAATGGCTCGGCCGTCGTTAAAGGATCCATGTCAGAGCCTTCTTTCTCTTTGTCCATTGCATCTGATAAGGTCACCATGGAAGGGAGCGACTTGGGGAAATTGCTGCTTCAGGCAGCGGGGGATGGAAAGACTGTATCTCTCAAATCCCTCAAGATCCACCAAGGCAAAGGATATCTGAGCGCCCATGGCTCATATAACCCGAAGGGCGCTGTGGAGATCAGCCTCGTCACACGATCTTTCGACTTAAAGTCCGCTGTGGGAGCAATGGGCATGAGACATAATGTGACAGGGCTTCTGAATCTTGACGCCATTATCACTGGCCTTGCGCGCTCGCCGGTGGCGACCATCTCCGGGAATCTGGTAAATGGAAGCATTGATAGGCTTTACTTTGATAACATCTCCGGGAACTGCAAATATCAAGGTGGTAGATTCACGATAGAAAAAGCGACTCTCAAGCATGGCGCTCATAGTGCCTCCATATCAGGCACCCTGCCAATTCCTGAGAAGTACCTCGAGGCCCTTGGAATCTCTCCGCCATCGAGACCAGGCGCCCTCGACCTGGGGGTGACGATGAGTAAGGCCGACCTGAACCTCCTCGGATTGCTGACTGATGAAATTGAATGGGCGCGGGGAATCGCGGATGTCTCAGCCCGAATCGAAGGGGATTTGAGGGCCCCTATGCTTTTTGGGCAGATAACCTTAAATGGCGGGGAGATCAAGATCCGGCCCATTGCCGATGCAATTACAGACATTGCCGCAGATATCGAATTCCGGGGCAATGAGGTAATGGTGAGGTCCGTGAGGGGAAAGATTAGAGCCGGAGGGATTTCATGCCAGGGCAGGATAGGGCTTGCGCAATTCAAACTATCTGCGGTGGATCTTTCGCTTGCGGCGAACCAGCTGCCAGTGATCGCTGATTCCATTGCGACTTCGGTCACCGGCAGTGTAAGGGTTCACGGCCCGGCCAAGCTTCCTGTCGCCAGTGGGAAGATACGTTTGAATAAGGCTGAGATCAATCCATTTACTCTGAAAACGTCGGGGAAGATCGCAGGCAACCTGGGTCTTGACCTTGAACTTGATTTCGGGAACAATGGACGGCTGCTGAGTAAGGAGATAGATGTACTCTTTGGCGGGAGTATACATGTCCGGGGAGCATTACAGGAACCTCAGGCTACGGGGACTCTGTATGCGCATCGAGGATCATTTGTATATTTCGGGACCGAATTCAATTTAACGGATGGGAGGGCTGACTTCTCAGAGGGCAATGGCATTGTCCCAAACATCGAGGTGCACGGAGAGACCCGCGTGGATCACACACGTGTCATGCTGGCGTTGACAGGGAGACCTGATTCTTTGAGGATGAGGTTCTCATCCGATCCCCCTATGCAGGAGGATGAGATCATGGCCCTCTTGAACTATCCTTCTGCCGTGACCCGGGTTCTAAAAGGAGATGTGGAGGGGGCTATCAAAGATGAAATCCTCAGGATCATTGACCAAGAACTCCGCCTCCAGGTGGTCGGAAGCATGGAAAGAGCGCTGAGGCAGGCACTCGCCCTCGATGAGGTGAAGCTGGAACGGAATGAGGAAGACAAGTTTACCCTAAGGCTTGGGAAATATGTTGATGAACATCTCTTCGTTTCGTATAGCGCTCCTCTTTCTCCGGATACCTTAGGCAAGCTTAAGTTAGAATATCTCGTTTCTCCGGGGGTAGTGCTGAGCGGCCAATTTGAGGGAGAAGACCGTTATTCCGTAGGTCTCGAGGCCAGGCTCAAATTCTGACCATTGGAGCAACCTTCCCATGACGGAATTAATTGCCTTAGTAACTCGGAAGGATTCACGGGTTCTCAGGCGAATATGTGTGATGTATCTTGTTATGAACCGGCGGAAACAAGAAAAGGTAAGTTATGGCACAAGCGCATGATAGATGCGAAGCGTGTGTCCACCTGTGAAGGAGGCGGAGTAATTGTCCAGATCAAGGATCTTATGCAGAACGATAATACATTGCTCTCTGATGGCTGTGATGCTGATCGTCGCGTTGGGGATTCCGTGCATGGCTGCGGGAGCGACTGATGAACCCACCATCGTGGCGATCGATGTGGAGGGCAATCAGAATATCCCTAAAGAAAAGATCCTCGAGGTCACCCAAGTCAAGGTGGGTGACAAGATTTCAGAGCAAAAGATCAAAGAGGATCTTCAGAGGATCAATGAGATGGGATGTTTTTTCAAACCCCCCACGGCCAGGACCGTTGCGCATAGAGATGGCGTCAAACTGATCTTCGAAGTAATTGAAAATCCCAAGGTATCAGGCATCGCCTTTACTGGTAACAAGGTGATGACGGAAGAGCAGCTGAGGTCGCTGATGACTGTAAAGCCTGGGGAGGTCCTGAATGTCAAGCAACTAAATGGAGATCTCGAGCGCATCCTGAAGTACTATTACAATGCTGGTTATTCTACACGGGTCACTGACGTGAGTATATCCTCCTCTGGGCTTATAACTATTCAGATCAAAGAACTCACCGTCGGTGACATAAAGGTAGACGGTAACAAAAAGACCAAACCCAAGGTTATCCTGCGGGAGAGTATGCTCAAGCCAGGTGATGTCCTCAATATCAATAAAGTGCGCGAGGACCAGAGGCGCATCTTCAACCTCGGGATCTTTGAGTCGGTCGATGTCAAGCTCGATCTAAATTCAGATAAAGATGCATATACCATTACCTATGTGGTGAAGGAAAGGCGCACCGGCACGGCCAACCTTGGGGTGGCATGGAACTCGAGTCAAGGTTTCATTGGCTACATAGATGTATCGGAAGACAATTTCCTTGGCAATGCCCAGCATATAAACGTCCGCTGGGATTTTGGGGCAGGGACGACCAACTATGAGCTTGGATTCTATGAACCATGGCTGGATGCTAAGCGAACATCTTTCGGCCTCAACTTGTATAGCAGGCGTAATCAGGTAGAAAGAAAATATGACGCGGATTACCACATTCTTGATCCTGGAGTTGCAGAACCGGACAAGGTAAAATATACAGAGTACAGGAAAGGTGGCAATGTGCAGCTTGGCAGGCCTATCGCCAAGGACACGAGGCTCTATCTCACCCTTAGAATAGATGATACGAGTTTCTCCCCCGTGACTCCGGGCTTGAAGGAAGTCGTGGGCGGAGGGGAGATCAGGAGTATCACTCTGAGCGGAGTAAATGACACTCGGGATAACTTCCTCAACCCGTCGAGCGGGAGCCGTAAGCGCGTTTCAGTTGAATTGGCTGGCGGCATGCTGGGTGGAGATTATACATTCAACAAGTATGAGCTAGAAGGCAGCGTGTATCATCAAGTGAGGAAGAACCAGATACTCGCCCTTAGAGTCTCATCTGGTTTCTCTTCCGGGGAGTTGCCGACTCAGGAGCAATACCGCATAGGCGGGGCGGAGACCGTAAGGGGCTACAAATACGGACGGTTCTATGGCGATAAGATGATCTATGCTAATGGTGAATATCGCTTTAGAATAGTGGATAAGCTCCAAGGTGTGCTTTTTGTCGATGCGGGCAACGCATGGGCTAGCGACTCGCCCATCAGTATGCAGGATTTCCAGACAGGATACGGCGTGGGTGTGAGGATAGACACGCCGATAGGGCTCATCCGCATTGATTACGGCACCAGCAAGGAAGGCGGCCAGGCTTATCTGAGCATCGGTCAAATGTTCTAAATCAAAGGAGGATATTCGGTTGATGAAGATTTCGAAGGGGATTTACAGGGCTTTTGTTCCAGTGGCTATACTTGTGATAGGGGCAGTGTTGATCTGGATTGGAGGAGGACTCAAGGCTGCTTCCAATGGCGGTGACATTGGATTCGTTGACGTGCAGCGAATCATGAATCAGCACAAGGATTTTAAGGATGCCTCCGCTTCCCTTGAGAAAGAATTTGCCAGGCTGCAGGAGCAATTGAATTCTGAGGCGGCCAAGCTTCAAAATGAATTAAATACGAAAGTCAAGGGAATGCAGGATCAGGAGAAGATCGACCAGCTGCGCAATGAATATGCCGCGAAAATCAAGAAAATCCAGGGGGATTATCAAAGTCAGCTAGATAAGCAAAAGGCAGATGTTCTTAAAAATATAGAGACAAAACTTGACGCTGCCATAGCGAGCGTAGCCAAGGAGCAGAACCTGCAAGTGGTGTTGAAACGCGAAATCGTCCTATATGGGGGAAAAGATGTCACAGATACTGTGTTGAAGAAGTTGGAAGCCAACAGCAAGAAGTGATGACCGGCGATAAGGTTCATTGGTATCTGGCCTGCAGTTGGATTTGCCCAATCTAAAGGGGGTGGGAAGCAGGTGAACGCGCCGGATTCAATAAGAGGATCTCACTGCTCCCTAGATGGATTTTCACGCCCCAGGGTCTTCGCCCTGGGGCTTCGACAATGTGATAGTTTATTCAGGCACTGGTACAGCCTGCTGAAACCCCGGAAGGTACTATGGGTGATCGCCATACTTCTGGCGCTGTCTATGTCCATTGGCGCGCCCATCCCCATAAGTGGCGCGGCTACTGAAGACAGTGTTCAGAAGGTTCGCTGGGTCGACCTAAACGCTCTCTATTCCTTGCATCCCATGTGGACGCAGTATCAAAATGTCATCCAGGTCATGGAAGCAGAGGAAGAAGAATGGAGAGACTACATCGATCGAAGTCAGTTGCTCAGCGATCAAAACAAGAAGTTCTATGAGGGGATCCTGAGTTTCTTAGATAGCTTCCTTCCCGAGAGTGACAGGTCGGCAAAGGAGCAGAGCGCGGAAACAACGGGACAGAGCGGGGAAACACAGCAGACTGCGGATGATCCGATTATTCAGGATCTGCTCAGCCAGTTTGAAGCCGATCTGCAGGACCTCATCGCTGGAAAACTGGAAGAGAAGTCAAGAGCGATCGAGGCTGGAATCCAGGACGAGCTATATACGATAAGAGGCGAGATGAACAACGAGTTGGATGCTTATGTCAAGGCCATCCAGCAGGAATATCTTCCCTTGACTCTTAATTTGCAGCTCAAATTGGAGTTGGCTGATCTTAAACCCGAGGACAGGAAAAAGGTCGAATCTGAGCTGCTGCGGCTGGAGACGGAAATAAACGACAAGATATCTGCAAAGAAAAAAGCTCTTGAAGAGGAGTTCACGAGAAAGGCAAACGAAAGGCAGGCAGCAGCCGATATTGAACTGATGCGATATAAAGTCAAATTGGTGGATGAGACTAGATCTGCCGTAGAGCAGGAACGCGCCCGTCTCTTATCCCGCTATGGAGTCATAGAGGATAGCAGGAAGAGGAGCATTTCAAAAGGGCTTCAAAGCGAAGTGGGCAGCCTATCGCATGAATTCATGGGGGAACTGCAGACCAGGATCGAGAAAAAGCGAGCGGAGTTTCAGGCTCGGCAGGAGGAGTTTGAGATGCGCCAGAGGGCCTTGCTAGAAAAGAGAGATGCGCTTCTCGAAAAGATCCATAAGGATATACAGAGTCTGGTCAGAATATACGGCAAGGCCAATGGCTTTGAGATAGTCACCATCGCCTCGCCGCGGGACAAGGAGGTGCTTATGGCAGACGCGTCGAAACAATATCAGGATATTAGTTCAGAGGTATCCGAATTCATCCGTCATTATTTCAACTCTGAGGGTTCTACGAGGCAGGGCAATTGAGGATCGGTTCTTTCTAGTTGAACATCCGACCTTCAGGGTAGCGAGCTTTCAGCCTTTCAGCAAGGAGGGGTCCATGTGACCTTAGGCGAAATTGCAAGGGCCGTAAACGGGGAGATTGAAGGAGATCCTGATATCGTCATCGAGGGTGTGCGCGAGATAGAAGAAGCTACGCCACATGACATTGTTTTCGCCTTTGATCGCCATCACGCTCTTGCTGCCAGCCGGTCACAGGCCGCTGCGGCGGTCCTGAAAAGGGGGTATTCCGTTCCCGGCAAACCAGTTGTTATAGTGGACAATCCCAGACTTGCCATGGCTATCATTCTGGACCATTTTCGTCCCCCATTGTCCGCCCCTCACGGCATAGATCCTACAGCTCATATTGGCGAGGGCGCGAAGATAGCCCAAGATGCTAGTGTAGGCGCATATGCAGTTATAGAATCAGGCGCTACCATTGGCGCTGGCTGCATTATATTCCCGGGCGCATACATTGGGCGGGATGTGGTGATAGGCGATGGGACTGTCATCTTCCCAAATGTCTGTATCGGCGAACGCGTCCGGGTCGGTAAGAGGACCATCATTCACGCCGGGGCGGTTATAGGCGCTGATGGATTCGGTTTTGTACGGGATGGGAATATCAACAAGAAGATCCCACAGATCGGCACTGTAATTATAGGAAATGACGTTGAGATCGGCGCGAATGCGTGCATAGATCGAGCCACGATCGGAGCGACCATCATCGAGGATGGCACGAAGATAGATAATTTGGTGCAAATAGGGCATAATGTCAAAGTTGGCCCTCATGTGATCATTGTGGGCCAGACGGGCATTGGCGGGAGCTGCGTTATAGAAGAGAGGGCCATTCTTGCTGGTCAGGTCGGAGTTGTTGATCATGTATCGATCGGCGGTGGCGCGACAGTAGCAGCTCGATCATTTGTCACCAGCAGGGTGCCGCCAGAGGAGATGGTTTCAGGCTCGCCCGCAAGACCCCATAGAGAGGAACTTGAGAGTGAGGTGGCCATTCGCCGTCTGCCACGCATGATCCAATCGCTGAGAGCTCTTGAGGAGATTGTGTCAGATCTTCAGAAGAGGATAGAGCAGCTCGAGAATTCTTTGAGCAAATAAATTCGAGCGGGGAGATTGCTGTGCTGTCCAGGCTGAATCTGAAACGTGGAATTTCACATGCCTTTCTAATTTTCGACCTCGTGGTTTTATCCACGATGCTGGCAGTGAGCCTCAATGGCGAGGCTTGCGTTGGAGCCCGCGCCCTGGGAATGGGTGGGGCCTTCATTGGTGTGGCAGATGACGCGGAGGCAGTCTATTGGAATCCCGCGGGGCTTGCTCTTTCCCACCGGCGGGAGGTGACCTTCACCCATACCATCAACAATCGTGACTTTTACAATTATGATGAGTTCCTTGCGGTTTCACTCCCTGGCGGGTCCGATGGCGCTCATGGATTCGGGTTGATTCAGGAGAGTTATCTCATTCATCCGGACCTCCTTCAATCAGGCCGGCGTCCCAGGGATAAGTTCGAGGGAGGATGGCTCACATATTCATATGCTACTGCAGCCGCACGGCCTCTTGCCGTTGGCTCCACCTTCAGGTATGAACGCTATTCTTTGACCCTTGGCGAACGAGACCCTATTTCAGGCAGTCGATGGGCAATGGACCTGGGACTACTTTTCCATGCCTCACCTAGATTGTCCCTGGGCATCTTATTTCAGGATCTCAATGGTTCCCCCATTCGGTGGGAAGATGGAGTCCTTTCCTGGGTGCCAATAAATGTGAGGCCGGGTTTAGCATACAAATTCAGCAACAATGATGTAGTGGCCATCGATATATACGATCTTACAGGAGAGACCCAGGGGCAGAGGACATTAAGAGCTGGCTATGAAAAGAAATTTGCGCCTTTTGCTTTGCGGTTTGGTTATTATGGGCTCGGGGTTGGCAGAGGGGCACCGACATTGGGAATAGGCTACGAAAGGGGCCCATATCGGATAGATTATGCCTATCTGGGATATGGTCTCATTCCAGGAGATCCCGGCCTGGGCGGGACTCACCAGTTGGGCGTCGGGGTGAGATTTTGATCATGGAGATGAGTATTCGCGGGAGGACAATATGAAATGAGAAAAGTGGAGCTGGCCAGGTATCTCGATGGTTTTCTCAGAGTAGCGGAAATTCCTGACTCTTGTGTCAATGGGCTGGAGGTCGAGGCGGAAGGGGATGTCTCCAAGATAGCTCTTGCCGTAGATGCAACTCTCGAGAATTTCATGCGAGCCAAGGAGCGTGGGGCTGACTTCATTCTGGTCCACCACGGGATGATCTGGGACAAAGCCCCTATTTCTGGCCTCCTTTATAAGAGAGTGAAGTTCCTGATAGAGAATGATCTTGCGCTTTATGCCGCCCATTTGCCGCTGGATCTCAATCCAGAAGTGGGCAACAACGCCGAGCTTGCAAGGATCGTAGGGCTCAAATCCCGCGCTCCATTTGGGGTCTATCACGGCCAGGCTATAGGATTCAAGGGTTATATTGATCCCATTAGATTTGATGATCTTGTCCGGAAGATCGGGAATTCCCTTGGTCATGAGGCCCAATGGATTCATGCTGGGTCCGATATAGTGGAGAGCATCGGGATATGCAGCGGCAGCGCGCCAGAACTCTTCAAGGAGGCGGTAAAGGAAAATCTCCAGGTTTTCCTGACAGGCGAGGTTTCCCACCAGCTGGTGGGCGAGGCTGAGGATAGCGGCGTAAATATCATCTTCGCGGGGCACTGGGCCACGGAAACAGTTGGGGTCAAGGCCCTCGGGCGTCATATCTCTGAGAAATTCGGCCTGCCTGCCGTTTTTGTCGGTGAGGATACAGGCTTTTGATCATGAAAATCGCGATTTGAAAACAGCCATGCGGCTACTGCCGATTGTAGCCGCATGGGGTTGGTGATATTTCGATAGTTTGATTCGCTCTGCGGCTATTTCAGCGTGCCGCAGACTCAACAGTGAGATTTGGCTCAGTATCGAGGCCCAGCCTTGAGCGGGCTCTGCTGAGCGCATCCAGGACATAGTCGATATCTTCGGTTGTATGTGAGGCCAGCACATTTGCCCGCAGCCTACACGTCTTGGGTGGCACTGCAGGTGGGAGTATCGGACATATGAATACCCCATCATCATGGAGGAGTCTTGTCATCCGAAGGGTCGTGGTTTCGTTCCCTATCACAATGGGGATCACAGAGCTCTTGGTCCCTAGGGTGTTGAAGCCCAGTCTTTTCAAGCCGCCTACGAATCTGTCGATATTTCCTTTGAGTTTACTCCTCCGCCATGGCTCCTCCTCGATTACATCCAGCGCAGCCTTTGCGGCGGCCACGGCAGCCGGAGGAAGTGCTGCCGAGAATACAAAACCCCTTGCTGTATGTTTGAGGAAAGAGATGAAGTCGGCCCTACCGGCCACATACCCGCCTACGGCGGGGATCGTCTTGCTTAGAGAGCCTGTAAGTATATCGATTTCTCCGGGCGCGAGGCCGAAGTATTCCTGAATCCCGTGACCTGTTTCCCCTAGAACGCCAAGAGAATGAGCTTCATCTACCAAGAGCCAGGCGTCATGCTTTCTGCAGAGCTCGATAAGATCCGGCACGGGAGCAATATCTCCATCCATGCTGTATACGGCGTCAACGATCACCAGTAGCCCACGGTGAGTCTCTTTTGCCTCCCCAAGCACCCTATCGAGGTCAGACGGATCGTTATGTTTGAACCAGAGGAAGTCAGCTCCGGAGAGCCGGCAGCCATCCACTAGGCTCGCGTGGCTGAGTTGATCGACGATAACGGCATCGCCTTTACCCACAAAAGAAGAAATCGTGGCCACATTGCCTATGAACCCGCTGCTGAATGCGATAGCATCTTCTGTCCTGTTGAACTCCGCCAACCTTTTCTCTAGCTCGACATGAAGCCTGGTGGTGCCCGCCAGGATACGAACTCCGTGGGTCCCGGTCCCGAATTCCTTCACGGCTTCCTGGGCCGCCGCCTTTATCTTGGGATGGTCGATGAGGCCGAGGTAGCTATATGAGGAAAACATCAGCATTTCTCGTCCGCCTATGGTTACCCTGGCATCATGTAAAGAGTCAATCTGCTGCAGATAAAAATAGAGATTTTCCTGCTTGAGCTTGTTTGCCCTGCTGCAGTAGGCATTTAATCGTCGTTGAAGGGAATTCACAGAAATTCCTCCCCTTATGTTCCTGAGGCCATCGGTTCACCGCCGCCTCTCGAGTCACAGTCTACCACGCAGGGATTCTATTGTCAACAAAATTGTGCACAACATGCTCATAAGGACCGGAACGCTGCGCCAGTCGCCTATTTCGGCCATTGAGCCGCGTTCCGTATAAGAATGGTTTTGCCAGTCATGGATAATCTCGGTTATAATACAAAGGACAAGCTATGAGTCGAGTGCATGTTTTTTGACTAGAGCGACTGAGTCTTGATGAAAGGGGGCACGGGCATCCCCGCGATGCTGCAGGGCCGATGCCCACGGCACAAAATGAAATTAGGCAGTTTCAGGTATGATGGACGAACCTTTGTTGGGACTATATTTGAACCAGCGCAGTCCGAGATTGGGCAGGCGGTGGTTGATCTTCAGGCGGCTTTCATCGCCTACCTCAGGGAACGTGGAGAGTCAGATCCGCAAGCTCTTGGCAAAGCGGCCTTGCCGGACGATATCCTCGGGTTTCTTCGCGGCGGCAAACGGTGCCTCGATTGCGCAAGGATTGCTCTTGGGTATGTGGAAGAGTCATGGCATCTGGATCCCGATGCGTTCCGGCAAGCGGCAAGTGAAGGCGATCGCCCAATAGTGCATAGGAGAGATTCCGTGAGACTTATGGCGCCAGTTCCTTGCCCGCCAAAGCTGATCTGTATTGGGTTAAACTATCGAGATCATGCCAGAGAAGCCAACTCGCCGATTCCGAAAGCCCCTGTCCTGTTTTCAAAGTTTTGCAATGCCATCGCAGGACCTAATGACCCCATAATCATCCCCAAGGTCTCTAGTGAGATAGACTATGAGGCGGAATTAGCCATTGTAATAGGCAAACAAGGCAAGCATATTTCCCGCGATGATGCTCTGGGTTATGTAGCCGGCTATACCATCTTAAACGATATAAGCGCAAGAGATCTTCAAATGAGCGAAGGCCAGTGGTTGAAGGGCAAGACCCTCGACTCCTTCGCGCCAATGGGGCCTTTCCTTATAACCAGTGATGAAATCCCAAACCCCGGGGAGCTTGACATAAAGCTCTGGCTCAACGGCGCCCTCATGCAGGATTCAAACACAAGAGAGCTGATCTTTGATGTCCCCGCTCTTATTGAATACATATCGAACCTCATGACGCTTACGCCCGGAGATGTGATAGCCACAGGTACACCCTCCGGTGTCGGATTCACGCGTAAGCCGCCAATATTCCTCAAGCCCGGGGATACGGTGTCGATTGAGATCGAGAGATTGGGCACCCTGACGAATCCTGTGATAGCAGAGGAGAATGACCAGTAGCGTTCTTCTCCCAACCAGCATGGTCGACCCGACAGGATCCGATGGCGCTGAGTTTACGTTCCCCCGGTAATGATATCAATAAGGCGCTTCGCGATCCTGGGGTCGTGGCGGAGAAACCAGAAACCTATTTTATTCTTGTAGCCAGAGGTGAATGCCCTTATTGCCGAGAGACGGAATTCCTTTATAAAGTGGGAGTAACAGAGGCGCTGGTACCCCATGGCGATGTCCGCGGGATGGGCGTAAGATCGAATGGCCCTGGCAACGGTCTCCGCGGCCATCGCCCCGCTCTTGATGGCATAATATATCCCTTCCCCGGAAAAGGGGTCAACCATCCCGGCGGCATCGCCAGCCAATAGTATTCTGGACTTCGCGATTCTCCGGGTGAATCCGCCGGCGGGTAGTATATATCTTTTCCGGCATTGTGATAAATTCCTTATGCCCCACTTTGTCTTCAATCTTTCGAGAAAGGAATGAAAGACCGGGGGTATGCGCGATGAGAAAGGTCCCCATGTCCCAATGCCCACGTTGGCACTATCGCGATATGGGAACATCCACCCAAAGGAACATGGTAATTCTGGAAGGCAATAAAGGTGCATAGCCTCCGGCGGGGCCTTGCCCAGGGTCGTCTCTATGTAAAGGCCGACACCCAATTCGATTCTTCGCCATTTCCTCCGGATCCCTGACAGTGCTGCAACCTTTCCCTGAGCTCCGTCTGCGCCAATGACAAAAGAAGCTCTTACATTTTCTGCAGCTCTCGGGACATTTCCTAGACTGATCGAGACAAACCCTTCATGTTCATCCAGGTCCAGAACCTCAGTATTATCCCTGAACTCGGCCCCCGCGCCAATGGCGAGGTCAACAAGAAATGAGTCGAAGACACTTCTACGCACAGTTACAGCGATCGGGGCGCCGGTCGATTCTTGTATCAGGAAATCGCCCGGGCCGCCCAGGATGAGGCTTGTGATCTCTCTTTCTATCACATTGCCCGGAAGAGGCTCCGGGATTGCGGCCAGTGCCTTCCGGGACACTCCGCCAGCACAGCGTTTATCGCGCGGGAACCTCGCTTTATCTATGAGCAGAACGCGGAGTCCCAAATTAGCTGCCACCCTGGCGGCTGAGCTGCCTGCCGGCCCGGCGCCGATCACCACTAGATCCCAAATGTCCATGATCCTCAGACAACCTCGGTTCCCCTGATCGTCATTCTCTGCACCTTATGTTCTTGCCCGGTCACGGCGTCAATATACGAGAGGTACACCCTGCCATCGAGCCTTATGAGGAATTCATAGCATAATTTCTCATTGCCCATATCGTCCATTATCACCACAGGTCTGACCCGTACGACCTCCACTTCAGGGCTGAATTTCGCGGCCAATTGCGACGAACTTACTTCAGGAGCCGGAAGGGTCCTTGTATGATGGAATGTCAGATAGCCTGTGGCCTCGACACCCAGTACGGAGCCATTATCAAGAGCGATCCGAAGTTTTACCTGATCTGGATATATCACAATCCCGTTCTGGACGTAAGCATAGGTAATCAATGCTATATTGTCGAGCTTTTCGCGGAAGACAGCCTTCATATTTCTATATCCACGTGATTCAAGAAATCTCAACCCCAGAGCTACTGCATCGTCCATCGAGATCTTGGTGGCCATCGGAGCCTTGTCGTCCAGCATCCATAGGACCTTCCCGCCTCGTCTAGACACATCTAGCATGATCAGTCGGTAGGGCAGGCCTCTGGCAGGCCTTACCTCAACCCTATAGGTCTCGGGGTCAGTACTGACGGTGGATACCACCCTGATTGTCATTCCCGAGACACGCTCGGCGCCCAGGAAATCCCTCGCTATCCGCACAGCGTCGTCAGGCCCTATCATAGGACCTGTCAGGGCCTTTGGGGCTACCTTTTCTGGGGGTAGAGTCCCACTGTAATCAGGTTCTGGGAATCGCTTCATTCCATCTTCTACCATTTTCAGACCTTTTGAAACTGGATTAACGGGCTCCGGAGGTTGCCTCTCAGGTTTCACTTGTGTGGAAACATGTAAAGCCCGCCCCACCTGGTGCCATCTAATTCCCTTTCTATCCAGATCATCTCTCAATCTGGTGATTCTATCGCTAAGATAGCTCGCCTGTTTTTCAAGATCTCTGAGAGTCTTTTGTTCTTGAAGGGATACCGGCTTGCCTTCTATCTCCTTTTGAGCTATCGCATAAGTGAATACCCCAACTTTTCCCAAGAATTTCTCTGTGGCAACTAGAGGGGCAGGTCCTATGGGAAGTTGACCTATACTTGCCTGGGCAGAGTATGCGTGCCGCCATACATCTGAGAATGCTCGAGCGCGCTGAAGCGTCGAGGTCGCCACCAGCGCTTTTCCGATCTCGGTCTGGAGGCTGTCCAGGTGAAACGCGAGTTCCTGAAAAGCGCGTTGATATTGGTTTTCTGCCTGGACCTCCATATAACGCCTTAAGGAATATTCTCTGAGCCCCCACAAGAGGGCAATGGCCAATGCAGCTACCATGATGATCTTTTGCCAATTGCGCTTCATTTAAATTCCTCCCTTCATCTGTCAATCATCGGGTGAAGATATGATTGCCTATGCGAGTTATCGGCGGCCTGGTCCAGATCCATGGGCTGGTGGCCCGGGCAGGGTTATAGTAATAAAGCGCCCCTCCAGTCGGATCCCAGCCTGATAAGGCGTCCCAGGTAGCCCGGTACGCCGTTCTGTCGGGGGTATGCCACCAGATCTCACCTGTCGCCACGACTGTAAATGCCCATGGTTCAAATATGACTCCGGGGATCGTATTGGGAAACAAAGGGCTTCTGACCCTATTCAGGATCACGGCGCCAACCCCTACCTGGCCAGGGTATGGCTCCCCTCTGGCCTCGGCATATATGACTCGGGCCATGAGACTGGTATTGTAATCATATGCACCTTGCACCATCTCTACATGCCTCGGCGGTTTCCTGGCCTCTTCTTTCTCAAGGTGCATCACGGTGTTTTGGATTTTCCTCTGGACCAGCCTCTCAGGGCCAATCCAGAGAATATAATACCCAGCAATTAGGACCGCGAATGTTGCAAGAATCTGAATGAATATCCTGGAGGTCCTGCTGTTTGGAAGATATTTGCCCATCACAGCACCTCTTTCAAGACTCCCTTAATGATCCTGGCCGAATTGCGGAAGGCTTCCTGTTCTTCCTCATTCAGCTGGATCAGCACTGGATGAACGACACCTGTGCGATTCAAAACGGCTGGCACGCTAAGGCACACATCATCTACTCCATAGTATCCATCAAGGAGAGTCGAGACAGTCATCACCACATTCTCATTTCGCAGAATAGCCCCCACGATCTCCGTCATCGCCAGCCCTATCGCCCAGTAAGTAGCTCCCTTCCGGTCAATGACCTCATATGCCGCACGCCTTACATCATCCAGCAGTTCCTCCCGAAATTCAGGCCGGCAGGCTTTCTCGCACAATGGACAGTATTCAGCCAGCCGCATGCCCGCTATGTTGGCCAGGCTCCATACCGCAACTTCACTGTCACCATGCTCTCCGATGATATAGGCGTGAACATTCCGCGCGCTCACATTGCAGTGTTTGCTCAAGAGATACCGGAATCTCGCCGTGTCAAGCGCTGTGCCCGAACCGAGAACCCGGTTCTTTGGAAAACCTGAGAATTTGAGCGCTATGTAGGTCATGATGTCCCCGGGTTTGTGACCACAAGAATGATTGAGTCAGGCGCATATTTGACGACCTCTGGAATGAGCCCCTTGAATATCGCGGCGTTCCTGCTCACAAGGTCAAGGCGGGTTTCCCCCGGTTTTTGGGCAGCTCCTGCCGTGATCACAACAAGGTCTGATCCTTCGATATCTTCCATTTTCCCTGCCCTCACCACAACTGGGCGCACAAAGGGCACTCCGTGACTCAGATCCAGGGCCTCGCCTTCCGCCTTTTTGAAGTTCACATCCACGAGAACGATCTCTGACGAAAGCCCACTGATCATAAGACAATAGGCAAAGGCCGACCCAACAAATCCTGCGCCAACAATCGATATCTTCGTAGCTCTTCCGGAACGAGGTTGCTCCATCACCACATCACCACCATCAATGGAATTTCATTCACCCGCGACCGAAGTCGGGAATCCAATGATTAGTTTGCCCACCAGTCCGTCTATCTTTCAATAATGGCCAGGCAAAGGCGGGAAAATTCGATGGGACTTTCTTGAGGCTGCGACACTCATTGTCAAAAGACGACCGGAATTCATAGGCATGGATTCAGGATGAAATCCAAAGTGAAAGATTGCGAAAGAAAGTTAGAATTAAAAGAAGGAAATCGAAGGTCGGATGTTGAATCTATTATACAGATAGGGGGGTAGTTATGCCAGGACGACGGTAGCCTGGCTTGCGTAGATGGCGAGGATGCTATCAGTCTCACGGAGGCAAGAAATACTGGATCTCATCAGACGGGATGGGACGGTAAGCGTTTCGCAATTGAGCCGGCTTTTTGGGGTGTCCGAGGTTACCATTCGCACGGACCTAAAGGTCCTGGCAGAAAAAGGCTACATAGTGCGTTCGCATGGAGGAGCGAGTTCCCCCCAGCTTGAGGTCAACGGACAGTTGCCGTCTCGGGTGCGCGAAGGGATGCTTCCTGAGGAGAAGGCGCGCATAGGCGCTACCGCGGCCAGATTGGTGTATCCGGGGGATGTTATTAGCCTTGATTCTAGTACCACTGCATTGCAGCTGGCAAGGCGCGTCAAATCCATAAGGAACTTGACAGTTGTCACGAATTCACTCGAGGTGATGATCGAGTTAAGCGGGATCCAAAGCCTTACGGTCGTCGGTGTAGGCGGGATCTTGAGTGAGACAACGAGGTCATTTCTTGGGCCTATGGCGGAGGAAGGGATATCTAAGATTCATGTTAACAAAGCCTTTATTTCTCCCAAAGGGGTGTCGGTGACATTCGGGCTATCTGATTACAGCCCCCTTGAGGGGCAGATCCGCCGGAAAATGATGGATGTTGCGGATAAGGTTATCATGCTGGCGGATCATAGTAAATTCAATCAACTGCTGTTTAGTAGTTTTGCGCCTTTGGATTCCGTTGATATGGTTGTGACTGACGCGCCCCCGCCGCCTGAGTTCGCCGACTTCCTTTCTAAGAAGGGGATAGAAATTGTCGTGGCCGCGGGGGAGATTTACGGAGCTGTTGCCGCAGAATGAATGAAGGGGCTGTCTTCATCTATGGGGACGGGATCTGAAGAAGAGAGATATGTAATCGGGATAGATGGCGGTGGAAGCAAGACCGCATGCGTAGTGATGCGCTATGACAGGCAAATTGTGGGGCGCGGGGCGGGAGGACCTATAAACACAAATTTCGTGGATCCTGAGACAGCAAAGCAGTCTATTGAATCTGCCGTTAGAGAGGCTTTGTCAAAAGCAGGCTGTAAAGAGTCACAGATTGACGCTGTGTGCATCGGAGGGCCGTCCGATCGTCATCTGGTTGAGGAGCATCTCTCTCACATCCTTCCCGGCGTTAGGGTCATGGTGGCCGGGGAGTTTGAGGTCTGCAGGGCAATTGCAGGATCGCCTGAGGTATGCGTCGTAGTCGTGGCGGGCACGGGATCCGCGGCCATAGGCAGGAACGCTAACGGAGAGACGGCCTCGGCAGGGGGCTGGGGGGCTTTATTTGGAGATGAGGGGAGCGGCTATGATATTGGAAGGAAGGCACTGATAGCCTGCGCAAAGGCCGAAGACGGCAGGGGGGAGCCCACGATACTGACGGATTTGATCACTTCGCATCTTTTCCTTGCTCGCTTTCCTGATATCATCAACTGGGCATATCGGAATGGCAATCGAAATCGGCGGGATATAGCCGGGCTTGCGCCTCTTGTGACGCAGGCCGCAGCTCTGGGTGACAGGGTAGCCAGGAGGATCTTGGATGACGCGGCCGGCGAATTGATAGATGCCGTCCGGAGCGTTGTTCGTCGTCTTTGTATAACAGATGTTCCCTTTGACGTGATTGCATGCGGGGGGATGTTTCGTAGCGGCGAAATATTTACCGGGCCTTTCCGGGAGCGGCTCAAGTCTGAGTTCACTTCCGCCAGCCTAATTGTCCCGGAAATGGGGCCCGAGGTCGGCGCCGCGCTTCTGGCGCTCGAACATGTAGGTTGCTAGATCAGCAAAGGCGCCATATATGATAAGGTTGATGAAAGGGGTGGTAGCAGGCAAAGCGGTAGCCGGATCAGTAGTACGGATTGGTATTCTCAAGCATGCACAAACAGTTTCAGACATGACACAAGGAGGCGATGCAAATGTCTAGAAGAATCTGGTTGGCCTACGGAATGGCCATGCTTCTCATTGTTGCGCTATCTTCCCAGATTTTTGCTGAGAAAATCACCCTCCAGGTTTGGGACTGGGGCGACATCAAGAGTCAGGAACGCTGGAATCAGTATGCCGAGAAATATTCGGCAATCAACCCGAATGTTAAGATAGAGGCAAAGGTGCTTGATTTTGGAAGCTACATGCAGAAGCTGCCGGTGGCGATAGCTGGTGGCACTGCTCCTGATATCATCACCACCGCTACTGAGACCAGCAACTTTGTAACTGTGGCCAAGCTGGGCGGTTTCGTGGACCTTAAGCCATTCATCGAAAAAGATACTGAGGTTTCCCTTGATGCGTGGCAGCCGGGCGCCATAAGTTCGTTTACGATCGACGGAAAGCTCTATGCTTTGCCGAGTGGTTCCAACTATCCTGATATGGTATGGTACAATGCCGACCTCTTGGATAAGGCCGGGCTTGCATACCCGACCCCGAAATGGACCTCTGACGATTTCCTCACCTATGCGACGAAGCTTACCAAGAGGGACGCAGGCGGCAAGGTAACCCAATGGGGTCTGTGCATGTTCGACCTGACTGGCGTATATAGGCAGTGGCTGTGGGAAAACGGAACATCCTTGTTTAACTCTTCCATAACGGAATTTACCGGGGCCAGCCCCAAGGCAAAAGAAGTATTTGAGAAAATAAATCACATCCTGTTCAAATCTGGGGCAGTTCCAGATGCCGGGGTCTTTGAGGCCGCCGGAGTTCCCAGCTATGAATTCTTCTCAACCGGAAAGCTTGGCATGGATGTATGGGGACACTGGGTAGCGCCCAGGTTCGCCAGGATGAATAAATTCCGCTGGGCCGGAGTATCCGTGCCGCTGTTCAAGGCAGGCGTGCAGCATATGCCGGCCCTTGACGTGCAAGGCTTCGGTATTTCTGCGAAATCAGCGCATAAGAAGGAAGCCTATGAGTTCATCAAATGGTATATAACCCAGAGCCTGTCGGACCTCCTCAAAGGGCCATATGGGTCTAATGTAGTCCCAGCTTTCATTCCAGTGGCTAACAGCCTTGACTGGCTCAAGAGCCCTCCGGGGATCGCGACGAACATGATCATCAACAATGATGTCAAGATCGGGCGTCCCAATCCTGCGACCGTGAAGGAATGGAAGGCCATCGATGTTTTCAACCAGTACGCCGGGACCACTATTTTCAGCAAATCCGTGGATAATGTGGGGAAGCTGCTGGATGAAGCTAAGGTCAAGATTGAGAAGTGGCTGAAGGAATATAAGGATTAGACCGGCAGGAGTTTTATGGTCGCGTAGGCGTCATAGCCGATTATGGGCGGGAGGGTTGCGCTCTCCCGCCCCTCATGGCGAGATATCTCAATTCTCCAGGTGTGACATTAAAGGTCTTCAGAGACCCTATCCGCGCCTGTCATGGCGGTTTTGTTTACTCTTGGAAGGTGGGGAGGTCAATGAATAAGAGTCCAAAGACGCGAGGTTCGTTGTATCGCGATCATACCATAGCCGCATGGATAATGCTGGCGCCAACGGTCATCGGAATGGTGATATTCACCTTTGGCGCTATGGTTTATTCATTCTATCTCGGGTTTACAAATTATTCTCTCATAAACATTCCGAAATTCATTGGGTTCGCCAATTATAGCCGGGTGTTGACAAGTGATATTTTCCAAAAATCGTTAGTGAATGTGACCTACTATGTAATTCTATCCATCCCCACGTCGATTGCTATGGCACTTCTCATAGCCATGCTCATGAACATGAAAATCAAGGGAATCACACTATTTCGAACGATCTATTTTACCCCTGCAGTCGCATCTACAGTGGTAGTCGCAATGATATGGGGAACGGTCCTGAATTACCGCTATGGCATTTTGAATAGGCTACTTTCATTGATAGGCGTCGCGCCTGTTGATTGGCTCAATACGCCACAATGGACCATGCCAGCGCTTGCCCTTGTTGCCATTTGGAGTGGCATTGGAGGCAATATTATCATATATCTTGCCGGATTGAAAGGAATACCGCGCACCCTTTATGAGGCTGCCATAATCGATGGCGCCGGCAGTTGGGCGGCGTTCAGACATATAACTATTCCCATGATGACACCGACAATATTCTTTTCCCTCACCCTTGGACTCATTGGGGGGTTCCAGCTGTTTGAGCTTCCTTATGTGCTGACTAAGGGCGGACCGCAGTATGCCACCATTACACCCGTATACCAGATATATGAGAGCGGATTTACCTATTTTGAGATGGGGCGCGCATCGGCCATGGCATGGATAGTCTTTGCGGTGATTCTGGTGGTTACTGCAATAAACCTGCGCCTGAGCAATAGATGGGTTTTCTATGCCGGGCGCTGACCGGAGGTAGAGTCCTGTGATTCAACGGAAGGCGATGAATACCGCTCTTGCCTATACGGTGGTCTCTCTGGGCGCGATCATTATGATCCTCCCATTCTTCTGGATGGTGTCCACCTCATTGAAGGTCTATGAGCAGCAGGTCACATTTCCACCGACATGGATCCCAAACCCTGTGACCTTTTTGAATTACGTGCATGTGTGGAAGCTCGTCCCGCTGGCGCATTATTATTTTAACAGTATCAAGATCACTGTATTTGTCCTTCTGGGTCAGATTTTGTCGTGCTCGCTTGCAGCCTTTGCGCTGGCGAGGCTCAGATTCAAGGGACGCGAATTTATGTTCGTTCTTATTCTGGTTACAATGATGCTTCCTTATCAAGTCACCATCATCCCGAGATTTCTACTGATGAAAGCCCTGGGATGGCTGGATACCTATTATCCATTCACTGTCACGGCCTTTTTTGGGGGTGCGTTTAATACCTTTCTCCTCAGACAGTATCTTATGACACTTCCCTCTGAACTGGATGAGGCTGCCAGGGTTGACGGATGCACGCCATTTCAGACTTATTGGAGGATCACCTTGCCCCTGGTCAAGCCAGCCCTGCTTACAGTGGGGATTTTTACGTTCATGGGCAGCTGGAATGATTTCTTCGGGCCATTGATCTACATCAGCAGTAGCGATAAATATACGTTACAGCTTGGCCTTGCATTCTTGAGGAATTATGGCGACGTGGAGATGGGACTCTTGATGGCAGCATCTGTGGTTGCAGTGTTGCCTATTCTTATAATATACTTCCTGGGGCAGAGCTATTTTGTAGAAGGAATAGCTCTGACGGGTTTGAAGGAATAGGTCCAGGATTTCTGACCTTCTCGGCGCGCGACAGACGCGGGCCTGCTGAAACGATTGATAGGAGGTGTTTGGCGCTATATCCGTTTACTGCGGAGGAGACGCCGGATTCTGATGAGCATTCGGGATAGAAAGACGGGTAATGAGGGTGGTTCAAGGGCGACGGTGGTGATTGCCATCGCAGCCATCCTCGTCCTTGCCGTCGTAGGCATATGGTACGGTGCACGTCCAAAGGGCGGCGGGCAAAAGGCAAGTTCAACGCCTCAGACTGCTGCGGGGCAGGTGGATTCTGAAAAGATACTTTTTGTATCCGACCGGGATGGTAATGAAGAAATTTACATCATGAATAGTGATGGGAGCGAACAGGCGAATCTCACTCAGAATAACGCTCAGGATCGCGATCCGGCCTGGAGCCCTGATAGGACAAAAATCGCGTTTGCGTCTGATCGTGAGGGCATGTTCCAGATCTATGTGATGAATTCCGACGGGACAAATGTGGTGAGGCTCACATCGCCTGACACTCTTCTGAACTATTCACCTGCGTGGTCTCCTGACGGGAAACAAATAGCCTTCGTCTCGGCGCGAGATGGAAGCGCTCAGCTTTATGTGATGAATGCTGACGGCAGTGATCAAAGACGCGTTGCTGTGACGAAAGGCGATGTTGACAACCCCAGCTGGTTCCCTGATGGAAAGAGCATTCTCTTTACTGCGAGTGAAGGGAATGGATGCGTTGAAAGGGTAAATCTGGATGGGAGCGGCCTTGAGGTACTTACGAAACCAGACCAGGTGGTAAAGGGTGGGGCATGCTCTCCCGATGGCAAATATGCGGCAATGACCACATACAATAGGACGAATAGGAGCCAGGCCGTGACTATTCTCACTCTGGCGGATTTGTCAGCGAATGTGATATCCAAGGATTTCAATGTGGTGGAGGCAGACCCTGCATGGTCCCCGAGCGGGAAATATATTGCATATTCCTCTGACAAGGGTGGCACGAGTCATATCTATATCATGCCTGCCCAGGGCGGGGAGCCGGTCCAGCTGACTTCCGGAACCCATAATGACAGGTCGCCTGCGTGGTGATGGCGTGATGGCGCCGTAAGGGCGTGGCGCCATCAATCATCCGATTCCGAAAGTAAAAAGTATGGCAAATCTCTGCGCTTTTGCTCAGGATTCCTTTTATGAAAGGGGATAGTATCGTGATATTAGATGTGCCAAAATTTGACACAGTCGGTATTTTCTTCAGCGAGGATTTCCAGAAGAAATTCTATTGGGATCATCACCAACGCCCCAGGGAAGATAAGCGGGATCATCTTGAGAGAACCCTGGATTATATGGCAAACAAGATTGGATTTAATTTCATAACCTATATGACTTCTTCTCATGAGAATATTCCTCTTGTTGCCAAGTATTTCCCAAAGATAGCCCTGGGAGCGGGGGGTGGGAATCCGCCTACGCTGTTGGAGGAGTTGCCAGAATTCCCGGGAGTGGACGCCGAGTTTTATTTCCATATTGATGAGCCTGAGCTTGCCCCGATGGATATGGGGAATCTGAACGAACATATAACTCGCTGGATAAATCAGGGATACCGGCCGATCCTGAATTTCTGCGGTCTTCGTCGTAACAGGAATGATATCCAATATGCAAAGGAATATCTGAGCAGATACGATCTTTCATATACCTCGATTGACCTCTATCCCAGCTATTACGATGGCACGGATTGGGACTTTGCCTTGAATTATCTCAGGGAGATCAGACCATATGTAAAGGGGAAATTCATCGCGATAATTCAAGCCTTCGGGAAGCCCGGGGTCTGGCGATATCCTACGACTGATGAAATAGTAAGGCTGGCATGGGAATGTAAGAACCAGGGTGTGGAATGGCTTGAGTTTTTCTTGTGGAACTCATGCTATACAGGGCCTGGCGGATACGATGAACTCCTGACAGGCCTCGATGTCTTACCTGTTGAGTACCATGAGTTGATCGCGAGGATGAGGAAATAGATGGCAAAAAAGAATTGTTGACAGCCAGACGAATGATCTATATACTAGAAAAAACACTTATCGGAAAATGATACAACACCTCATCTCCCCTGGGGGTGAGGTAGAGGCGCGGTGAGTCATCAGTACTCTCCCGGAGAATGGCATCGGTGAGGGGGGAGGAAAGGGGCTGCCGCCGAAGCACGATTTCCCGCCGCGGGAATCGGAGCTGGGGCTGCATCGAATAGATGCAGAACTGTCACCGGTCAGAACGCCCTTTGTGCCCGGTGGAGAGCTATCTCTTGAAGAGGGGGGTGCGGTGTTATTTTTTACCCTTGAAGGGGGTCATTTTTGAATGGCCAAATGGCGTCGCGCCGCCTCGCAGGTTGGCCCTTACAAAATACTACTAGCGTCAGCAGAAATGCGCGTATTATCCCCAAAGGAGTAGGAGAGCAGAGGAGAAGGGAGGAAAAGAGTCATGTCAGGTAATCTGGCTAGTCAACTGGAAAAAGTTCCCGGACGTGAGGGAGAAGCGGAGTTTCCGGTTACAATGGTTCCCGGGTTTAAGAACGCTCACCGCAACATGGCCGTTTCGGCTCTTATTGAGAAGGCCATCACGCGAGGAGAAGGCATATTAACATCAACAGGCGCGTTGAATATCCTGGGAGGAAAATATACAGGGCGGTCGCCCGGTGATAAGTTCATAGTGGATGAACCCGGTATACATGATCAGATTAATTGGGGTTCAACTAATGTCCCTTTTGACCCGGCCAAATTCGACGAGCTTTACCATCGCCTGTTATCTTACCTTCAGAGGCGGGAGGTATTTGTTTTTGATGGTTTCGTAGGCGCTCATCCTAAATACCGGATGCCTATTCGCGTGGTGAATGAGTTCGCCTGGCAAAATGCTTTCGCTCATCAACTCTTTCTCAGACCTTCCCCTGAGGAACTTGATTATTTTGAGCCTGATTTCACCGTGATCAGCGCTCCTGGTTTCAAGGCCGTTCCCAAGACAGACGGGACAAGATCAGAGGCATTCGTTATCATTAGTTTCGAGAGGAAATTGGTTATAATAGGCGGAACAAGCTATGCAGGGGAGATAAAGAAATCGATATTCACCGTGATGAACTATCTCCTGCCACAACGGGGTGTCTTTTCCATGCATTGTTCTGCCAACGTGGGATGTGATGGAGATGTGGCTTTGTTCTTTGGCCTTTCCGGCACGGGCAAGACTACCCTGTCTGCTGATCCCATGAGATTCCTCATTGGCGATGATGAACATGGATGGTGCGATGATGGAGTCTTCAACCTTGAAGGCGGTTGCTACGCAAAATGCATTCGCCTATCCAGGGAGAATGAGCCACAGATCTGGGATTCAATCAAATTTGGCGCAATTCTCGAAAATGTTGATATAGACCCGGTGACGCGTGAACCTGATTTCAATAGCGAGAGATACACCGAAAACACGCGAGCTGCATACCCTGTCGATTTCATTCCCGGCGCGGTGAAAAACGGATTTGCAGGCCATCCGAGGACGGTGATCTTCCTTACCGCTGACGCATTTGGCGTAATCCCGCCCGTGTCAAAGCTTTCGCGTGAACAAAGCATGTACCACTTTCTTTTGGGCTATACCAGCAAACTGGCTGGTACCGAACGTGGGGTCACCGAACCTCAAGCTACCTTCTCCTCCTGCTTCGGAGCGCCATTTCTGCCCTTGCCGCCTATAGCCTATGCGAGACTTCTGGGGGAGAGAATCGAAAAGCATAATGTCTCCGTCTATCTGGTGAATACCGGATGGTCCGGCGGTCCCTATGGGATCGGCAAAAGGATTGGTATCAAACATACTCGTGCCATGATCCGAGCAATTCTGGAGGGCGCCCTGGAGCCGGAAAAAGTGAGATTTACACTCCACCCGATCTTCAATGTTATGGTTCCAGAGAGCTGCCCAGGCGTGCCGGAAGAGATTCTTGATCCTGAGAAGGTCTGGCCATCAGCCGAAGCCTATCAGAGACAGGCGCGCGAGCTTGCCGCGCGTTTCGCCGCAGCATTCAAGAATCTCAAGGATGTGCCCCCCGGGGTGGCGGAGGCCGGGCCGAGGGTCGAATAGATGCCGGATCAAGGGCATTCCTTCGCCGAATGGAGGGCAGCCGGGGGCGGCGATATCGTTCCATCTGACGTGGCAAAGTGGGTGATGGTGGTACCGCCCCAGCGGACATCTCTGGGCTGGAATCGCCCAAAAAGGAGAGAGGAGCGGCGGCCCTCCTCACGTTTGAGGGGCGGAAGGTTTTCTTCCGCCTATGGTGGAGGAAGAAATGAATTACCCAGAATCAATAGATTATCTCAATACTTTTGGCAGGTTCGGGGTAAAGCCTGGACTTGAGCGTATCCAAGCGCTCCTTGAAAGGATGGGCAACCCACACGGAGGTCTCAAGGTTGTCCACGTAGCTGGAACCAATGGCAAGGGTTCAGTCTGCAGCATGATAGAGAGCATTCTAAGAAAGGCAGGGTATAGGACAGGACTCTATACATCGCCCCATCTCGTGTCTTTTACCGAGAGGATCAAGGTCAATGGTCAGGAGATCCCCAAGTGGAGGTTGGCCGAGCTTGTGACCAGGTTCAAATCCTTGATCGAGGAATTCAGGTCGGGGAACGATCCTGGTCTCCCTACAGAATTCGAGATCATAACTGCCTTGGCTTTCTATTATTTCGCTCAGATGCAGGTTGACCTGGCTGTTATCGAGGTGGGTCTTGGCGGCAGATTTGACGCGACAAACATAGTGGACCCTCTCATAAGTGTTATAACGCATATCTCCTTCGATCACACAAAGATCTTAGGCAACACCCTCGCGGCGATAGCAAGGGAGAAAGCTGGAATCATAAAGCCTGGAAGACCTGTGATCTCATCCCCCCAGAGCATGGAGGCCTTGGAAGTCATTGAAAGGACGTGCCATGAGAGAGGCTCAAATCTCATCCTGGTTGGGAGAGATTTCAAATTCTCAGTTCAACCTACAACTGCCAATGAGATGGTGGATGGGTTCTTGGAGGGAAAAGTGTGCGATCTTTCCGGCAGGCGTCAATACCAGAGCATTCGCGTCCCCTTTCTGGGGTTCCATCAGGTTGAGAATTGCGCGACGGCAGTGGCTGCGATCGAGGCATTGGAGCAGCAGGGCATAAAGATAGGCGATGATGCAATAAGGGAGGGCCTTGCTTCTGCGAGGTGGCCTGGGAGGCTTGAGATCGTCTCGAGGAATCCTTACTTCATCCTGGATGGTGCGCATAACCTTGATGGCATCAACAGGCTCTGTGAGACCCTGGACGAGGCTACAGACTCAAAAGATTTTACGGGGAAAGTGCGGGTGGTCATCGGCATCTCCAGGGATAAGCCTGGCAAAAAGCTAGTGGGCAGGCTCTCACAGAGCGTTGATTATGCAATATGTACTATGGCTAGGACCAGCAGAGTGGGCGGCTATGCTCCTGCGCAGATCCAGTCTTGGTTCGAAGAAGAAGGGATTCAGGCAGAAGCTATTGATGATGCCGCTGCCGCAGTCAGGAGAGGAATGGAGCTGTCGGCGCCAGGCGACATGCTTTTCATCACAGGCTCACTTTATCTCGTAGGGGAAGTATACCCGATTTTCAGGCCGACAGACGAAGTTCCTATTTCGAGGAAAAGAATTCTGGTGGTGACAGGGGCCTTTGGGAGTGGCAAGACAGAATTCGCTATCAATTATTCTCTCATGCTGTCATCCAGGGGTGAAGATGTGGCTCTCATCGATCTTGACTTTGTAAACCCATATTTCAGATCACGGGATTTGAAAGCTCTTCTTGAGAGTCAGGGTATCCGGGTCATTTCTTCAAGAGAAGGGGCAGACTTTGCGGATCTTCCCGCCCTATCTCAGGGCATTTATTCCATTTTTGATAATGATACCCTATTTGCGGTCTTTGATGTGGGCGGAGATCCGTCCGGAGCGCGGGGACTCGCGCGATTTCGCGATAGATTCGAGCGCACTGATTACGAGATGGTAGCGGTCTTGAATGTAAATCGACCTTTCACGAGGGATGCTGACGCTGCGGAAAAGATGATCAGAGAAATAGAGCTCTCGAGCGGGCTCCGGGTATCCGGGATCATAAGTAATACTCATCTTTCCGGAGATACATCATATGGTGATATCGTAAAGGGCGTCGAGGTAGCGAAAAAAGTCGGCACCAGGCTTGGGATTCCGGTCAAGGCTGTATGCTGCGGAATGGATCTTGCAAGAATCGTCGGAGATGAGATCGAAGGCCTTCCCGTATTCCTCCTCGATCGTTTTATGCTTCCGCCCTGGGAAGGATAAAGGAGGATCGTTGACCCGCATTCGTGTATTAGTACCGGAGAAGATTCCACAAGAAGGAGGAAAAGAGGATGCCAAGAACCGAAGATGGACGTCGTGGCGAAGGCCTTTTGCTCGTTGTCAGCCTTGTGATCTTTGGCGCTATAGCCATAGGCCTCGGCTATCTCCTGGGAGAATATGCGTTGAACACCCTTGTGAAGCCCCAGCCCAAGGAGTCAGTGGCCACAACTCAGTCTCCTATGCCCACCACCTCGACTTCTGCCATAACAAACGGACAGGCCAAAGAGCAGGGCAAGCAGATAGGCAAAAAGACGGATACCTCCCAGACCGTTGCGCAGCCTGAGGTACAGGAGGGCCCGCAGAGTCCCAATTCGAACCTCCCTGATTCCGTAACCCTCTATCGGGTGCAGGTCGGCGCATTTCAGGAAAGGGCAAATGCAGAGAGATTGTCAGAGACTTTGAAATCTGAGGGGTATCAGGTATATGTAACGAGTGAAGCGCCATTCAAGGTGCAGGTGGGGGCTTTCTCGAAGGAGGAAAATGCGCAGGCCTTGGCGAAACAACTAAAAGATGCTGGTTACGAGGCCTTTGTAGCAAAATAGGGCCGGTGGTGAGAGCTGTGACTCTCCTGGAGGTTAAGAATATCCTAAATGCAGAGGTCCTGACCTGTGAGGGGGATTTGGCTTCTATAGACGTGCCACGCGGTTGCGGGTGCGATCTGCTCAGCGATGTACTAGCCTTTGCTGAGCGAAAGACCATGCTCCTTACCGGGCTTACAAATCCTCAGGTGATTCGCACTGCAGAGATGAACGATCTGGTAGCTGTGGTATTCGTTAGAGGGAAAAGGCCGCCCGATGAGGTCATCGAAATGGCTAAGGAGCGAGGGATTCCTCTCTTGAGAACGAACTACCCGCTGTTTGAATCATGCGGTCTTCTGTTCAAGGCTGGCCTTCATGGACATTGCGCATGACGGGTTTGTCTTCAGGGGGGAGGATACTGGATACTTGCCGGCAGCCACTGTTGGAATTGTCTTATAAGGTGCAGGGCGGTGATTTCGCGTCCGGGGGCGAGGCTGCGACCAGGATGAAACGCGCCCTGAAACAGATAGGCATAGACCCGGATATCACGAGAAGGGCTGCCATCGTTGCATATGAGGCAGAGATGAATATAATAATCCATGCTGTCGCGGGCAATCTCATGCTTAGGGTGACCCCCGACCAGATAGAGATAATCGCCAGGGATGAAGGTCCCGGGATCAGGGATATAAACCTCGCTATGCAGGAAGGATATTCTACTGCCTCTGAACAAATCAGGGAGATGGGGTTCGGGGCAGGGATGGGTTTGCCGAATATGAAGAAGTTCTCCGATGAGCTCTTGATCGAGTCTGAGGTAGGGAAGGGGACCGAGGTTATAGCCCGTATCCATTATTGAGGCACACGGAGGATTCTGTCATGCCTTCGCGGTTTCACTCGGTTTATCTCATAGAGGAGAAGTGCCGGGGATGCACAAACTGCATAAAGAGATGCCCTACCGAGGCTATTCGCGTCCGGGAGGGGAAGGCCCGGATAAATGCTGACAGGTGCACCGATTGCGGCGAGTGCGTCAGGACCTGCGACAACCACGCGAAAGCGACAATCACGGATAACCTTGATTCTATCAGAGGTTTCAAATATTCTATTGCAATGCCTGCTCCATCCTTCTATTCTCAATTCTACGAGATTGGCAAAGATAAAGATCATATACCGGAGAAGATCCTGGGCGCTCTTCTGCGGATGGGCTTTGATGATGTGTTTGATGTAGCTCGGGCAGCGGACATAATGTCATATGTCACGAGGGTCTATGTGAAGGAGCATCCTGGGGGGCGACCTTTTATCTCCCCTGCATGCCCCGCTGTTGTGAGGCTGATCCAGGTAAGATTCCCGAGCCTTCTCGACCGGATCGTTCCGGTGGATGCACCGGCCAGGGCAGCGGGAAAATTAGCGCGGAAAAAAGCTGTAGCTGAGCTACATCTTGCCCCGGAGGATGTCGGAACATTCTTCATTACTCCTTGCCCTGCCAAAATGACCTGGGTCAGGGATCTTTTGAGCATCGGAATAAATGACATAAGCGGCGCCATCGCTGCAAGTGCCATTTATTCTGAGATCAAAAGGAATTCGGATTATATGAACAATCCTGGTATCCAATATACATCAGCCTCATCTTTCGGCCTTGGATGGGGGAGTTCCGGCGGAGAGAATCGGGCGGTAGCCCTTAAGAATTCTCTTGTTGTTGACGGGATTCACAATGTGATAGCGGTGCTGGAGGAGATGGAGCTCGGGAAGTTGGACAGGCTTGACTTTATCGAGGCGCAGGCCTGCGTTGGTGGATGCGTCGGCGGAGCTCTCATGGTCCGTAATCCTTTTTTGGGGCGGGTGGCTCTGGAGCAGCTGGCCTCGAGCGTTGGACGCAAAGATGATAGGCCGTATGGGGGAGATGAAACGAAGGATAACGGCGGATATCTTCATGATGATTATTTCCCTCTGCCTGAGACGGTTGGGAGGGAGATACACGAACTCTACCGGCAAGGGTATTTCAATGGAGCGCCTTTAGTGCCTCAGCCCGCATTCAAATTGGATGAGGATTTGGCGAGAGCCATCGCGAAGATGGAGCGCATGGAGCAGGTCCTTGAGAGCTTGCCAGGGTTGGACTGCGGCTCCTGCGGGTCCCCGAATTGTCGTGCCCTGGCCGAAGATATCGTGCAGGGACTTGCAGTGGAAACGGACTGCGTATTCAAGCTGCGTGAACAAATCAAAGCTCTGGCGGAAGAGCTTTTTCATTTGGCTCAAAAGGACCCTTCCGCTATTGGCAAGAAATAGCGCAGGAAATGGCCATTTTGCGTTTCTGAACGGGGGAGTGGTTGTGACAGTAAATGAGGTGATCAAGGCCCTCGACCTTGAAGTGGCAGCTGGTAGGTCGGGGTTGGGGCGGGAAATCAAATGGGGCTACGCGTCGGATCTCTTGAGCGATGTGATGGCTCATGCTCTTGAGGGCACCATCTGGGTCACGAGCCAGGCTCATCAGAATGTTGTGGCTGTGGCTCTCGTGATAGATGCCGCATGCGTGGTGATAACAGAAGGAATCAAACCCGCAAGTGATACTATAAAGAGAGCGGAATCTGAGGGCATTCCCGTTCTTCTCTCTGATCTTTCCACATTTGAGGTGGTGGGGAGGCTCTATCAGCTTGGGATAAGGGGCGGCCAGAGAAGCTAGCGGCCGGGGAAACGATGAGTGCGGGATATTCTCCTATTACTGCAGATCTCCACATCCATACAGCGCTGTCACCTTGCGCAGAGGATGAGATGACGCCGGCCAGGATCGTCGAGGCCGCCATAAGCAGGAGATTGGGCTGTATAGCCATAACAGATCATAATTCCGCTGAAAATGTATCAGCTGTGATGGCTGCAGGCGTGGCGAGGGGACTATGGGTGATTCCTGGCATGGAGGTCCAAACGATCGAGGAAGTGCATATCTTGGGTCTTTTTCATGATTTGTGGGATGTCCTGGCTTTTCAGAATGTCATATATTCAGCTCTCCCCCCTGACCGCAATTGCGAGGAATTCTTCGGACAGCAGCTGCTGTTGGACGACCATGATACCATTGTTGGAAAGTGCGACCGATTGCTCCTGGCTTCCACCGGCCTTTCGTTTGAGGGGGTCTGTGACGTCATTTCGGAATATGGGGGAATCGCCATCCCGTCCCACATTGACAGGCCAGCATTCAGTGTGATAAGGACTCTCGGTTTCATTCCCCCGGAGGCGCGAGTCTTTGCCGTCGAGGTATCCCCCCGAACGTCTGTAAAAGAGGCCACTCAGAAATTTCCGGAGATAGCGCGGTTCCCCATCGTTATATCGTCAGATGCTCACAGGCTGGTCGACATCGGCCGCGGTTTCACGACTCTTGAGATCAGGGAGCGTTCTCTTGAGGGCTTAAAAGAGGCTCTCATCAGAGAGAGGGGACATTCTCTTGCGTGAGCTGTCCTTGCATGTGCTGGACATCGCCCAAAATTCGCTGGAGGCAGGGGCGACATACATCGAGGTGACCGTCCATGAAGACCGCATATCAGACAGGTTGACGATAACCATCAAAGACAATGGCCGGGGCATGCCTCCAGATCTCCTTGTGAAGGTCAAGAATCCTTTTGTAACCACGCGACAGACCCGCAAAGTAGGATTGGGCTTGTCCCTTCTTGCTGCAGCGTGTGAGGCTTCGGATGGGCGCCTAGATATCTCGTCCGGGTTGGGGGCTGGCACAGTTGTCGTCGCTACCTTCAGGCTCAGTCACATTGATAGGGCGCCACTTGGTGACATGGCTTCCACCATTGTGGCGCTATTGGCGTGCAACCCCGGACTAAGGGTAAGATACGAGCATATACTTGTGGCGTCGCCTGGCAGGTCGGGATGTGCAGGCGATGAATACCGGAAGTTCATCTTCGATTCAGATGCGCTTGTCAGGCTACTTGAGAATGTGCCTGTGTCGAACCCGAGAGTTCTGTGCGCTGTAAGGGAAATGATAGAAGAGGGGATTGCTCACATGTATCAGGAGGAACATCAAGATGCAGGAAATGGGTAGGGTTGTCAAGGTTGATGGAAATATCGCGCTGGTTGAGATAGAACGCAGGACGGCTTGCGGGAGATGTCAGCTTTGTGAGGTTGGAAGAAGGGGGGCAAGCTCCATCGAGGCATACAATGCAGCGCGGGCATCTGTTGGCGATATAGTGACGGTGGAGATGGAAGGAAGGAATGTTCTAGCTGCTGCCTTCATTGCATATATGGTGCCTCTCATCTTCATGTTTGTCGGTTTCTTCGTGGGAGACGCCATCGCCCCTTTCGCAGGTCTTGAAGCAAATTCACAGACTTTATCTGCGGTCTTGGGAGTTGTGTTCCTTGTCGGATCATATGGCATAGTGCATCTATATGATAAAGCCATTTCCCGGAGAGGGACCAAGCCTAGAGTGGTTGAGATCATTAACGCAAATTCGGGAGCATGACGGATCCCCAAAACTTGCGAGAAATCCTTGAAACTGGCGATATATCGTGATATTATTTCTTCAGGCGTGCCACGTGCGGTTTTTTGCCGAAGTTCGTAACAAAAGGAACGAATTCTAGGGCTTGGATGGTTTTGGATGGCAAGCTATTGATCTGAAATCTCGCACCAGGCAGTATACGGCGTCTCAGGCGTAAATCGTGGGGATTGGAGAAAGCGGGAGGTGCTCTGAAGTGAAGTCGCTAGAGGAGTTAGAACGTATCAAAAAAGAAGCACAAGCAATGACTAGATTAAGGGAGGGGAAAGAGACAGTAAAGATCGTAGTCGGAATGGGGACATGTGGGATAGCCGCAGGTGCCCGCGAGACTCTTGCCGCGATCCTGGATGAACTGGCCAAGAGGAATCTCCAGGACGTAGTCGTGACCCAAACCGGCTGCATCGGGCTGTGCGAACAGGAACCAATAATAGATATCATCAGGGTTGGTCAACCCAAGGTTACATATGGTCGTGTAACAGGGGAAAGGGCTCGCCAGATCATAGCAAACCATGTGGTAAACGGGCGTATCATCGGTGAGTGGGTGATTTCTACCCCATAGATCAGCGGTCTTATTCCTTTGTCTTAATCTTCCCATGAGACGACTAATCATTGATCTATCCCGGATACGCCTGAGAGAGCCTTCTGCCGGCCGGTTCTATGCAATCACGTGCAAAGGAGGAGTCTGTGATGCAAGGGTCCAAACGGGAGTTTCCCCTGCATGATCAGGGAAGAGATGATGAACATATCTTCATGGCTCTGGAAAGATACCGGGGCGCGCCTGATGCCCTCATTCCCGCTCTTTATGATGTCCAAAGAGAATATGGCTACATTTCGGAATCCGCCGCCGCCGCAATAGCGGAGATCCTGGGCATCCCTCTCAGCAAGGTCTATGGAGTGGCCACCTTCTATACCATGTTCCGAGTCAAGCCTGAGGGTGAACACATCATCTGGGTTTGTGAAAGCGCCCCATGCCATGTCCTGGGCGCTATGGATATCCTGAGGACGCTCGAGACAGAGCTAGGAATAAAAATTGGTGAGACGACATCTGACGGGAAGTTTTCTCTGAAGTTCACCAGTTGCCTTGGAACCTGCGGGGTAGCCCCTGCCATCATGATTGACGATGTTGTCTACGGTAACCTCACCCCCGAGAGAGTTCTTCATGTTCTAAGTGAGTATCGGTAATCGCCGGTGCCAGATCGGATATTATGACTGCACAATGAAAACCAGCAGGCTGGTTGCCTGAGTAGAGTCAAGAACGGCATGAACAAAAGGAGGTGCAGAAGTTGAAGTTTTATCGTTCGCATGTCCTGGTTTGTGGAGGCACGCCGTGCGTCTTGGGGGGGTGCAAGGCTGTCAGAGATGCCCTCATTGCGGAGATAGAACGATTCGGCCTGCAGGATGAGATTCGTGTAGTGGAGACTGGTTGCCTCGGTCCCTGCGATATGGGACCCATCATCGTGGTCTATCCTGAGGGCATAACCTATGGGCAAGTCAAAGTGGCGGATGTCCCTCTCATAGTGGAAGAGCACCTTTTCAAGGGACGACCTGTTGAGAACCGGATCATGACTCATGAGGCGCCATCGAAGGGCGTCAGCTCCTTGAAGGAGCCTCCCCATGTAGAGCTACAGAAACGTGTGGTCCTTAGAAACTGTGGTGTGATCGATCCTGATTCAATCGAGGAGTATATTGCGAGGGACGGTTATAGGGCCCTTGCCCAGTGCGTCACACAGATGACTCCTGATGGCGTCCTAGAGGTTGTTAAAAAGTCAGGCCTTCTGGGAAGGGGTGGGGCTGGCTTTCCGACAGGTGTGAAGTGGGGATTTACCGCTCGTGCCGGAAAAGGTCAAAAGTATATAGTCTGCAATGCAGATGAGGGCGAACCGGGCACATTCAAAGATCGTCTCATACTGGAAGGTGATCCCCATAGCATCTTGGAAGGCATGGCAATAGCAGGGTATGCAGTAGGGGCGGACAAAGGTTTCATTTACATAAGAGGAGAATACGCGCTCTCTATCCAGAGGCTGCGAAATGCCGTTGAGCAGGCGAGAAAATACGGGCTTTTGGGCGAAAATCTATTTGGATCTGGTTTCAGATTTGATGTGGAAGTGCGGATCGGCGCCGGGGCATATGTATGTGGTGAGGAAACGGCTCTGATCGAATCGATGGAAGGCGACAGGGGAGAACCAAGGATCAAACCTCCCTATCCTGGCGTTGTGGGCCTATGGGGCAAACCCACGGTGGTCAACAATGTGGAGACTCTGGCCAATGTTCCTCCGATCATCCTTTTCGGCCCTGAATGGTTTCGCAGCATCGGCACTGCCGAATGTCCGGGCACCAAGGTATTCACATTGACAGGAGATATCAATAACAAGGGGCTCATCGAAGTCCCGATGGGCATCACATTGAGGCAGATAATCTACGAAGTCGGCGGGGGAATACCCAGAGGCAGGCAATTCAAAATGGCCCAGACAGGCGGAACATCAGGTGGATGCCTGCCTGAAGCTCTCCTGGATACCCCAATGGATTATGTTTCTTTGGCGAAGGCTGGATCCGCCTTAGGGTCCGGGGCGCTTCTCATAATCGATGACAGCCATCCCATCATTGACATAGCCTGCTGCTTCATGAAATTCTTCAAGCATGAATCATGTGGAAAATGTGCGCCCTGCCGTGAGGGCGTAGACAGGCTCTACGACATCGTGACAAAGATCGCCGAAGGAAAAGGCAGACTTCAAGATCTGGATCTTATACATGAGATCTGTCAGGTTATGCAGGTCACAAGCCTTTGCGGCCTCGGCCAGGCGGCGCCCCTTTCTATCATCACCATGTTGAGACATTATGGCGATGAGATTCGCGACCATATCACCAACAAGAAGGCATGTTTGATAGGAACACATTCGGTCTAGCGGCCCCGGGCTCCCGGGTATTGAGAATCCACAGCAAAAGGGAGTGACGCAAGTGGTCAATTTGACTATAGACGGACAGAAGGTCACCGTCCCTGAGGGGACGACCATCCTTGACGCAGCCAAGACCATTGGCATCGAGATCCCAACCCTGTGCCACCATCCCGACCTGGAGGCACGCGCTGTTTGCAGAATTTGTGTCGTTGAGATCGACGGGCAAAAGCTCCTCCAGCCGTCATGCGCATATCCTGTCTCAGAAGGAATGTCGGTCCGCACCAACACGCCATTGGTAAGGCAAGCCAGGCGGGTGACCCTCGAGCTCTTATTAGCCCGTCATCCACAGGATTGCCTGCAATGTATACGAAATCAGGTGTGCGAGCTCCAGGAGTTGGCTGAGAGATTGCAGATCCGCGAGGTAAGGTTTGAAAGGAAGCTCCGCAGCCTGCCAAAGGACGAATCAACCCCTGCGATCGTCCGGGATCCTAACAAATGCATATTGTGCCGCCGCTGTGTATCCATGTGCCATGATGTCCAGGCGGCAGGGGTTCTATATCCCGTAAATCGTGGAGTTGATACCCTGGTTGTCCCCGCGTATGAATCCGAATTAGATGAAGTGGCATGCGCGCTATGCGGCCAATGTATCCATGCCTGTCCTGTGGGCGCGATCTCCGAACGTGATGACACTGAGAAGGTGTTTCGGGCCCTCAATGACCCCGACATGCACGTGGTAGTGCAGACTGCGCCGGCTATCCGAGTGAGTATTGGCGAAGAAATGGGCCTTCCGGTGGGGACGATCGTGACTGGAAAGCTGGTCAGCGCCTTGCGACGACTTGGATTCGACAGGGTAATGGACACAGATTTCACGGCGGACCTCACCATAATCGAGGAAGGCAACGAACTCCTGAGACGCCTCAAGGGAGGGGGCGTCCTCCCCATGATAACTTCCTGCAGCCCGGGCTGGATCAAATTTGGGGAACACTTCTACCCGGACCTGCTTCCCCACATCTCAACATGCAAATCACCGCAGCAAATGTTCGGGGCTCTGGTGAAGACGTATTATGCCAGGAGGGCAGGGATCGATCCATCCAAGATCTTCTCGGTATCACTTATGCCCTGTACTGCCAAGAAATATGAGGCTGATAGGCCTGAGATGCGCTCGTCCGGGTACAAGGACGTAGATGTGGTCCTCACTAGCAGGGAGCTCGGCAGGATGTTCAGGGAGGCAGGAATTCGATTTGAGGAGCTTCCAGAAGAAGAACACGATGATCCCATGGGCATATCCACCGGAGCGGGTGCTATCTTTGGGGCAACGGGCGGTGTTATGGAAGCTGCCTTGAGAACCGTTTATGAGGTCGCTACTGGCAAAGAGCTGGGTGAGGTCGAATTTCATGCGGTCCGTGGTCTCGAGGGCATAAAGGAGGCCTCTGTAGACCTAGATGGTTTCGAGGTCAAGGTGGCTGTCGCCCACGGCCTTGGAAATGCTAAGAAGATATTGGAATTGTTGAGAAATGGTGACGCTCCATATCATTTCATCGAGATCATGTGCTGCCCTGGGGGGTGTGTTGGCGGCGGCGGGCAGCCCATACCCACCCGTATGGATATTCGCGCCAGGAGAGGAGAGGCCCTGTATCTAGCGGATAGGAGCCTCCCCTACAGGAAGTCCCATGAGAATCCCGCCATAAAGGAAATCTACAGAGAATTCCTTGGGGAACCTCTGGGGGAGATGTCGCATCATCTATTACACACTACCTATACCTCCAGGGGTAAATATCCGAAGCTGTCCAAGACTCAGATTGCAGCCAGAGTGTAGTTCCGCATTATGTCTGATTATGTCTGAATTCCATAATTTGTCGAGAGGAGTGCGTCAGCCTTGTATGGGTTGGTGCACTCCTTGACAATGGGGGGTAAATGTAGGAAGATACGAATGGTGGCCACAGGGGGGATACATGTCGATGTACAGGATTCTAAGCAAGGAAGTCCTTGCTCCTCGGATCAAGTCATTTCAGATCGAAGCTCCAGAGATAGCAAGAAAAGCCCAGCCAGGACATTTCGTCATCGTAAGGTTAGATAAGAAGGGCGAACGCATCCCTCTTACCATTGCTGACCACGATACAGACGCGGGCACGATCGAATTGGTGGTGCAGGAGGTAGGCAGGACGACCGTCCAGATGGGGCTCATGAAGCAGGGGGATTACATCATGGATATCATGGGGCCGCTGGGAATTCCCCTGCACATCGAAAAGGTTGATTGCGTCGTGTTTGTGGCCGGAGGTTTGGGAGTCGCGCCCATATATCCGAAGGCAAAGCGTCACTTTGAAGTCGGAAGCCACGTCATATCCCTTATTGGGGCTCAGAGCCGGGATCTCATCATCATGCGTGATAGGATGGAAAAGGTGAGTCACGAGGTTCGTTACAGCACAGATGATGGAAGTTTCGGCCACCATGGTTTTGTGACAGACATCCTGAAAGAGATCCTCGAACAGAGCACTAAAGTGGATGAAGTAATAGCGGTGGGGCCACTGGTCATGATGAAAGCCGCCGCAATGGTGACCAGGCCGTTTGGGGTGAAGACGATCGTGAGCTTGAATCCCATCATGGTGGACGGGACCGGTATGTGCGGTGGCTGCCGGGTGACAGTTGGAGGTCAGACTAAATTTGCATGTGTAGATGGACCGGCCTTTGACGGTCACCAGGTGGACTTCGACGAGCTCATCGCCCGGCAGAGTCGATTTCTTGAACAAGAGAAAACTGCAATGCAATCTTTCCTGGAGCCTTCTTCTGGACAGGAGGAATGTAGATGCCATCGAGGTTAGTCCGCAATCCAATGCCAAAACAAGATCCGCAAGAACGTATACGCAACTTTTCTGAAGTTGCATTGGGGTATCCGGAGGAATTGGCCAGGCAGGAGGCGGCGAGGTGTATCAAATGCCCCAAGAGGCCTTGTGTCTCTGGTTGCCCCGTGGGAGTAGATATACCTGATTTTATTGAATTAGTCACCAAGGGGAAATACCTGGAAGCCGCGCAGAAGATAAAAGAAAAGAATAGCCTCCCCGCGATCTGCGGCCGGGTTTGCCCTCAGGAGACCCAATGCGAGATCCAGTGCACTCTCGGCAAGAGAGGAGAACCTGTGGCCATTGGCGCCCT
Source organism: Bacillota bacterium (assembly GCA_013178415.1). Lineage (NCBI taxonomy): Bacteria > Bacillati > Bacillota > Bacillota bacterium. Next base: position 245,991 of record JABLXA010000002.1, on the reverse strand, counting down.
TGAACGTTTCGTTGCTGATTATGAGCGTGCCCATGACGACCGAGATCATACGGTGAGTGGAGACCCGCCGGATCTACCGAATGGTGAGATGGTGGCAGTGGTGGGATCGGGACCTGCGGGCCTTACCTGCGCAGCCGACCTTGCAAAGCTGGGTTACAGGGTTACCCTCTTCGAATCTCTTCATGCCCCTGGAGGCGTCTTAAGGTACGGGATACCGGAGTTCAGGCTGCCCAAGGCTATTCTCGATGAGGAGATCTCTTATGTGAAGAGCCTTGGGGTAGAGATCCGGTTAAATGCGCTCATAGGCCAGATTTATTCTATAGATGATCTGTTCAAGATGGGATATAAGGCGATTTTCATCGGCGTCGGCGCCGGACTCCCTCATTTCCTTGGCATTCCCGGCGAAAATCTGAGCGGAGTATATTCAGCCAACGAATTCCTCACCCGCTCAAACCTTATGAAAGCCTACCTCTTCCCCGAGTATGCAACCCCAATCAAAGTGGGGAGGAGAGTGGCAGTGGTGGGGGCGGGGAATGTGGCTATGGATTCGGCCAGGACAGCGCTCAGGCTGGGGGCCGAAGAGGTCACCATCGTCTATAGGCGCTCTCGAAAGGAGATGCCCGCAAGGCATGAGGAGATCATAAATGCTGAAGAAGAAGGCGTGAAATTCGCCCTTCTGACTAATCCCATCCGAGTCATAGGAAATGAGAAAAAGTGGGTAAGCGGGCTTGAATGTATCAAAATGGAATTAGGAGAGCCGGATGAGAGCGGCCGTAGGCGGCCGGTGCCTGTCCCAGGGTCTGAATTCGTGATGGAGATAGATACCATGATATCTGCAATAGGGACTGATCCCAACCCCCTCCTGCCCAAGCTCATCCCTGGGCTCAAGGTCGGGCGCCACGGAAACATCGAGGTGGATCCAGAAACCGGAATGACCAATATTTCAGGTATCTTTGCGGGTGGTGACATCGTAACCGGTTCGGCGACGGTGATTGCTGCCATGGGGGCAGGCAAGGTGGCTGCCAGAGGCATAGACCGGTATCTACGTGGGAGTAAGGAACAGTGATGAATTCCCGGGGGGCTGGTTTGGGTGTTGTCTGATATTGAGATTGCCCATTCTGCGAAATTGAGGCCCATTTTAGACATAGCGCAAGATCTGGGATTATCTCACGAGGATATAGAGCTATATGGAAGGCATAAGGCCAAGGTAGGACTCGGCATCCTGGAGCGTCTCAAGGAAAAACCTTCTGGCAAACTCATTTACACAACGGCCATTACCGCTACTCCTGCGGGCGAAGGGAAGACTTGTACAGCGATTGGGCTCACGCAGGCCCTCGGGAAATTGGGCAAGCGCGCGGCAGTCGCCCTCCGTGAACCATCACTGGGCCCGACCTTCGGGGTCAAGGGTGGAGCCGCGGGCGGCGGTTATTCTCAAGTGGTTCCCATGGAGGATATAAATCTCCATTTTACCGGTGATATACATGCTGTTGGTGCGGCTCACAATCTCCTGGCGGCGATGGTTGACAACCATATCGTGCATGGTAATTCACTGAGGATCGACCCGCTCAAGATAACCATCAGGCGCGTTACAGATATAAACGATCGGGAGCTGCGTCATATTGTGGTGGGTCTGGGCGGCAAAGCCAACGGGTTCCCGCACGAGAGCGGGTTCGATATCACTGCGGCTTCTGAGGTCATGGCGATTCTTTGCCTTTCCCGGTCCATAACAGAGCTCAAGTCCAGATTAAGCCGCATCATTGTCGCATATACGTTTGATGGTGAGCCAGTGACAGCAGGGGACCTGGGCGCGGCGGGAGCCATGGCCGTCATCCTCAAGGATGCCATAAAACCCAATCTAGTCCAGACTCTTGAGGGCCAGCCTGCATTCATTCACGGCGGACCGTTTGCCAATATAGCCCATGGCAACAACAGCATCCTGGCCACCGAGATGGCGCTGAAGCTCGCAGATTATGTGGTGACCGAGGGTGGATTTGCCGCAGACCTGGGTGCGGAGAAATTCTTCGACATCGTGCTACGTTTGACTAATATAAGGCCCAGTTGCGCAGTGGTCGTCGTTTCTGTTCGCGCCCTCCACCATCATGGAGGAGTGGCCAGATCGAAATTGGCTGCGAAGAACATGGAGGCTCTCGAGCGCGGCATGTCCAATCTTGATCGGCATCTCGCGAATCTACGAGGAGAATTCGGAATGCCGTGCGTCGTGGCTGTCAACAGGTTCCCTTCGGACGATGAAGGTGAGCTGCAGTACATTCTAGATCACTGCGACAAACTTGGGGTCAGGGCGGCTATCTCTGAGGTTGTAGCGCGCGGTGGGGAGGGGGGCCTGGACCTGGCCAGGGAAGTACTGGCCGCCATTGAAGAAGAGAAGCCGAATTTCAATTTTCTTTATGACCTGGGGGCCCCCATAAAGGATAAGATCGAGACGGTGGCGCGCAGGATCTATGGAGCGCAAAATGTCGCATATACACCAGAGGCGGAGAAGGCCATCAAGGTCCTATCACAGCAAGGGTTTACAGATCTGCCGGTGTGTATGGCCAAAACCCAGCTTTCTTTTTCTGATGAACCTTCCCTGCGGGGCGCGCCGACCGGATGGACATTGACTGTCAGGGAAGTCAGGATATCGGCCGGGGCTGGTTTCATCGTGGTTCTCTGTGGGAACATGATGACCATGCCAGGGCTGCCTGAACATCCTGCTGCTGAGCGGGTAGATATCGATGATAGCGGAAGGATCACAGGGTTGTTTTAGGATAGGGAATATTGGTCGATGATGGGCGGGTCCGTTCCCCTGTATGTGATTGCGCATACGTGGCGGGCCCCGATTTTCGAGGAGGCTATGGTAGATGGAGAGAACTTTTATAATCGTCAAACCTGATGGTGTGGCAAGAGGCCTTGTTGGAGCAGTGCTTGAAAGATTTGAAAGACGTGGGTTTAAACTCCTCAGGTTAGAAGTAAGGACCATTGACAGAACCCTTGCTGAGGAACATTATAGTCATTTGAAGGGCAAGCCCTTCTTCCCGGGACTCCTTGATGCGATCACTGAGGGCCCAAGTGTGGTGGCAGTTCTGGAACGGGAGGATGCGATCAGAGTCGCGAGGAATTTGATCGGATCCACTGACCCTAGGGAGGCTCTGCCTGGCACTATACGTGGTGACTTTGGCGGATCTCTGCCTCGCAATGTGGTCCATGCTTCAGATTCAAGGGAAAGCTATGAGCGGGAGGTTCGGCTCTTTTTCCCGGGGCAAGGTGAGCTCATTGAAACTTCAGAGGGGAGATAATCGTGAGATCCAGAACATTCAAAGGCGGCGTTCATGTTCCGCATTTCAAAGAATCGACAGAATCCAGACCTATCAAAAGCACTAGACTTCCATCCACGGTAGTGGTCTCACTGCATCAGCATACTGGAGCCCCCTGCGAGCCTCTTGTCAGAGTGGGAGACCAGGTCAAGGTAGGCCAGAAGATCGGGGATAGCCAGGCTGCTCTCACGGCCCCAGTTCATTCTCCGGTATCAGGGAAAGTAGTCAAGATCGGCCCATATTTGATGAGCGGAGGAGTAGAGCGGCCGGCCATCACTATTGAATCCGATGGCCTGCAGGAGGTAGCGGATACGGTAAGGCCATATGGCAGCCTGGAAAACCTCACGCGGCAGGATCTGATAAATCTGATCAGAGAGGCTGGTATCGTCGGGCTGGGGGGAGCGGCTTTTCCAACTTATTTCAAGCTTACCCCTCCGCCAGGCAAGAAATTTGATACGCTTATCATCAACGGAAGCGAATGTGAGCCCTATCTCACCGCAGACCAGAGAATCATGATGGAGCGGCCGGAGGATGCAGTGCTTGGGGCTCGCATCTTGATGAAAGCCACCGGAGTAAAGCAAGCGTTTATAGCCATCGAAGATAGCAAACCAGAAGCTATAGCGGCCATGGAAAAGGCGGTCAGCAAAGCGAAGGGGATACAGGTGGTGCCCCTCATGGCCAAATATCCACAGGGGGCCGAGAAACAGCTCATCAAGGTCCTGTTAGGCCGAGAGGTTCCCTCGGGTGGTTTGCCCGTGGATGTCGGCGCTGTGGTCAGCAATGTAGGGACCGCTGTCGCTGTGGCCAATACATTGAAGACAGGTATGCCTCTCATAGAGCGGGTGGTTACTGTAACTGGGCGCCCTCTCAAAGAGCCTTCCAATCTATTGGTTAAAATAGGGACCAAGGTCTCTGATCTGGTCAATGAATGTGGAGGGTTTGTCAGGGAGCCTGCCAAGGTCATCGTTGGCGGCCCTATGATGGGTATTGCCCAGTTTACCCTGGATATCCCCGTCACCAAGGGCGTCTCTGGTATCCTCTTCCTGGATGCCGATGAGACCTCTCTTGAGGAACCAGGTCCATGCGTGAGATGTGGTAAATGCGTGGAGAATTGTCCAATGCGTCTTCTTCCATTATTCATAAGCCAATATGCAGACGCCGGGAGATTTGATGATGCGGCAGCCTACGGGGCCTTGGATTGCATCGAATGCGGGACATGCAGTTTTGTGTGCCCCTCAAGGCGTCATCTTGTGCAATCCATCAGGCTTGCAAAGGCTGAGATAGTTGCCCGGCGCAGGAAGAAATAGAAATGGGGAATCTTGCATGTCGGTAAATCAATTCATAGTATCTTCCTCTCCTCACATCCGATCTCCCATCTCTACTGCTGTTATTATGCGGGATGTCATATTTGCACTACTGCCGGCATCTTTTGCCGGGGTATACTTTTTTGGCACCCATGCGCTGGCGGTCATAGTGACAGGGGTGGCCACCGCAGTCATATCAGAGGCGATAATTGAGAAACTCACTCACCGGCCTGTCACCGTTGGGGATTTCAGTGCAGCAGTGACCGGGCTGCTGCTGGCGTTGACGCTGCCGCCGGACCTTCCTCTTTGGATAGTGGCAGTGGGGGCAATCGTGGCAATCGGTTTGGGGAAACAGGTATTTGGCGGACTAGGTCATAATCCGTTCAATCCAGCTCTCATCGGCAGAGCTGTACTGCTCGCCTCCTGGCCAGTGGCCATGACGACATGGCGATGGCCAATTACAGAGGCCCCGTGGTTCGGCCAGGATTTTGACGTGCTCACCAGCGCGACTCCACTTGCTGCCATGAAGCTCTCTGGGGTAAAGACACCTTATTTGCCGCTATTTTTTGGATCCGTCGCAGGGAGCATAGGTGAGACATCGGCTGTAGCTATTTTGCTAGGAGCAGCATTCCTCCTCCTAAGAGGGCACATCACCTGGAGGATTCCTGGGTTCTATATATTGACAGTGGCCATCTTGTCCATCCTCTTTGGGCAGGACCCTGTCTTCCATATCCTTGCTGGCGGGCTTCTTCTCGGGGCATTCTTCATGGCTACCGATTATGTGAGCACCCCTGTCACCCCCTTGGGACAGGCGATCTTCGGCATCGGATGCGGGGTTTTGACCGTGCTCATCAGGCTCTATGGAGGATATCCGGAAGGCGTATGTTATTCTATTCTCATCATGGATGCAGCCACCGCTCTCATCGACCGGTTCACCCGGCCGCGGAGATTCGGGGAGGTGAAGCATAGTGCGTGATGTCATAAGGTATGGCCTGGTATTGGGACTTATCTGCATCGTGGCCGCTGGCATCCTGGCTTACGTAAATGAGGTGACCCACAGTCGCATTGAGGCCCAGAAGGTCATTGAAGAGGAAAGGGCGCTGGCGTCTGCTTTGCCTGACGCCGCAACCTTCAAAGATGAGACTGGCGCTATCTCAGACCTGCTGGCGCAGCCACAATTCAGCTTGATAAAGGGATTTTATGAAGGATATTCCACAAGTGACCAGCGGGTAGGCGCTGCCATCAAGTTCTCTTCGCCTGGGTACAGCGGAGATATAGAGGGGATTGTTGGAATAACAAATGACGGAAAGATATCTGGCGTAGTCATCCTCTCGCAGCAAGAGACCCCTGGGCTTGGGGCGAATGTGACTACTGAGGGATTTAGGAAGCGTTTCCTGGGAAAGGATGTCCATTCATCCATCAAGCTCAAAAAGGATGGAGGAGACATTGATGCGTTGACTGGGGCCACCATCTCCTCCCGGGCAGTTGCGCGCGCTGTGGATGCCGCAGGTAAGCTTTTCGGAAGGCTGGCGGCTGGCAGGTAAGGTAAATGAGAGGTGAATTTTATGCGGTTTTTCTCAATCCTCAAGAATGGCATCGTTGATGAAAACCCTACATTTCGACTCTTGATTGGCATGTGCCCGGTGCTGGCAACCAGTCTGGCTGTCACCAATGGCATCGGCATGGGCATAGCTGCCACATTCGTTCTGGTGGGCTCCAATCTTATAGTCTCGGCTTTGAGGAGCATAATACCTCCCAAGATCCGGATACCGTGTTTCATTGTCGTCATTGCATCCTTTGTGACAGTAGTGGATCTGGTGATGGCAGCCTTTACGCCCGGCCTTCATGAGGTCCTGGGCATCTTCATTCCTCTCATCGTAGTGAACTGTATCATTCTCGCCCGGGCAGAGGCCTTTGCCTCGAAGCATTCGGTGGTGGCATCCATCGCTGATGGGATAGGAATGGGGCTTGGTTTTACCTTCGCGCTCACTCTATTGAGTTTCATCCGGGAAGCAATCGGAACCGGGACAGTCCTGGCCGCCCCGGATTTCGGGTTTTCTGGCATACATCTCTTCAGCCAAGAGTACAGTCCGGTCATGATGCTCCTGCCGCCAGGCGCCTTCATTACTTTGGGTCTCTTGATCGGGCTCATAAATACAATTACCCGAAGGAAATAGGCGTATGGGACCAGACGGGACGGATAGCGGCCGGAAGGAGTGATGGATTCTTATGAAAGAATTACTAGTGATATTCCTCGCTGGGGTTCTTTTGAACAATTTCATATTGTCTCGATTCCTCGGCATATGTCCATTTATCGGGGTCTCCAAAAGGACGGAGACCGCCATCGGGATGGGTATGGCAGTGATCTTCGTAATGGCGGTGGCATCAGTGATCACCTGGGCGGCTCAGTATTATCTATTGGTTCCGTTGAATCTTGAATATCTCCAGACTATAGTTTTCATCCTGGTGATTGCTGCGCTTGTGCAGCTGGTCGAGATGGTGATCCTCAAGGTCAGCCCGAGCCTCTACCAGGCACTGGGGATATATCTGCCGCTCATCACCACCAACTGCGCCGTCCTGGGTGTATCGATCCTGAACATTCGTGAGGGCTACAATATGATACAGACAGCAGTAAATGGCGTCGCCGGCGCGGCAGGATTCACCCTTGCCATCGTGCTATTTTCAGGTATCCGCGAGAGAATGGATTTTGCTCCTATACCCGCCGCGCTGCGGGGATTTCCAATTGCTCTCATCACAGCCGGTTTGATGTCTATAGCGTTTCTTGGCTTTACCGGCTTCAAACTCGAGGCGCTCCTAGGTATGGGATAAGAGGGGCACCTATCCCCGACGCAGGCAGAAGGTAAGGCACTGCAAGATAAGAGGTGATATAAATGGTTTACCTTAAAGCGATTCTGGCGCTTGGCGGGCTTGGAGCCCTCTTCGGTGTAGCCCTTGCTCTTGCGGCCAAGAAATTCGCTGTTGAACAGGATCCAAGGATTGAAAAGATAATAGAGGTGTTGCCCGGGGCAAATTGTGGAGGATGCGGCTATCCTGGCTGTAGCGGGCTTGCTGAGGCGATTGCGAAGGGGCTGGCTCCAACTTCATCATGCCCGGTAGGGGGAGCCGCCGTCGCGGCGAAGATCTCCGCCATCATGGGACAAGAACCAGTGAAGGAGTATGTGCGCAAGGTGGCTCGCGTGATGTGCGGCGGTGACCGGGCAAACGCTTCGTTACGTTTTCTCTATTCAGGCATCCAAGATTGCAGGGCGGCGGAGCTCGTATCCAATGGGCCAAAGGCTTGCGTCTATGGTTGCCTGGGGTTTGGTTCATGCGTTGCCGCCTGTCCTTTTGATGCTATGAAGATGGGAGAAAACGGGCTACCTGTGGTGGATGAAGCCAAGTGTACCGGGTGTGGCAGGTGTGTCATCGCATGCCCGCGACATATCATGGTGCTGTTGCCGGAGAAGAGTCGGGTCGAGGTCCGGTGTAAATCAGAGGCCAGGGGCGCTGATGTGCGTAAGGCGTGCAAGGTCGGGTGCATAGGTTGCGGGCTTTGCGTGAAGGCCTGCCCCAATTCCGCCATTGTCCTGGAAAATAATCTCGCCAGGATTCTCCCTGAAAAATGTGATGCCTGTGGCTTATGCGTGGAAAAATGTCCTACCAAATGTATCGTGATGAGGGATGGGGAGAATTCCCGGGCGATGGAATGTGTTGTGGCCTCCTGATAGTGGGGGCCATTCGTCCTCATTCTGCATTAGTTTTCTGGAAGGGGTTTTATTATGGATTGCAGTCAGGTGACAGCCAAGCTGGTAGAATGGATACAGGATCAGGTTCACGCCGCGGGGGCAAAGGGCATTGTCGTGGGTCTCAGCGGAGGAGTAGACTCGGCTGTAGTGGGGGCACTGGCTAAGAGAGCGTTCCCTGATAATGTTCTGGGATTGATCTTGCCTGCTCATAGCCACCCTGATGATATCCACGATGCCATGGCCGTGGCTGAGGCTTTTGATATACCAGTAAGGACTATAGATCTAGGTCCGCTTTATGATCTTGCCCTTGCTGTTTTCAATCCTGACGGCGAAAATGAGAAACGGAAGAGCGGCTCCAGCCAGAGGATTCCCCTTGCTGAAGCAAATCTCAAGCCAAGGTTGCGGATGATGGCCTGGTATTATTTTGCCAATAGACTCGACTATCTTGTCGCTGGAACTGGAAACCGAAGCGAAAGGGAAATCGGGTACTTCACTAAATATGGAGACGGCGGAGTCGATATTCTTCCTATAGGAGGCCTTGTCAAGACACAGGTGTGGGAATTGGCTTCATTCCTTGGGGTGCCTGAGCAGATTATTACAAAAGCGCCTAGCGCAGGGCTTTGGGCCGGGCAGACAGATGAAGGGGAAATGGGCATCACTTATGAGGCTTTGGATCGCTATTTGCTCACTGGCGTCGCTAGCGAGGATGTGCGTGAAAAGGTCCTGACTATGCATAGGCGCAGCGAGCATAAGCGGAAGCCTGCCCCGATACCGGTGTTGCCCCCAGATATTTTATGCTGAAATCTATCTTCTAACCAAGCATTTTGGGGTTGTAAATCCTTAGGAGGAATGTTAGACTGTACGAGGTAGTGCTCGCATCTCAATCTGTGGGCAGAAAATGGATTTTTGAACTTCTGGGTTTGCCATTCAAGGTCATCCCCAGCGGGATCGATGAGAATGCCTTCAGCGGACTCCCGCCGCACCGTCTGGTTGAGGAATTGTCTCTGGCCAAAGCCCGAGAGGTGGCTTCGGAAATGAGGGACCGCAAGCGACTTGTGGTTGGAGCCGACACTGTGGTGGTGACCAATGATGGCGAAATCATGGGAAAACCTGCTGACGAGCGGGAGGCCCGGGAGATGCTGTTGCAGCTTCAGGGCCGGTCACATTACGTGATGAGCGGCGTCGCGGTGGTGTTATCCGATACTATGGAATTCAGGGTGGCCCATGATAAGACAGAAGTAAAGATGCGACGCATCTCGCCTGAGATCATCGAAGGCTATATTCGTTCAGGCGAACCTCTTGGCAAGGCAGGCGCATATGCGATCCAAGGTAAAGGGGCTCTGCTTGTTGAGGGCATTTGCGGTTGTTATTTCAATGTCGTTGGATTGCCGTTGGCAAAGTTTGCTGAACTCACTCAGGATCTTGGGATAGACCTCATGGATCTGTAGGACTGCCTGAAGTCTACCTGCCCTTCATCAGCTGGAAGAAGACCCACAGCCGGTCATGGCTTATGGGTCGGAACCCCGCGACAGCTATGTAAAGGCGGGTGTCTGCAATAATGAGCGTGGGTAATATCACCATGAAGGATCTCCCAGAGGATGAAAGGCCTCGCGAGAGGCTCATACGCCGAGGTAGTGCCGCTTTGTCGACGTCCGAACTCATTGCCATCATCCTAAGGACCGGGTCCAGGAAGTCAAAGGCAATTGATGTGGCAAATAGTCTCCTCTGCAAGTTTGGCAATCTCGGCGGTCTTGCTGAAGCTAGTCTGGACGAGCTAGCGCAAGTTGACGGAATTGGCAAGATAAAGGCTGCGGAATTAAAAGCTTCGCTCGAGTTAGGTTTGCGTCTAATGGCTTTTGTTCCAGAGGATCGCCCCCAAATATTGGGAGCAGATGATATCGCAGCCTTATTGATGCCCGACATGAAGTATCTTGATAGGGAGCATTTCAGAGCCGTTCTTCTAAACGCAAAACATCGCGTTCTGGGGATATCGAATATATCCATAGGATGTCTCAACTCCTCTCTTGTTCATCCGAGGGAGGTGTTCAAGGACGCTATTCGCAGATCAAGCGCCGCGGTGATATTGGTGCATAACCATCCCAGCGGGGATCCATCGCCAAGCCATCAGGATATTGAAATAACGAAGCAGCTGGTAAGGGCCGGTGAGATCCTCGGAATTCAGGTGCTAGATCATGTCATATTGGGGGACGGCCGGTTTGTAAGTCTCAGGGAAAGAGGGCTCGGCCTCGATTGATTCCCGGCCTCTGGACTTCGAAGGGAGAATCTGCAGATGATATTAGATCCAATCTTCAGGTTGTTTTCAAAAGACATGGGAATAGATCTCGGCACCGCAAATACGCTAGTATATGTGAAAGGCAATGGTATTGTGCTCCAGGAGCCCTCTGTAGTGGCAATACGGAGGGAAACCAACGAGGTGTTGGCAGTCGGAGAGGAAGCAAATAAGATGGTAGGCCGCACCCCGGGGAGCATAGTTGTCATTCGCCCCATGAAGGACGGCGTCATCGCTGACTTTGATGTGACAGAGACCATGCTCCGGCATTTCATCAGAAAGGCGCATGGCGGCAGAGGTATTGTGAGACCGAGGGTGGTTGTAGGGGTTCCTTGCGGGGTCACAGAGGTAGAGAAAAGGGCGGTCATAAACGCAGCACTCGAGGCAGGGGCCAGGGAAGCCTATCTTATAGAGGAACCGATGGCAGCAGCCATCGGCGCGGGGTTGCCTGTCCACGATCCTTCGGGCAGCATGATAGTCGATGTAGGTGGTGGCACCACGGAGATCGCCGTCATTTCACTGGGCGGCATAGTGGCAAGCCGTTCAGTGAGGACCGCCGGGGATGAGATGAACGAGGCTATAGTCCAGCATGTCAAGCGAACATATAGCCTTATGATCGGCGAGCGTACCGCAGAAGAGGTCAAGAGAGTCCTGGGCTCAGCCTGTCCTTTTGAAGGGGAGGGTTCTATGGAGATCAAAGGCCGCGATATGGTCACGGGGCTCCCCAAGACTGTTTCCGTGGAGGCTGCTGAAATCAGGGACGCTCTTCAAGAACCTGTGCGCGCTATTATAGATGCCGTTCGCGTAACCCTGGAACGCACGCCGCCTGAACTTGCCGCTGACATCATGGACAAGGGCATAGTCATGACCGGCGGAGGTTCCCTCCTGAGGGGCATTGACAGGCTGCTTGCAAATGAGACAGGGATGCCTGTCCATCTTACGGAGGACCCGATGAAGTGTGTAGCTCTGGGCACCGGCAAGTGCCTCGAGAGTCTGGATGTTTTCAGAAAGGTCCTGCTGACTGATACCAGGGCCTGAACGGGCCGGGTCGGATTGCCGATTCCCATTTGCTGCAATGAGGGGGTAAGATGCACCAGTTCATAGTTAGCAGGCGGATTTGGGGCTATATTGTAATCTTTTTTCTCCTGGTATCAATAATTTATGTCACGGCCAGGGAAAGGGGCCGATTGACCTTTGCGGAGGAGATGATCTGTGAGGCTCTCAGGCCCCTCCTGTCCTTTTTTTCAGAAATAGCCTCTTATGTAAATCGTGCTGTATGGACCGTGGGGCATATCGGCCAGCTGAGACGAGAAAACCTTGAGCTAGCCCGCGAAGTCGCGAAGCTTAATGCGGAGCTGATGCAATTATCTGAATATAAGGCGGAGAACGAAAGGCTAAAGCAACTTCTCGGGTTCAAGGAGGCCGCTCCCTACAATACAGTTGCTGCAAGAGTTATCGGTCGCGATCCATCCAGGATCACATCTAGTCTGATTCTCGATAAAGGTAAGAGGGATGGAGTCAGAAAAGACATGCCTGTCATCTATTTGGGAGGACTGGTTGGCCGCGTGATTTCCGTTACGCCAAGCACTTCCACTGTCTTACCCATTATAGATCCAAAGAGCGCTGTGGGGGGAATAGTTCACCGGACACGGGATCTGGCGCTTGTGGAAGGCCAAAGCCAGGAGACGGCTCTCTGTCGCTTGAAGCCGCTTAGCTCGGATGCGGACCTGAGGGTTGGCGATCAGATAATTTCGTCGGGACTGGGTGGGATATTCCCAAAGGGGCTCCTAATTGGGACGATAATCGATGTGAGCGCAGGGAAATATCTTGTTGGGAAAAACGCTCTCGTCAAGCCGGATGTAGATTTTGCCAAATTGGAGGAAGTCCTGGTCATAACTAGTAAGGTCTTGCCCTCGGCAGAGGGAGACATAAAGGGGGGAACGAGCTCCTCATCTGGACAATAATGAAGTATGGCAAAGTTCTTCGCTTGGTATCCCGGGTACTAACCTTGTTTTTTGCGGTTGCTTTGGAATCGGCGGTGATTCCACGTTTTGCTCCACCGGGCGTTCATGCTGATCTTGTGCTCATACTCGTGATTCTTTATAGCCTTGACCGTGGATTGCTAGCAGGGCTCGGCTGGGGCCTCGCGGGCGGTCTTCTTGAAGATATGCTGGCAGGTGGGGTCATCGGCATTTCCGCCCTAAGTAAAGTGACCTGTGGTTATCTTGCCGGGGCTATGCATGAGATATTGTTCAGGGACAATTTGGTGGTGCCGACCCTCTTGGTAGCTATGACTGGCATTATAAAGGTCGCCATCACATTGGGACTCTGCATATCTTTGGGCATGCTTGACGGAAGTCTTTTACATTTTATCCGTGTTGAAATATACTCGCTACTGCTTACCGTGTTTCTCACTCCCGCAGTAGCAATCTGGGTGGCGTTTTCTGGCAATTGGGAGGCATCGCATGTCGGAACAGAAGCCTGACCGAAGACTCCGATTAATGAGCATAGTTACTATCGCCATCTTTTTGCTTCTTTTGGGGAGGCTCTGGCAGCTTCAAATAGTACATGGGGATCTCTATGCAACTCTCTCTGAGGGAAATCGCATTCGTCTCATCAGGATCCCTGCACCCAGGGGAAGGATTCTCGATCGAAATGGAATTCCTATAGCCTCGAGTCGTATGGCTTATACTATCTCCGTCATACCGCGCGAATTAGATAAATCGCCGGAATCTCTATCCTGGCTGAGTCGAATTTTGGGAATAGATGTGAAGGATCTTAAGAAGAAGATATCTGATTCTGGCGAACGATCTTTCGAACCGGTGCGGCTCGTTATCGACGCGGACCCGGCATTGATCACTGCCATCGAAGAGAGAAGATATGAGCTTCCTGGCGTGATCGTAGAAGAACTGCCGGTGAGATATTATCCATTTGGAGATCTGGCATGCCATCTCTTGGGCTATATAGGGCAGATCGGTCCGTCTGAACTGAAGGAGTTGAGCAGCCACGGCTATAAGCCGGGCGATATAATCGGAAAAACTGGCATCGAGGCCACATATGAGAAATATCTCCATGGCCAGGACGGCGGACAGCAGGTCGAGGTCAACAGCCTTGGCCGGCCTGTGCGCGTGCTGGGCGACCGTAATCCTATTCCTGGCGATGATATAGTGCTCACGATAGATGTAAAGCTGCAGAAGGCGGCAGAAGAAGCGCTTTCTCGGGGACTTGAAAGTCTCCAGGGCAAACAGGATACTAAGCATGTGAAAGGCGGGGGTGCCCTGGTGGTGGACCCTAGAAACGGTGATATCCTGGCTATGGTGAGCAAGCCGGGATTTGATCCAAATGATTTTGTAAGGGGGATATCACCTGCCAAGTGGAAAGCGCTAAATAACCCGACGAATCCGCTGGCCAATCGGATTACCATGTTTTCTTATCCACCTGGCTCCACGTTCAAGATAGTCACTGCCACCGCCGCCCTTGAGGAAGGAAAGGTCACGATCAATGATAGATTTGTATGTCACGGCAGAGACCCGATCTCGGGGAAGGCCTGCTGGATTTTGGCTAGAGGGCAGAGCCATGGCGTTCAGAACCTGGTTGACGGGATAAAGAATTCATGTAATATAGTGTTTTATGAGCTTGGACGCAGGATAGGCATTGATTTGCTTTCCAAATGGGCCAGACTGTATGGGTTTGGTATGCCCACAGGGTTCAGCGTGATCCCGAGAGAAAATGCCGGGCTTGTCCCAGACAGGGAATGGAAGGAACGAACTTATAAAGGATCGGACAGGATATGGTATCCAGATGAAACCCTCGATGTGGCCATTGGCCAGGGGGCTCTATCAGTCACCCCTATTCAGCTTGCCATGGCCTACGTTGCCCTGGCCAACGGAGGATGGCTATATGAACCGCATGTTGTATCCAAGGTGTTGGATTCCACAGGTCAGGTGGTCTGGCATTCCAAGGTACGGGTAAACGGCCATGTCCCCATATCTCCTGAGAATCGGGATATCATCATCAACGGTATGAAAGCAGTGACCTCCCCTGGTGGAACTGCAGCCGGATCATTTTATAGGTTTCCCGTTCCTGTGGCGGGCAAGACCGGGACGGCACAGGCGCCTCCTGGACCGAGCCATGCATGGTTTGCGGCCTTCGCTCCTGCTGACAACCCCGAGGTTGTTGTGCTGACCTTCGTGGAACGAGGTGTCTCCGGAGCCGCAGCCGCGGCGCCAATAGCCAGGAAGATACTTCAAGCTTACTTTGATGAAAAAGCGCCCAAGAGCCCAGAAAAGGATTTGGGACAAGGGGGAGGATTTTCACAATGAATGAGGAAAGTACACTGGGCCGGGGGGAGCTTCATGCGAACAGATCAGGTTGTTTTCAAAGGAACTAAGGAAGGTTTGCTCGTGGTCATCCCGCGCAATCAGAGCATTGACGCTCTGACGCGCGATCTCGAACAAAAGCTCTCAAGGCGCGATCACTTTTTCGCCGGAGCTAAAGCCATCTTGGATCTTGGTGATCGTTCATTAGATGATGATATCATCGTGCAGCTGACTGATGTCCTGCAGCGACATGGGCTCAAGTTGACAAAGGTCGTTGGGCCGTTTGGAATCAGGATGAAAGAGCTTCAGGAGCCCAAGATCCATGAAAAAGAGCCCGGCACGGATGATAATATACTGCTGCCTACGGCGCTCCCGGAAGAAACGTTGCTTCTGCGCCGCACGATTCGCTCCGGGCAGCAAGCAACCGCTCCGGGCAATCTGGTAATCCTCGGGGACGTAAACCCAGGAGCTGAGGTGATGGCGGGAGGGGATATAATCGTAGTGGGCGCCCTAAGGGGTTTAGCTCATGCTGGCGCGCCAAACAACGAACAGGCCGTGGTGGTTGCATTTCGCCTTTCTCCCACTCAGCTCAGGATCGCGAATATGTTGACGCGCTCGCCTGATGGGAGATCTAGAGGGCCAAACGTTCCTGAAATAGCTCGTATCAGGGATGGCACAATTGTCATTGAGTCGTATTTCCCTGTGGGGAGGTAGGTGCATGAACGGCGAGGTTATAGTCATAACTTCTGGCAAGGGCGGAGTTGGAAAGACTACCGCCACCGCTAATTTGGGTACCGCCCTTGCCATGCTGGGCCGGAGGGTGGTTCTGGTAGATACAGATATTGGCCTCAGAAATCTTGACATAGTAATGGGACTTGAGAACCGCATCGTCTATCACATCGTGGATGTCATCGAGGGGCACTGCAAGCTTCGCCAGGCCCTCATAAGGGACAAGCGTTTCGATAATCTATTCCTGCTTCCGGCCCCGCAATCCCGTGATAAGGATGCGGTGAATCCTGAGCAGATGAAATCTTTATGTGATGGACTCAGGGCTGAGTTCGATTATGTGATGATCGACTGCCCTGCGGGTATCGAAAAGGGTTTCAAGAATGCCATAGCCGGAGCTGATCGTGCCCTCATAGTGACCACCCCGGAGGTCTCTGCCGTGAGGGATGCTGACAGGATAGTAGGGATCTTGGAGGCACATGATTTGAAGGCCCCTGAGCTAATCATAAACAGGGTGAGACCGGATATGGTGAGACGGCAAGATATGCTGGATATAAGTGATGTCCTGGATATTCTGGCTGTAAATCTCATTGGTATCATACCGGACGATGAGAGTATAATAGTATCTACGAACAAGGGGGAACCAGCTGTCCTTGATTCGCGCGCAAAAGCCGGGCAGGCCTTCAGGAATACAGCAAGGCGTATTACAGGGGAAGAGGTTCCCTTTATGCCTCTTACGGAAAACAATGGTCTTCTCAGCAAATTGCGGCGTCTCGTCGCTTTTGTGAGGTAGGAAAAGGATGCGGAGGGGGCGACTTTGATGTTTGAACTTCTGGGCCGTTTCTTAGGAAGGCGCTCTGACATCCCCAGCAAAAACATAGCCAAAGAAAGGCTGCGCATGGTCCTTGTGCAGGACAGGGCCGGAGTTCCGCCTCAGATCTTTGAGAAGCTTAAGGTAGACCTCATCCGGGCAGCCTCTAAGTATATGGATGTGGACGAGGGCCGCACGCAGGTGCATCTAGATAACGACCGGGGTGAGGCTATGGCTCTCGTGGCGAATATCCCAGTATTGAGGCTAAAGTCAGAGAATGGTTCTGCCAGGCGCTCTTCTGGCAAGACGAAGATATCGGCTGGTTCCGAAAGGAGACATTGATGGACGGGCGGATCATGATTGTATGGATGAGAAGGATTTTATGCCATACACGGTATCATAGCCTTCGGGAGTAATTGGAGGATGCTCTTTGATAAGAGACTTCTAAAGAATCTAGATTTTATCCTCCTTATAGTTGTCCTGGGGATGACGGCCCTGGGGGTAGTCTTCGTCTACGGCGCAACAAAGTCTAGCCCTCTGGCGGCTGGCGACCCTCTATCCTTCTTCAAGCGACAGTTGCTATCCGCGATTCTCGGCGTTTTTCTGATGTTGGTGGCTATTAGCAGCGATTACCAGGTATTTCAGCGCATGTCCGGTATCCTATATTGGGGAAATATCGGGATGCTCGGACTGGTGCTCTTGATAGGCCGCAGTGTCTCAGGAGCCCAGGCATGGATCAGGCTAGGTCCGCTCTCCTTTCAACCTTCCGAATTTTCTAAACTTCTGGTCATCATGACCTTGGCGAATCACCTGGCGGAGAAAGAGGACATCCAGTCTCTCGGCGGGCTCATCTCTCCTCTGGTTCATGTAGCTGTCCCCATGGGACTGATCCTCCTCCAAAATGACCTCGGTACCGCACTTGTTTTCCTGGCGGTGCTGTTAGGAATGCTCTATGCTGCGGGGGCCAGGGTCAGGGATCTTCTCATCCTTGTGGGGAGCGGGGCAATCGCGTCTCCGCTGGTGTACTTTTTCTGCCTCAAGGACTACCAGCGGGCAAGGCTTCTGATCTTCATCAACCCATATAGAGATCCGCTGGGCGAAGGTTATAATGTGATCCAATCGACTATTGCCATTGGTTCTGGGAGATTTTTTGGCAAGGGTCTTTTCCATGGGACGCAGGGGCAGCTGAATTTCCTGCCTGCCCATCATACTGACTTTATTTTTTCAGTCGTTGGCGAAGAGCTGGGTTTCATTGGCGCAGCAATCATTCTATTGGGATTCCTGTTTATCATCTCGAGATCTCTAGCCGCTGCAGCCCAGGCCAAGGATGATTATGGTCGCCTGATTTGTTCAGGCGTGGCATCTATGCTTCTATTCCATGTCATGGTAAATGTAGGAATGACCATGAGCATAATGCCCGTCACCGGAATCCCACTCCCATTCATGAGCTACGGCGGCAGTTCGCTCATGGCAAATCTGGCCGCCATGGGACTCGTGCTCAGTATTCACATGAGACGCCAGAGAATATTGTTCTGAATTTGGAACAAATGGACGGCCCTGCACGCTATCGATGGTCTAGCTTCCGAGCTATCCAGTCCCCCGCCATTTGAATGCCCTGCACAATCAGGACTAGCTCAATTACAGTCACCAGCATCACATCGGAGCGGAAGCGCTGGTATCCATATCTGATCGCCAGGTCTCCTAGCCCGCCCCCTCCTATGGCTCCTGCCATTGCTGAATATCCTACCAGGTTTATGGCCGTTATTGTGGCGCCCAGGATCAATGATGGCAGAGCCTCTGGTATCAAAACCTTGCGGATGATCTGCCATGGCGTGGCCCCCATGGCCTGAGCGGCTTCGATGACCCCTCCGCTGATTTCCTTGAGGGAACTTTCCACCAGGCGCGCCACGAATGGAATGGCTGCAATAGCCAGCGGGACGATGGCGGCCGTTGTTCCGATAGACGTGCCGACCAGCGCCCTGGTGAATGGGACGACCGCCACCATCAAAATGATGAAAGGAATAGAACGCCCTATATTGACGATCCAGGATAAGACCGAATATAAATACCTGTTTTCAAGGATGCCATTTGATTCCGTGCATATCAGTAGGATCCCCACGGGGAGCCCAAGAGGAACTGCTATGGCGCTAGAAAGCCCGACCATATATAAGGTTTCAATAGTCGCTTGTTTCAATAGAATTAGAATCTGGGAATCCAGCATTTCTTTACTCCACCTCCTCTTGACTGAGATTTTTCCCGGACCGGGTTGAACCGATATTGTTCTTTATGATTTCGATTTCCAGGCCGAGCGCTTTCATATGTTCGATTGCCCTCATCACCTGGAAATGATCGCCAGAGAGGGCGATGAGCAATGTCCCAAAAGGCGTTTCCTGAATATAATCTACCTTCCCAAAGAGGATATTGGCATCAATAGAAAATTCCCTCACGATAGATGAAATAAGTGGTTTACCTGCGGACTCACCTATGAATGAGATCTTGAGCAGTTCACCCTCGATTCCCTCGTTGTTTTTGAACAATTGTTCAGGGATTTCAAGGTTGAGAATACCACGAGTAAATTCCTTTGCGGTCTTGCTTTTTGGATGTGAAAATACATCCAGCACCGTTCCGACCTCTACAATCCTCCCATCCTGAATTACCGCTACCCTATCGCATATTTCCTTGATCACGCCCATTTCATGAGTGATCAAGATGATGGTCAGCCCCAGTTTACGGTTTATATCCTTGAGAAGCTCCAGGATTGAATGAGTGGTAGTTGGGTCCAACGCAGAGGTCGCTTCATCAGAGAGAAGAACCTTCGGCTCTGCTGCAAGAGCGCGGGCGATACCAACCCGCTGTTTTTGTCCCCCACTCAACTGGGCTGGATAGGCGTTCCGCTTATCTTCCAATCCTACCATTGCGAGGAGCTCATTCACCCTCGACTTTATTTCATTCCCCTTGAGGCCCATGATCTCCAGTGGAAATGCCACGTTCCCGAACACTGTCCGAGATGAAAGTAAATTAAAATGCTGGAAGATCATGCCTATCTGACGCCGCGCAAGTCTCAAATCCTTGCCATGAAGCCGGGTTATATCAGTCCCGCCTATCATGATGGAACCTGATTGTGGGCGCTCAAGCATGTTTATGCATCTCACGAGAGTGCTCTTGCCCGCGCCGCTGAGTCCGATCACCCCAAAAATTTCTCCAGAATCAATAGTGAGATTGACATCATCTAGCGCTACGATTTCGTGACCATTTGATTTATAGACCTTTGTAAGCCCCTTGATTTCGATTATGGGACACACCCCCAGCTTAAAAAGAAACCTGTTTCAAAACCCTAGTTTTCTCCCTGCCTGCTCCGTTTCCCATCTCGGCACCTATTTTAAGGACGCAACCTATTGCGCGGGCGGTATCACGCAGCAGCGCAGCAGCTTGTCCCATAGCATCATCCACTGTCATCGGTTTGCGCACAATGCTGAACAATGCCTTGATGCCATGGCCATATAAGCTTTCAGCCCCCTCCTCGATCCCACCGCCGATAGCTATGCATGGCACATTATTGCGGGCAGCCACTTTTGCCACTCCAAATGGTGTCTTCCCAAATGCCGTCTGGCCATCGATCCGCCCCTCACCTGTTATGACTAGATCCGCGTCTCTTATGGATTCTTCCAGCCGGGTTGCCTCTATCACGATTTCGATGCCGCGCTTCAGCTTCGCATCTAAAAACGCTATGAGCCCCGCGCCCAGGCCACCTGCGGCGCCTGCGCCTGGAATTGAATCCACCTGTTTCCCGAGATCGCGCCGGATGACATTTGCATAATGAGATAATGCTGCATCCAGCATCTTGACCATCTCGGGGGTCGCGCCTTTCTGCGGGCCGTAGACGGCTGACGCGCCTCGAGGGCCTGTGAGGGGGTTGTCTACATCACAGGCAACCACTACCGAGACATCGCCTTTTCGGATCTGGGGAAGCATATCATCGACAATTATACGGGATAACCTTATGAGTTCGCCACCCCCAAATCCGATTTCCTTCCCGCCCTGGTCCAGGAGACGAGCGCCCAGCGCCTGCGCCATCCCTGCGCCGCCATCATTTGTAGCGCTCCCTCCGATGGCTACGATTATATGCTTGCAGCCTTCGTTGATGCAAGCCGCAATTAGTTCGCCGACCCCGTAGGTGGTAGTCAGCAGCGGGTTGCGCATCTTCTCAGGTATGAGAGTGAGGCCTGATGCTTGGGCCATTTCTACGATGCCGGTCTCCCCGTCACCCAGGACACCAAAGCAGGCCTTTACCGGATCTCCCAGGGGACCTGTCACCGTATGCTCTACCTTTCGTCCCCCGGTTGCCTGAACTAGCGCGTCAAGAGTCCCTTCGCCCCCATCAGCCATTGGCACTGAGACAATGCTCGATCCTGGTAATGCCATGCTAAGTCCTTCTTGTATGGATTTACAGACTTCAAAACTGGAAAGGCTGCCTTTGAATGAATCTGGAGCAATGACGATTTTCATATGAAGCGCGTCAAGAAACTGCCGAATTTCGTCGGCAGAGAAATGACATTCCCTCCTTGCTTCGTTGGTTTGCGGGTCATTTGTCATTTAGCGCGAAAAGCGAAAATCACCCATGGATCTTTTATTTTTTCGACTTATTGCAGACGATTCCTTCAGGGAAAGCCCCTATCCATAAATTGATATTTTGTCGCTCGCGGGTCAATACTAGAAACAGGTTCGGTTAGGGCAAGATACGGTGAATGATCTTCTAAGGAAGGAAGTGATAATAGGATGCGCAGGTTTTGGAGATCGCTCCTCACTGGGGCAGCCATTGGCGCCTCCATTGGGATATATATGTACGTTCGATCCCTCAGACGGAGGAGTTCTATGATGACCGACAGTGTCGCAAGAATGGGGTCGAGGACAAGGAGGACCGCAGGTAAGGTGGTGAGATCTATCAATCGGGCGAATGAAAGAGCTATGGAAGGCGCCTCTGGCCTCGGAATGCGCGTTCTCGGGTTAGGTCGCAGACTCGGCCTGGGAAGGCTTGAGTGAGACGCATCTGGAGATATTTGGTCTTTATCTTGCTGGGGGCCGCGCTTGCGGCCTTTTTATATCGCATAAGGGCAGTGCTGGCGCCTTTTTTCCTGGCCGCAGCGTTCGCTTACATGATCGATCCCGTCGTCACCTTTTTAGAAAGGCGGGGCGCTCCCAGGGCCATTGGGACCGCAATAGTATATATCGCAATAATCATCTCGATGTCGCTGGCGTGCATATATTTCTTTCCGCGTTTTCTGAGCCAGCTGGAGCAGATGGTCATCATCCTGCCATCTCATGCGGCAAGGTTGCAGCTAGGCCTTGCGGCTTTATATGACCGGTTTGATAGATTTTATATTCCTATGGCGCTCCGTGCGGCCATAAATGATGCGATCAACCGCGGTGAACTATATATCCGGGACCTGGCCAAGGAACTGGTAGAGACCCTTATGGGGATTCTGTCTCATTTTCTAGGGATCATAATCGTACCAGTGCTGGCCTTTTATTTGACTAAGGACATAAACAGGATCCGGGGGAGGATCGCGGGTTTCCTCCTGGCGAAGGGCAGGGGAGATATAATCGCGCTTGTGGGGCAGATAGACGGCATTCTGAGCAGCTATGTGAGAGGTCAGTTGCTTGTTGGGGCCATCGTGGGAATTCTCACAACCATCGCCCTGGCCCTCATGGATGTGGATTTCGCTCTAATTGTTGGTATACTGGCAGGCATCTTGAATGTCATACCATATTTTGGCCCGATCTTAGGGGCGATCCCTGCCGTATGCGCGTCTCTTTTGAAATCGCCGTGGACCGGCCTATGGGCAGGAATTGTTTTTATCTTGATCCAGCAACTCGAGAGTTCGCTCATTGCCCCTAAGATCCTCGGCGACCGTGTGGGTCTTCATCCGCTCGTCGTAGTATTTTCCCTCTTGGTTGGGGCTGAACTCCTAGGTTTCACCGGATTGCTCATAGCAGTCCCGGTGACCGCCGTGTTGAATGTCCTTGCGGGTTTTATCTGGGAAAGGGCGATTGGGAACAAGATTGACAACAAATAGCGTATTTAGGTATGATAGTCCTAGCTCAACAGGCGGTGTCCAGTGATCGAAAGGAGGCATGCTGCGGCTTTTCCATGAGTCTACGCAGGGCAGATGCCGCGGCAAGGAATATGTCCGGGATCTTGAAAAGACCTAATAATCTATCCAGCCAGGAATTAAGAAAGAGATTTCTCGATTTCTTTCGTGGCAAGGGACATCTTATTCTGCCCAGTGCCTCTTTGATTCCAAGAGGAGACAAGACCCTGCTCCTGACTGGGGCAGGTATGGTCCCATTTAAACCATACTTCCTCGGGACGGAAGTTCCTCCTTCCACGAGGATCAGCACGTGCCAGAGGTGTCTTCGCACGGCTGACATCGATAATGTGGGCAAGACTGCGCGTCATTGCACATTCTTTGAGATGCTTGGCAATTTCTCCTTTGGGGATTATTTTAAAGATCAGGCTATTCCGTGGGCATGGGAATTCGTAACGCAAGGCCTCGGCTTCGATCCTGGAGATCTGTGGGTGACCATCTATCTGGATGATGATGAGGCATTTGAAATATGGAACAAAGTCGTTGGCGTTCCGGCCCATAAGATTGTTCGCCTCGGCAAGGACACCAACTTCTGGGAGATTGGCGTAGGGCCGTGTGGGCCGTGTTCTGAGATCTTCGTAGATCGCGGGCCAGAACATGGATGTGGCAAGTCTGACTGCGGCGTGGAATGTGATTGCGATCGGTTCATGGAGATCTGGAATTTGGTCTTCATTCAATTCAGGAAGGATGAAGAGGGGAATTATCATCTGCTGGAGAAGAAGAGCATCGACACCGGGATGGGCCTCGAGAGAGTCTCTGCCATTCTCCAGGGGGTAGAAACGGTATTTGAAACGGACCTCTTCGAGCCTGTCATCGCCAGCATAGCAAAAGTCTCTGGCAAGAAGTATGGGGAAAAGGAAATATGGGATAGATCCTTCCGAGTTATCACTGACCATATGAGAGGGGTCACCTTTCTTGTGAGCGACGGCGTGGTTCCCTCGAATGAAGGCAGGGGATACGTCCTGCGTCGGCTGCTGAGGCGAGCGGTGAGGCATGGAAGGCTCATTGGCATAGATAAACCATTCCTCGCGATGGTGGCGGAAGCGGTCATGGATACTATGGGTAGTGCCTATCCAGAACTCACCGAACGCCATGATCATATTCTACGAGTTATAGAGGCGGAAGAATCTCGTTTTATGGAAACCCTTGAGCAGGGCACTTCATTGCTCAACGGATTGCTTCAGGGGCTTAAGGCAAACGGGGAAGACAGCCTTCCCGGAGCTGATGCATTTAGGCTTTATGATACCTATGGTTTCCCTTACGAACTCACCGAGGAAATATGTCACGAGGCCGGGCTGTCTGTCGATCACAAGGGATTTTTGCGGCTTATGAATGAGCAAAGGGAAAGGGCGCGTGCCGCAAGGCAGACCGCAGGCTATCTTGGTGATATGACATCGAGTGCGGAAAAATTGGCTGGGGTCGAGACCCAATTCATTGGATATGATGTTCTCACGACAGAATCGGAGATACTTAAAATATTCGGTAAGGACGAAGATACAGAGGTCCTGAATGAAGGTGAGGTAGGGCAGGCGCTGCTCGATCGAACCCCATTTTATGCTGAGTCTGGCGGCCAAGTGGCGGATGAAGGTGTCATTGAAGGGCCGAATGGCGTCGCAATGGTAAAGGGTGTCCATCGCATTGGCGGAGCGATTCTGCATGAGGTCGCGGTGGAAAAAGGATCTCTTTCGACCGGTGATTTGGTGACTGCGCATGTTGACCGGGAAAGGAGATTATCGACCGCCCGCAATCACACCTCTACTCATCTTTTGCACTCTGCGCTCAGAAAAGTCCTGGGTGAGCATGTGTTTCAATCGGGTTCTTTGGTGGCTCCCGATCGCCTCCGTTTTGATTTTTCAAGCTCTGATACCCCAGATAAAGGTCAGCTGTCGGCCATAGAGGATGCCGTGAATGAGATGATCATGAGCGATCTCCCGGTGGAGACCTTCGAGACATCATTAGAAGACGCCAGGAAAATGGGGGCAATGGCACTATTTGGCGAGAAATATGGCGATAGAGTGCGGGTAGTCAGGATTTCCGATGTGAGTCTGGAATTATGTGGTGGAACCCACCTCATGCGCACCGGTCAGATTGGGATCTTCAAGATTCTTGGCGCCACCAGCATCGCCGCCGGGGTGAAAAGGATCGACGCGGTGACCGGGCCATATGCTCTTGCCTACGTCAGGGATCTCGAAGCCGCGCTGGAGGGAGCGGCTTCTCAGATGAAATCCACATATAGTGAGTTGCCTTCACGCGTTGCGCTTCTCCTTGAACACCAGAAGGAATTAGAAAAAGAGATCGCGTCCTTGAGGTCGCATTTCCTGAAAGAAAAGGCGGACAGGCTGGTTCAAGATGCTGAGAACATTAATGGTGTCAGGGTGCTCGTAGGCCGGGTCGAAGGACTCAAGGCTGATGAATTGAGGACCCTGGGTGATTTGATCAGAGATAGGCTCGGATCTGGCGTGCTTGTTATTGGTTCAAGGGTGGATGGACATGCTGGTTTCATTGCGATGGCCAGCAAAGATCTCACTAGTAAGGGGGTCAATGCCGGGGAGATCGTAAGGACGGCTGCGCGCGCGGCAGGTGGCGGGGGCGGCGGCAAACCTGAGATTGCCGAGGCAGGCGCTCGAAATGTCGAACTCTTGGATGCAGCCCTGGATGCCGCCAGGATTGCTATACAAAAGCAATTGGGCAGCTTCTTGCAATAAGGAATTGTCAGCAGGAGGTGTATGGTCCGGTGAAAGATATTCATGAGGAAACCCAGACATTTAAGGTGGTTTCCGAGGAGGCAGCTTCCATTCGGGCGGCGCTTCAGCAGGTATATCTTGCCCTTCGAGAAAAGGGCTATAACCCTGTGAATCAACTGGTCGGTTACCTCCTCTCCGGGGACCCTACCTATATAACCAGTCACAGAAATGCCAGGAACCTGATTCGCAAGATCGACAGGGATGAAATCCTCGAGGAACTGGTGCGTTCCTATCTTGCGCCCTTTACCAGAGAGGAATGAGGGTTGGTTAATTGAATAGAAATCAATGCTTGGTAAGAAGGAAGCTGGGTTCAACTGAAATCGAGGTGTCGAAGCTCTGTTTTGGGACGTTGACCATTGGGCCGCTTCAATGTAATTTATCAGTTGATGCCGCAGCTCAGCTATTTCTGGACGCCATCGAAGCGGGCGTCAATTTTTTTGATACTGCAGAGCTTTACAGGACATACCCCCATTTACATAAGATGCTTATCGAGGCGCGTCGTGAGGATGTGGTGATTGCATCCAAATCCTACGCCTACACCTATGACGGAATGAGAAAAAGCGTTGAGCGAGCCCTCCGGGAATTGGGCACCAGCTATATTGACATATTTATGTTGCATGAGCAGGAGTCCAGGTTGACCCTTAAAGGCCATGAAGATGCTCTTCGCTATCTTGTAGATGCCAAGTCTCAGGGGCTCATAAGGGCGGTCGGGGTGTCGACTCATGCAGTTGAGGTAGTCAAACAGGCGGCTTTGATGCCGGAGATCGATGTTATTCATCCTCTCTTGAATATGATGGGCCTGGGGATCATAGATGGAACAAGGTCTCAGATGGAACTTGCAGTAAAGGATGCGCATAAGGCAGGCAAGGGGATCTATCTGATGAAGGCCCTCGGGGGAGGCAACCTCCTGCCAAAATTCCATCAGGCCATATCCTATGTGAGCCGACTGGAATACGTAGATTCAATCGCCATTGGTATGCAGTCATCGTCTGAGCTCATGGAAAACCTGAAGCTGCTGGGTGGAGATATAGCTTTGGACGTTGAAGATGAAGAGGTCGAGGTTGAACGAGCGGTGGTCTATCCCCGATCCATTGGTAAGACTATTCATATAGAAGATTGGTGCCAGGGTTGCGGCAGGTGCGTGGAAAGGTGCCGTTATCATGCCTTGAGGCTGGAGGGCGGCAAGCCTGTAGTTGACAGATCGCGCTGCATCTTGTGCGGGTATTGCGCCTCAGCGTGCCCGGGATTGCACATAAGGGTCTATTGAGATCCCTTTCCGGGCATTTGATGGGGGTGATATCATGCGAACTATCGGCCTCGATATTGGTCGTAAGATAATAGGGGTTGCAATTAGCGACCCGACCGGGATGGTTGCTCAGGGTTATGGTCGTATCCTTCGTAAATCCAAGCGGCAGGCTATAGAAGAGCTCAAAGCGATCATACATGAAACCCAGGCGCAGCGGGTTGTGGTAGGGTTACCCAAGAATATGGATGGCACCCTGGGAGAAGCGGCCAGGGACGTTCTCAAATTTTGTGAGGAAGTGAAGAAGGAAATCTCTGCTTCAGTCGAGACCTGGGATGAAAGGCTTTCTACGGTGGCAGCTGAACGGGCTATGCTGGAAGCGGACGTAAGCCGGCAGAAACGTAAGCGGAAGCTGGACCAGATGGCCGCGACGCTGATATTACAAAGCTACCTGGATTATGTGCATTGCGCGGACTATCTAGCTAAAGGCGAGACTGGGCATGTCGACCAGGGTGAGATCGTATGAAATCTGGCTGTTGCGGGCAAGATAGCTACTGCTCGATGCAGGTAATCGGGGAAGGGGGTATTGGGATGCCGGATCAAAATCTGACAGATGAGGATGTCATAACACTCGTTTATGATGATGGGCAGGAAGAGACCTTTACAGTGCTTGATACCATCGAGCTGGACGGCAAGACCTATGCTGTGCTCTTGCCTGATGTTTCCGACTCTCAAGTGGCTAATGACGATGAGGATTATCTGGAGGAAAGGATCTTCAGAGTCGAGCATGAAAACGGAGAGGAAATCCTCGTTGATGTAG
Source organism: Bacillota bacterium (assembly GCA_013178415.1). NCBI lineage: Bacteria > Bacillati > Bacillota > Bacillota bacterium. The sequence goes on along the minus strand of JABLXA010000002.1, from coordinate 218,531 downwards.
ACGATGACGAATACGAGCGCGTGGTAGACGCTCTAGATGAGGCATGGGCTGAGGAAATGGAAGCCATGGACGAGGATGATGACGCCGATTCTACTGAAGATGAGGAAGACGAGGAGGAAGACGAGGAAGATGATGAGGGCTAGAGATAGATTAATCACCTTGGGTTGACCCCACTATAGGATTGAAGATCATAGCATGAAATTCTTAGGGAGCGGTATCGCTGTCTACCCGCTCCCTGAGAACCATTGCCGTATTTGGCGATTCTACTACGAGGTTCAGCCAATCAGCAAACTGGGAACTTCATATATGGCGAGATTATGGCGCCTATAGCCCAAGGGCACGAATTCTCTGGCCTTCAGTGACGGGTTCTCCGGTATGCGGGTCGCAAGACCAACATGCCCCGTCAATGATCCTGGTTGTGATCTTCCCGCAGGCTGCGGGATTGCCCACCAGATGTGGAGCGTCAAGTATGCCAAGCTTCACCGCCGAAGCAAGAGTCTCTGGATCAGACCATGGATCAGGAGAACCCTTGCCAATTGTATAGATAGCATCCAGAATCACACCGGCCTCCTTTAGCAGAAACTCCTTCCTTTCCATTATGATGGGGTCATTTTGGATATCTATCGAGCCATCCAGGATATTGTGGATGGTGCCTGCGGCTATCTGGACGCTTTCTATGACCTCTTTAGGTCTTGCTACATCATATGCTTCCGAGAAGCCTACCACGTGAACAATGTGCGGTCTCAGGAGCATGCCCAAAAAGGTGCTGGCTGCCAGCTGTCCCTTTGCAAAATCTTTCTCTGGCGACATGCTGGCCAGTCCCCCACGTACCTGCCGGTATGAGATGAAATCATTGTCATGGAGGGCCTCTATAAGCTCTATCTTAGCCAACATCTTCGCAAGATCCATCCTGGCGTATGTTGCAGGTGGTGTATTGAGCATGTACTGAGCCACATAGTGCTTTACTCCCATCTTCTTGGCGTTGTAAGCGGCGAGAAATGCAGTTGCCACCGCCACGGCGTCGGGAGCGTTCCTGAGGCTCCAGTGATGGGCTTCGTTCACTTCGACCGGTATGCCCCTGTCTGCATGCCATTTCATCACTTGCTGATTCTCGGATATGGCATCTTTGAGCGGGCGTGTGCTCCTGCCATCGAGGACGTTATACCAGAAAAGGGGCACCGCGCACCAGGCGTTGTGTATGGTTTCCTTGAGGACAGCAGCCATTTTGATGATGTCGCGGGTTCCGCTATAGCATCTGACCAGCGGGTGATTCCCACATCTGGAGGCTTCATATATCCTGATGAAATCTTCTCTTGTTCGAACTGGGACCCCGCCTGCTCCGTTTTGCGCAGGGTCCATGTCTTCTGGATGGAAGAAGTGTTCTTGGGCATTCTGGTCAGGACCTAAGGAGAGCACATCCAAGACGCCTGCCATCGCTATCTCCCGGGCTCCCTTTACTGTCTCTTCCACCGTGGGAAGGCCGAAATGATGCCTTAGCAGAGGGAAGGGCTTCTTTCCTTCGATCCTTTCTATGAGGTTTTTCGCATGAGCTTTATTGGCCTCCGGCTGAGCCTGCTCCTGCAGGAGAATCACCCGCACCTCATCAGGAGATTCTCCTCCGGTGAAGATATGAGAGAAGATCCCGGATTTCTTGGCAATCTCGCCTGTTGCAGGGGTGCCGCCAAAAAGAAGCCTAGTCCCCTCAATCCTAGCTTTCGAGATACCTTCCTTGAATTCAGAAAGCAGGTTGCCAAGAGCAGATGGATCTAAACGATAGCTTATGGCAATGATGTCAGGCTTGAGTCTTCCTGCCTCTTCCAGCAAGGATGAGACAGGAACCGCAGGCCCCATGAATGTCGTCTCGAAACCATGACTTCTTGCGATATCGAGGAAAGCCATGACTCCCGCCACATGGACGCAATCTCCAATACAAGCCGCAAGAATGACGCCGTTCTCCGGTCCTTTCCCCTTCATATCTTCACTTCCTTCCATGAAAGACCCATTCTTGAATCTCGCCAGCTGACATACCCGCAATGCCAAGTTTTTCTACGGTGCGCCCTTCTCGCCAGTAATCTATTCCATGCACCAGGCAACCTATCTGCACCAGCGCCGAGATGGTCGGGGTGGGCACATTGAGCTGCGCTCCGATGGATGCTATGGGCACCAGGCTTGCGGGTATATCCTCAAAGAGATATCGATTTCTGATCGTGGGAGGAGCCTTGATATTGGCATAACCTTCATTGTTGTGCATCGCCTCATATAGGCTCTCGCCAGTCGCCGCATAGGCCATCTCAAGCCATTCCAGCGCACTTATGGCTTTTATACCGAGGGCTGCAGCCACAGACACTCGTTCATGGTCGACCGCTTCGAGGACTTTTGCTACTGATGAGGTTACCCCTTCAAAGTAGAAATCGAATTCTCCCGCCCGGGCTTCGATCCATCCGGTATTCAGCAATGTTATAGTTGGGTGAAATACCGCCCCCATATTGTCCAGACTTGTATTTAGGACGCTTCGGGCGGGAACAAACTGAGGATAGGCCTCCCTGACTTTTTCAAGCAATCTTTGAGTATCTGCGGCAGGGAGCGCCGCCACAGGCACTGTATTCTTGATCCTGAAGATGCGCGACTGGGCAGGGCCCATGTTCCGGCTGGCATAGATGAATGTTTGAGCTTCACCTACGACTGGCATTGACTTGCATCCTGCCTCCCGCAGCACCTTTACGAATTCCATGGCCCCGCCAGTTCGCCCGGGGTTCAGCAGGACAACCTGACTCTCGTTAAGATAAGGGGCAAAGGTCTTGGCGATCCAGGAATGTCCCGAGGCCGGCACGACCACCATGACTACGTCAGCCCCATCTACTGCTTCTTCCGGGTTAGATGTCACTACCTGTGGCGCGCCAAAACCCGTCACCTCCCCGGTCAATTCTATTCCTCCGCGCATCTTAATGGGCTCTATCCGGTGCCAGCTGCGGTTGAAAAGCTTGACCTCAAACCCCATGAGAGCCAGGTGACACGCCATGGCCTGGCCCCCGTGACCAGCACCAAGGACCGCAAATCGATTTGGCCTTTCCATTTTTTCACCCCTGTTCTAGGGCCTATGGCCCATCTATTGATTCAACCATTCTCCTGGTCCTGAGATTTTCCATCAAGAGCATACTGAAGAATTCTCTCAATCAATACGCCATAACTCATCCCCGCCGCCTTTGCTATTCTAGGAAATTCGCTGAATCCAGGCTCAAGTCCAGGCAGGCTGTTTACCTCAAGAACACATGGCACACCTTTCTCATCTAGACGAATGTCCACGCGTGCATATCCACGACAGCCTAACGCTCTATACGTCTTCAGAGATATAGATTTTATTGCATCTTCCAGAGCCCTTTCGATTTTCGCCGGGCATACGGGTGTTATGGCATCCCTCCTTTTCACATCACGCGTATATAGATGTCCGGTAGGATCTCCCGTCCCTTCATCAAAGACTATCTCTTCCGGCGGCAAAGCGACAGGATCTTCGTTGCCCATCACTGCGACAGTGAATTCGCGTCCCGGGAGGAAATGCTCCACTAGGATTGGCCCTGGATATGTATTAAGCATGGAAGAGATGAGGGTTTTCAGCGCGGATGTGTCTTCTATCACGGATTCAGGTCCTATTCCGGCGGATGAACCTTCACTCGAAGGCTTTACTATGACGGGAAAGTCAAGAACTGTATCCTGGGAGATATCTGTTGTGTCATAGATCCGGAAAGCCGCGGTTGGTATACCATGGAATTTCATGACCATCTTTGTGATATGTTTGTGAAGGCATAGAATCTGAGTGGTAAGGCCTGACCCAGTAAACGGCATTCCAAGGGATTCTAAGAACGCGACATAGTTTGCCTGTTCTCGCTTGGTTCGTGAACCGGTCGCCAAGTTGAAGACTACATCATAGTTACCTGAAGCGAGGGAATGGAACCCTTCGATGGTCGATGGCAGAGGTTCAGGGTAATGTCCCATTTGCCGCAGGGCTTGTTCCACCGCAGTAACTGTATTTTGTGTCTGGTCATGCCATGTGGCATCGCGGGACGAGAGGGCGCTCGCCCTAGCCCTAGGGCTGTAAAGTATGGCTACCCGTAGTTTCATCGTCTTTCAGGCCTCCATCAGGCGGCCTCGCCATGACGCAGGTGACGGTTTCGGCAGGATCCTGCGGAAAAGGGAAATTCCTATGAGGGGAAACCAGAGATGCACCTTAAGGTGTAAAATGTCTCATTTAGGGCGCTCGAATAGTCAAAAAGGAGGAAGAAAAGCCATCCTCGCTCTTCAACGCTTACGAGGTGAGCTGACGGGTTCGGGTCGAAAAGCTAACCCTACCCGGACCCCCCGGTCCAGGATTCACCCCTGAGCCCGTAAAGGAACATGAATGGTTTTCGGGCTCCGAAATGGTTCCCCCGATCTCCCTTCGTTTCGAGGAAGATTCAGCGTCTAAGGTGGCCGCGAATAATGATTATTTAGCTTTACCTACATGATAGCAAAGATAAAAGCCCCATGTCAAATCTAGCGTTCCAAAGTTCCAAAGGGAATGGGACCAAGGCTCCTGCGCTGCCAATAGGTTCAGCTTCTGGGTCATAGAGAAGCTATGCACCTGCAGCCTCGACTCCATTTTCAGAAAGGGCAGGTGACATGATATAATATGGTGGGGGGTGGGCCTGAATTGCTTTCCCAGTTACCTTCAACACTACATCCTTCGCCGCAGCCACAGATACATCCTTTGATAGGCCGCTTCCCGCTGAGCAAAGAGAGAAGACCGCGGCTCCTTCTATTTATTGTCATGTTTTCTGGCTTTATTCTCGTATTTGGGACGCTATCCATACTTCTATGTCTTACGCCTGTCTGTGAGGCTCCAACAGCACATGAAGAGATAGTGCCAATCCATCGGGGAGAAACCGCCAGGGTTGTCGCGGACCGCCTCTATAAGGCAGGTCTCATAAAAAGTAGGCGAATCTTCATGGCTTATCTTAAATTCAAAGGAGTGGACCGGCGCCTTCAGGCGGGCTATTATAAAGTATCCGAGAGAATGAGCATCCCGGAAATCACAGCCATGATAGACCAGGGCCGGGTTATCAGGGCAAGCCTCACCGTCCCCGAGGGATTCACGGCAAAAGAAATAGCCGGAGCGCTGGCGAAGAAAAACCTGGTCGATGAGACCCACTTTCTGGACCTGGTTTCATCTCTGACTCTCTCTGATCTCTTTGGGCCAAGGATTCCCTTCACAGATGAATTGGATGAAGCCACTATCAGCGCCATCCCGGTACATACCCCGGGGCTGGAAGGCTATCTTTTCCCTGACACTTATGAAATCCCTTTGGGCACAAGCGAAAGGGAGATAATCAGGCTCATGGTGATGGAGTTCTTCAGGAGAGTGGTCCCCGTGCTCAAAGATACCGGCATCATGCCTCCCTTTTCCCTTAGGGATGTGATCATAATCGCGTCTCTGGTGGAGAGAGAGGCCAGACTTGATTCAGAGAGGCCCCTTGTGGCATCTGTATTCTATAATCGTCTCAAGCTCGGCATGCCTCTCGGATCCTGTGCCTCCATCCAGTATCTCCTGCCCCATCCAAAGGCTAGGTTGACCTTGGATGACCTCAAGGTTCCCTCACCTTATAACACCTACCTGCACCCAGGCCTCCCTCCAGGGCCTATAGCAAACCCAGGCCTTTCCTCCATATGCGCCGCGCTTCGTCCCGCAAAAACACAGTATCTCTATTTTGTCTCAGATAACCAAGGAGGGCACATCTTCTCAGAAGATTATTCAGATCACATTAAAGCCACAAAAAAGGTCCAAACTAAGGTGCAAGCGACAAAGGTTGGAGGAATAGATCCCCGCTCCAAGGAAATCCGTTGAGGTGAGTTATTGAGTGCTTCAAGAAGGAAGGCTGCGGCGCCTATGCTTTTGCCTGTTTTTGTGCTTCATTGTGCTCTTGGGGAGGCTTTTCTGGATACAGGTCTTTACAGGCCACGACCTTATGGTAAGTGGAATCAAGCAGCGGACCTTGTCAATAAACTTATCTCCAGCCAGGGGTGAGATTCTTGATCGCAAGGGCAGGAAGCTTACCTCCGTTTATGCTGAAGACCGTCTCGTGGTATTTCCCGCCCTTTCTCATGATGATCAGCGGCTCTCTTCGCTTCTCAGCAAGATCACCCGGGAATCTCAAGATAATCTAAAGAGAAGACTTGAAGATGGGGCCCCATTTCTCCTTTTCCCTCGTAACTTACAACCACTTGCAGGAGCATCATCATGGTTGAGAGAAAATGGCGTGATCCGCCATAGATTGAGGCTGCGATATTCGCCAGGGGATATGGCCGCCCATCTCATAGGATATGTGAGCCCAAAGGACGGGCATGGGATCATGGGGATTGAATCAGCGTTTGATGATTATCTCGCCTCGGATTCGGCTTACAAATTGCTAGCCTATGTGGATGCTAGAAATATGCTCATCCCTGGCCTCGGATATCGTATTGTGGCTCCCTCCGGCCAGGGAGGATGGAATCTTGTCCTTACAATCTCCTGTGATATCCAGGAAATCGTGGAGCATGTGGCTGACGAAAGACTCCCTCGAGGAGCCATAGTTGTGATGGACCCGCATACAGGAGAAATTCTCGCCATGACCACTCGTCCGACCTTTGACCCAAATAACCCATCTGCAGCCTTTGGGAAACCTGGAGCCCCTTTTGTCAATCGTGCTGTCTTGCCATATCCGCCCGGATCCATCATGAAAGTCCTGGTTGCGGCCGCTGCGCTACAAGAGGGCATCGTGACTTGTGATGAAGAGTTTACAGACAAGGGTTATGTTGATGTTGGCGGTGTACGTTTCAAATGCTACAAAGCAGATGAAGGAGGGCACGGGCGCATCTCCTTTACAGACGCGATGGCCGAATCCTGCAACTCTGTTTTCATTGACGTAGGGCAGAGACTTGGCAGGAGGAAACTCATTGAGTATATGGAGGCCTGCGGCTTGGGCGGGATCACGGGGCTTGGTATACCCGAGGAGCGCCCAGGGAGCATTCCGGATCTATGGCATATGTCCCTCCAGGACCTGGCTAATGCATCAATAGGCCAGGGCCAGGTGACTGCCACTCCTCTTCAGGTAGCCACGCTCATGTCTGCTATAGCGAATGGCGGCGAGGTTGTAAGGCCCAAGGTGGTCCTGGAGGTCAGGGGGAATGATGGCTTACTTTTAAAAAGTTTCCCAACTGTGCAAAAAAAGAAGGTCTTTAGACCCGAAGTGACCGCGCTGGTAAGACAGATGCTGCGGCAGACGGTGCTTTCAGGAACTGGGAGGGAAGCTGAGACGATATGTCCCTCCGGCGCTGCCGGCAAGACTGGCACGAGCGAAACCGGAAAGGTAATTGATGGAAAGCCTGTGACTCACGCCTGGTTCGCTGGTTATGTGCCTGCTGATGAGCCAGCGATGGTGATTGTGGTTCTTTCTGAAGAAGGTGGCAGCGGAGGAGGCGTTGCAGCTCCTATTTTCAGAGAAATAGCAAATAAGGTCATATCGCTGGTGGACACGCACACTTTCTGATATCCGATTCATATGATTTTTAGTGAATCTCATTTCGGAGGTGGGCGTATGCTGCCAGCGGCCATCGCGTTAGGGGTTTCCCTCATCAGAGGCCTTTTTCTCCTGGTCTCATATGTAACATCAGGCAACATTTTCCCAGATCCGCTCACCGAGGAGGAAGAAGCGCGCCTTCTCGAACTCAAAGAAAAAGGTGATGAAGAAGCTAGGAATACTCTGGTGGAGCGCAATCTCAGACTCGTCGCTCACATCGTGAAAAAGTTCGACGGCAAAGCCGAAGAGATAGATGATCTGATCTCCATTGGAACCATAGGGCTCGTAAAGGCCATAGATACTTTCAACAAGAAGAAGAAGACCCGTCTTGCAACTTATGCAGCCCGCTGCATAGAGAACGAAATCCTTATGCATATGCGATCCGTTCGGAAGAATCGCGGTGAATTGTTCCTCTATGATACCATCGGCGCCGATAAAGAAGGGAATGAGATAACCTTGATGGATGTCTTGAGTTCCGAGGGAGATGACATCTCAGAGAGTGTCGAGGTATTAGTGGAAGAACAGAAACTGCAGGATAGGGTGGGACGTCTGAGTTTGCGTGAGCGTAAGGTGATCGAAATGAGATACGGACTTCTTGATGGAATCAGCCGTACACAACGTGAAGTCTCGAAGAAACTGGGCATTTCCCGTTCTTATGTTTCTCGAATCGAAAAACGAGCTATTGGCAAGCTACAAAAATATATGATGGCAGATGAATGCCATTAGCTTTCATCGCTCATGAGATACCTCCCGTTTCTGGGATATTTTCCCTGACTGGTAAAACCAATGGAATTTATGATATAATCAGGAATGAAGGAGCGGATAGCGGTTATTTCAATGATCAGTGATGTGAATGAGAACGGGGCGCGGCGGGATAAAGAGGGGCTCGCGAGGTTCCTTTGCCCAGACCTGTGGCAAAGGAATCTCGCGGATATCGATGTGGACGAGCTCAGGGCTATGGGTATCAGGTCCATCATTCTTGATATCGATAATACTTTGGCATTTTGGGGCAAGTCCGATATCGAGGATGCTGTCTCGGGCTGGATTCACCGGGCCAAGGCCGCGGGGCTCAAACTATGCATCGTCTCAAACAATGTATCGTCCAGGATAAAGGCTATTTCCGATATGACCGGGATTCCTGCGGCGCTAGGGGGGCTCAAACCCTTTCCATCGGCATTCAAGAAGGCCCTCACAGTCCTTGGGACAGACCCGCAAAATACGGCAGTGGTCGGTGATCAGCTTTTTACTGATATCCTCGGGGGCAACCTATGCGGCATGTTTACGATCCTGGTCGCGCCGCTATCTCGCAATGAATTCATCACGACAAGGATCGTGCGTCGTCTCGAGCGCGTTGCCCTCAAATGGCTCCTGGCCAGGGGGATCATCTCCCCTGAAGACCTGAAAATGAGGCAGATATAGAATTGGCGAGACTTGCCCTGATTTTACGGGGCAGAGAGCGTAGGGATTTTGACTATGTCTTTTTCTGCAGCAGACTCAAAATATGCCCGTGTCGTCGTAGATGTTCCGACTCAGGCTCTAGACAGGGCCTTCGACTATATTGTCCCGCCATCCTTGAAAGATGATGTGACGATTGGAAGTTATGTGGTGGTGCCGCTTGGCAGCAGGAAAGTGGGGGGCTATGTCATAGAGCTGGGCAACGCCCCGGCCATCGCCGAACCCACAAAACTCAGGGAGATTATCTCGGTCTCAGGTTCAAGCCCGCTTCTCACCCCTGATATGATCGATCTGGCCCTTTGGGTGAAGGACAGGTATGCCTGCCGGGCCGTTGATGTGCTGCGAGCTATGCTTCCTCCGTCAACGCGCGCCTTGAAGATTTCTCAACGTCCTGCGAAAAGAAGGGTCCCGCCAGCAGCGCAGGCTTCCGATGCTAAAGCTTTTGGCGAGGCGGGTATGAAAAGCCCTTTTGCGCTCACTCCAGCTCAGGAAAAGGCTCTCTCATTCATTGAGGAAGCTCTCCTTCGGAAGGACCCAAAACCTATTCTATTGCATGGAGTTACAGCCAGCGGGAAGACGGAGGTATACCTCAGGGCAATCCAAACCTGCATCGCGCGGGGAAATTCCGCAATTGTCCTGGTTCCCGAGATCAGCATCACTCCCCAAATGGTAGATCGCTTTCGCGAAAGATTCGGAGACCTGGTGGCTGTTCTCCACAGCAGGCTTTCTGGCGGTGAGCGGGCGAAGGAATGGGAAAGACTTGCGCGGGGCGAGGCTATGGTGGCCATCGGAGCCAGGTCATGTGTATTTGCGCCATGCCGCAAGCTGGGGTTGATAGTCGTTGATGAGGAGCATGAAAGTTCTTACAAGCAAGAGGAAGCTCCGAGGTACCACGCCCGTGAGGTTGCCATCAAAAGAGCGTCCATTCAGGGCGCAGTGGTCCTCCTGGGAAGCGCGACACCATCCATAGAGACAAGCTATCACACGATTTCAGGGGACTATAGGCTTGTATCCCTCCCGGACAGGATCGACTCAAGACCGCTTCCTCATGTGGAGATCGTAGATATGAAGGAAGAACACGCATCTGGCAATAGAGGAGTTTTCAGCCGCAGATTGAGCGCTGCCATTCGTGAGCATCTGGAGCGCGGTGAATCCATAATGCTTTTCCTGAATCGAAGGGGCTATTCTACCTTTGTGTTGTGTCGCGAATGTGGACACGCCTTGAGATGCCCTGATTGTGACGTTTCCTTGACTATGCACTCTGATGAAGGAGTCATGAGGTGCCACTGGTGCGGTCATGAAGAAGCTATTCCCAATATATGCCCTAATTGTAAGGGGCATCGCATAGGCCAGTATGGAATAGGCACAGAGCGAGTGGAAAAGGAAGTCCTCAGAGCTTTTCCAGACGCCAAGGTGCTGAGGATGGATCTTGATACCACAAGGCGTAAAGGGAGTCATGAGGCCATACTTTCCGCTTTTTCCAGGGGGGAATACAACGTCTTGGTAGGCACCCAGATGATCGCAAAAGGACTCGATTTCCCAAGCGTCACCCTGGTTGGAGTCATATCTGCCGATATATCTCTCAACCTCCCTGATTTTCGATCATCGGAACGTACATTTCAGCTCCTGGTGCAGGTGGCTGGAAGAAGCGGGAGAGGTAATACCCCTGGGAAGGTTGTGATTCAGACTTACTGTCCTTCGCATTATGCTGTCCTTTATGCAGGACGATATGACTATGAGGGCTTCTATGCAAAGGAACTCGCGCTGCGGCAGGAACTGGGGTACCCGCCGTTCTCTCATTTGATCTCTGTGATGACGACCTCAGAAGATGAGGGCAAGGTAGTACAGGCGGTGGGACAGCTTTCTTCTAGGTTTCGCCAGATAGCGTCACAACAGGGAAATCCTTTTCTCCAAGTGCTGGGTCCATCGCCATTGCCGGTGAAACGGGTAAAACGCGTATATCGATGGCATATCATCCTAAAGGTTTCCAATGTCATTAAAGGATCCGAAATTGCATATCGGATTGCGTCAGAGACCGCGAAGGCATACGCCCGTCAAGGCGTAAAGGTCGCTGTAGATGTAGATCCGCAGAGCATGATATGATATATTTATATGATAATGGCAGTAAATTGGATTGAGCAAAGGCAATGACTATTTATCCTGGTATTGGAGGCAAGCGATTTGGTTTTAGAAATCAGGAAAGAAGGGGATCCTATTCTGCGAATGGCGGCGGCGCCCGTCACCAGGATCACCCAGGATGTCAAGAAGCTGGCCCAAGACATGCTTGATACAATGTATGCCGCTAATGGGGTAGGGCTCGCGGCTCCGCAGGTGGGGATCCCGCTCAGGCTCATTGTCGTTGATGTGGGTGACGGCCCCATTACCCTTATAAATCCCGTCATTTCTGAGGCTTCCGGCGAGGTGTGCGATAGAGAGGGGTGCCTTAGCATTCCAGGCATTACTGGTCTGGTGACAAGGGCTGAGTTAGTGACGGCTGAAGGGCAAGATATAAATGGCACTGTTCGAAGCGTTAGGGCGCAGGGACTGTTCTCACGGGCTCTGCAGCATGAGATAGATCATCTGGATGGGATACTGTTTATTGACAAGGCGAAGGATCTTATCAGGGAAGATGGGTAGGGGCGAATTCGAGACTGAGTTCGTCAGCATATCAGATGGGAGCGCAGTAGATGCGTCTAGTTTTCATGGGGACACCCGAATTCGCGGTGCCTTCTCTTGAGTTGCTTATACAGCGGCATAATGTGGCTTCGGTTGTTACACAGCCAGACCGACCCAGCGGGCGGGGCCAAAGAGTGGGTTCCAGTCCAGTAAAACGTCTGGCGCAGGGTCACGGCATTTCTGTGCTCCAACCACGGAATGTCAAGGACCCGAGGTTCATCAAGGAGATCTCTGGTCTCAACCCTGAGGCCATCGTGGTAGTTGCCTTCGGTCAGAAGATACCCGGGGATCTCTTGAGATTGCCTAAATTCGGGTGTATCAATGTGCATGCTTCTCTTCTCCCGAAATATCGCGGAGCTGCCCCGATTCAATGGGCCATCTTGAACGGTGAACCAAAGACGGGCGTCACTACGATGCTTATGGATGAGGGATGGGATACAGGAGATATACTTCTACAGCGAGAGGTGCCCATCCGTGATGATATGACTGCGGGGGAACTCCACGATATTCTGGCGTGTGAGGGAGCCTGCCTCCTTCTGGAGACTATCGAAAAACTCGAGAGAGGAACTCTCAGGCCTATGCCTCAAGCTGATGAAAAGGCTACCATGGCTCCAAAGCTAACAAAAGAAATGGCAAAGATAGACTGGAGTCTCCCTGCCTCAAGGATTCATAATCTAGTAAGGGCTATGGCGCCAAGCCCAGGCGCGTTTGCGTTTCTTGATGGGGAGAGGATCAAGATATTGAAGGTCCAGGTATTATCAGAGGAGGATGAGCCCCGGATCTCGGATGGCTTTGGATGCGCCCAGGCGCCAGGACAGGTGGTGGAGGTTGATCGCAATCGGGGGATCACCGTTTCAACAGGAAAAGGACTTTTGAGGCTGCTCGAGGTCCAGCCCGAAGGGGGCCGCCGGATGGAGGTCCAGGCGTTTATACTGGGCCACAGGATTTCGCAAACAATGCGTTTTGGGTGATCAAGTCTGTTGGGGGGGAAAAGATATGTTTTATTGGGATCCAACCTATATCCTAATTCTTCCGGCCCTGGCATTTGCTATGTATGCCCAGGCTAGGGTGCAGGGAACATTCGCGAGATATTCAAGAGTGGGAGCTAGGCGCGGCATAACAGGAGCTGAGGTGGCCAGGAGGATTCTTGATAGCTATGGTTTGACAGGCATCCGGATAGAGCAGATTCCTCAGCATCTGGCAGATCATTATGACCCAAGGGGCAAGGTTCTCAGGCTTTCACCGCAGGTTTACGGCTCGACATCTCTCGCAGCCCTTGGGGTAGCGGCTCATGAATCCGGACATGCTGTGCAGGACGCAAGGGGATATGTGCCGCTTGCCATCAGGTCAAGCCTGGTGCCAGTGGCCAACCTTGGATCATCCCTTGCGTTTCCTCTCTTTTTCATTGGATTCATCTTCGCTCAGTCAGGGTTGGCCTGGCTCATGACACTTGGGATTTGGATCTTTGTGGGTGTAGTGGCATTCTCTATCGTAACATTGCCCGTGGAATATAACGCCAGCCAGCGTGCCCTTGCGGCCCTAGACTCAGGCGGCTATTTGACGCATGATGAAATTGGCCATGCACGTGAAGTCCTGAATGCCGCAGCCCTCACATATGTAGCCGCGGTGGCCGTGGCTATAACGCAGTTGCTTCGACTTCTCATACTAAGGGGCAGCAGGCGTGACTGACAAATCACCGGGAGAGCATGACCGCCATGGACATGGACGTGGCCATGAGAAATCCGAGGCGGCCCCCGCAAGGATCGCTGCGCTGAAAGTGCTTGACGCCGTAGAGGCCCGCGACGCTTTTGCGGGCCTCACCCTTGATGAAACCCTTGATCACATGGATCTTCAGGGACCTGATCGGGCCCTTGCCACTGAATTGGTCTATGGCGTTCTGCGGTGGCAGGGCAGATTGGACTGGATACTTCAGCAGTTTTGCCATCGTCCCCTTGCTGAGATTGACCATTCCGTCCTCAATATCTTGCGGATCGGCCTCTATCAGATCCTTTTCTCTGATAAAACGCCTCTTCATGCTGCAGTACATCAGGCTGTGGAGCTTTCAAAGCGAATCCGTGGAAGGAGCGGGAATCCGGCTGGATTTGTCAATGCTGTTTTGCGTTCAGTCGTCCGTGGGCTTGATGGAGTGAAGCTCCCCGACCCTGAAGGCGATCCGGTCCGCTATCTATCAGTGCGTTTTTCGCATCCTGAGTGGCTTGTAAGGAGATGGATCAGCCAATTCGGCCTTGATGAGACTATGAAGCTGGTTGAAGCTAATAATCTGCCATCTCCCCTTTCTATTCGAACCAATACTTTGAAAATCAGCAGGGATGAGCTTATGGCCGCCCTGGGAGAGGAGGGCATCTCCTGCACTCCCAGCAGAATTGTCTCTGAAGGGATCATAATTGCTTCGTTACCGACGCCGGTAACAAAACTCAAATCTTTTCAGAAAGGTTTCTTTGTGGTTCAAGACGAAGGGTCGATGCTCATATCACATATTGTCTCCCCATCGCATGATGACATTGTGATCGATGCAGCAAGCGCACCGGGCACGAAGACCACGCACATGGCTGCCCTTATGGGAAATAGAGGCAGGATCATTGCCGCTGATGTAAACAAGCGCCGGTTGGCACTTGTGGCGCAAAATGTCAAAAGACTTGGGATCACTAATGTAAGAACCGTGGCGTCAGACGCAAGGGATTTGCCAAACTACTATCCTGGCATGGCCTCGAAGGTTTTGCTGGATGCGCCCTGTTCAGGGACGGGTGTCTTCAGGCGTAGGCCGGATTCCAGGTGGAGGAAGAGGCCGGAACAGATCAAAGAGCTAGCCGCTCTTCAGCTCGAAATCCTGTCTAGAGTTAGCGAATGCGTCAGAATCGGCGGAATTCTAGTTTACTCCACATGTAGTCTGGAAAGGGAAGAGAATGAGGATGTAATAGAGAGGTTTTTGAAACGGCACCCCAGATTTTGCCTTACAGACCTGAGAGATATCATTCCAAGAGAATTTGTCTCATCATTTCCCCTGCAGAATCCCGTATTCCTCCGTTTATTTCCCCATATTCATGGTACCGACGGCTTTTTTTGCGCGAGGCTTCTGAGGCAGTTCTAACCCTGCCTGCCAAAGTTTTGGCGGAATAAACATCCATAGCATGGGCATTTTATTTGTGCGTGGCCCGTGAGCATCTCATATGTGGCGTCTCTTTCGCCACATGGATGTTTTCGTTGAGATCTGTGAATGGCTTTGTCGTGGAAATTGGAGGGATAGTAGTTTGCGTTTTGGGGACAGGCTATGGTCAAGAATAAGAACACTTAGATTCCTTATCTTGCTCTGCATCATCACCAGTTCAAGCTTTCTGATCTCAACCCCACTCTTGGAATATCTTTCCGGCATACCTGAGGAAATCAGGTTATCTACCGGTGAACCCAGGGAATTGGTAGTTGGCTTGCCCTTGGATATTTCATTATCTGTAAATGAAGGGAAGATCATTCGTTTAGGGACTCCCGACCTAAAGACAAATCTAGCAGAGCAGAATGATCCTTCGACGATCAGGGTCTTTCGTGGTCAAAGGCTCAGGATAGATCCGATAAGCCCGGGCGCCACCCAACTCTATGTGAAGTTCGCCAGGATATTGCCAGCAAGACGTGTCCTCGTGAATGTAGTGCCTCAACTCAAGGTCATGGCTGGGGGACATGCTATCGGGGTTTTGTTGGCACCCCAGGGGGTAATTGTTGCCGGACTTTATCCGGTGATCACCGAGGATGGTAGAAGGGTTCACCCAGTGGCTGATGCTGGCATACAGGTAGGCGATGTGATCCTGCAGGTAGATGGAATTGATGTTCAGGGAACGTCCCACCTTGAAACTCTCATCAACCAGGCAGGACTACGCGGCAGGCCGGTAGAGCTGACCCTGAAGAGAAATGGTGCGCAGATAAAGACCATGGTTACTCCAGTGAAATCCAGGGAGGATTCACCAGGCGATCCTAAGGGGAATGGATTTGCCTATCGAATCGGGGTCTTTGTCCGCGACAATGCCGCCGGAGTGGGGACACTCTCCTTTTATGACAGTGAAACTCATACATATGGGGCTCTCGGCCATATAATCACAGATTCTGGGACTAATCGAGAGGCTAATATCAAAGAGGGGCGCATCGTTCCGGCATGCATAGTTGGTATTCATCAAGGTGAACGCGGGCAACCGGGCGAGAAAATCGGAACTTTTGACGGCTTAAAAGAGTATCTAGGCACCATAACCAAGAATACTAGGCTCGGAATCTTCGGCAGACTTACCAGGCCTCCGGAACCAAATCCGTTCTTCCCCAATGGCATTCCCGTGGCACTGGCAGAAGATGTGACAGTTGGAGAAGCAGATATGTTTACGGTGATCGATGACGAACATATAGACCGTTTTAAGATACAGATCGAAAGGGTGCTACGAAACAGGTCCCCGGGAGCGAAAGGACTGATAATTCGGATAACCGATCAGAGGCTTTTGGGGCGTACTGGCGGGATAGTGCAGGGCATGAGCGGGAGTCCGATCGTCCAGAATGGGAAACTCGTAGCTGTCGTTACCCATGTATTTCTGGCCGACCCGACGCGTGGGTATGCTACTTTGGCCGAATGGATGCTTAGAGAAGCTGGACTCATGGGAAATACGGAAAAGAAGGCTTCCTCCCGGGGTGCCGCCTTCACAGTACCTCCACTGGCGGAGGGAGGACTTCCGATGGTCGTGTAGAATCTATTCCCTGCAGTGTGAGGTGGTGGTATTGTGGAGAACAATTGTGCTCGTATCATCATTGCCGATGACAATGTAAGCCTGTGTGATGCCTTGAGTGAATTCATCGACCAACAGCCTGACATGAAAGTGGCGGGGATTGCGTATGATGGGCTAGAGGTGCTGGAAGAGGTTGAAAAGAACTGCCCGGACGTTTTGCTTCTTGATATCGTCATGCCCCGTCTAGATGGCATAGGGGTTCTGGAGCGCTTGAATAGGCTGGGCTTAGATAAGAAGCCCAAGACAATCATGCTTACCGCCATCGGTCAGGAGACTATCACCCAGAGGGTCATCGAGTTGGGCGCAGATTACTACATAATGAAACCGTTTGATATCACCAGCCTTATAGCCCGTATTCGGCAAGTGCTCGGCACTGTGCAGGATCAGCCGCAGACACGACATAATGGAAAACCAGGCCATTCATTTGGCAATCTTCATGCAAGGGTGACTGAATCTATCCATGCCCTGGGCATTCCCGCCAACATCCGGGGTTACCAATACATAAGGGAAGCCATACTTATGGTTATCGAGGATTCGGGGCTTCTTGGAAGGGTAACCAAGGAATTGTACCCCCGTATCGCTCAGAAGTTCAACACCACTCCGCCAAGAGTCGAACGGGCAATCAGGCATGCAATAGAGATCGCCTGGTCAAGGGGCAATATCGAACTACTGAATAGCGTGTTTGGTCATACCGTGGATCAGGAACGAGGCAAGCCAACGAACTCCGCATTTATTGCCCGAATAGCGGACAAGCTTCGATTGGAAAAGAATGCTGGATAATCTGGGTGTACCTCTCCTTTCTGGTTATTATTTTGCTCCTTTTCCAGAATACTATATCCTTAATAGGAATATGAAGGATGAGGTGGCCCTTTTGGTTTCCATAAAGGGTGTGGCGAGAATTGGCTTCAAGACCAAAGACCTCGTGAAGAGGCTCGGTCCAGGGGATATTGCTGTCATTGACCATAAAGATGTAGACGAAGTGGCGTGCGAGGCGTTGATCAGAAGCGGCATCAAAGCTATAATCAATGCCGACGAGTGCATAAGTGGAGAGTTCCCCAATACGGGTCCGGCTCGACTTCTAGAATCCGGGATACATGTGGTCGACAAGGTCGGCCGGGATGTCATGACCCGTCTCTCTGATGGTGATAGGATCGAAATCCGGGGTGGCGTCATACTGCATCGAGGGAAGACCATAGGAGTAGGTGAGGTCCTAGGTAAGGAAATCTACAAGAGAAAGTTGGAGGAAAGTCAACAAAACCTCGCCGGCAGCCTGGAGAAATTCATACAAAATACGCTTGATTATGCAAATCACGAGAAGGCACTCATCCTTGGGGATCTCAAGATTCCGGACATAAAGACCCAGATAGCGGGAAAGCCTGTCGTGGTCGTCGTGCGTGGACATGATTACCGGGAGGACCTGGTCGCAATTGCCCCGTATATCCGCGAGGAACACCCGGTGCTGATGGGGGTGGATGGGGGCGCAGATGCTCTGGTAGAGCTTGGGTACAGGCCTGATATCATCATTGGTGATATGGACAGCGTTTCAGACCGTGTCCTTGGATACGGGGCTGAGGTCATTGTCCATGCGTATCCCGGGGGCAGGGCCCCTGGTCTTGACAGGGTCAGGAAATTGGGAATTGATCCGGTGATTTTTGCGGCTCCGGGAACGAGCGAGGATATAGCGCTGCTATTGGCTTATGAAAAGGGAGCCGATCTCATCGTGGCAGTCGGCACTCATTCCAATATGATTGATTTCCTTGAAAAAGGAAGGAAGGGGATGGCCAGCACATTCCTGGTAAGACTGAAAGTGGGCCCGAAGCTGGTGGATGCCAAGGGTGTGAATAAACTTTACAAAGGCAGGGTCAGGATCAGCTATGTGGCCGGGATCGTGTTAGGCGCGCTCCTGCCTTTCACTATCGTGCTGGTCATGTCGGGCGGCCCGAAGCAATTATTTCGATTGTTGTTCATGTGGGTTAAAGTGATGCTGAATATATACTAAGCGAGGATACAAATGGTTATTGATATCAGACAACATATAATCACCATTGCTGCTATTTTCCTTGCCCTTGGGACGGGAATCCTAATTGGTATGGCCCTTGTGGAAGACCGTACCATGGTGGAACAGCAGCAAAAGCTCATAGACAGGCTCGAAGCCGATTTCGAGGAACTGCGGCGGGATCGTGATTTATCTCGCGCGGAGCTTGCTCGCGCGCAGTCGGAGCTTATGGTGAGCAGGAGATTTGAGGAACAGGCTTTTTATGCCTTCGCAAAGGACAAGCTTGTTGGCGAACGCATAGCCATAATCATGGGAGAGAACTCCATCAGCGAGAAAGAGCTAAAGTCCATTCAAAAGGCCATCGAATATTCAGGTGGCTTCATTTCTACGATAATCCGGGTGAGAAGGACATTTTCAATCAGGAAAGATGATAATGCCGGTGAGCTCATGGCTCTGGTGGGAAAGGGAATTGATCAATCTAATGAATTTGCAAAACTCCTGGCGGGAGATCTCATTTCAGCCATTTCAGGGGCCGGTGGTTTCACCATCGTCCCTGCGCTAGAAGCCATGGGTTTCATATCTGTGGATGGGGAATCTGGAAGATCTGCTGACCAGATTCTGATTGTGGGAGGGTCGAGGACGAAACTTGACAAGGAAGGCGCAGCTTCGAAAGAAGGGACATCCCTTACAGATTTCTTTAAGGATACAGGCCTTCTTCTGGCAGAGGCAGCTAAATCGCAGGGGATCAGGGTTGTGGTGGCGGAAGCCTCCAGCGTGACCGCATCCCACATGAAAAGTTATGCATCCCGGAGGTTTACTACCGTGGATAGCATCGACACTCCTCTAGGCTATATATCTCTTATTTACGCTTTATCAGGCGTCAATGGTCATTTCGGTGTGCGTGAAGGGGCTACTGATGGTGTGCCAGACATATTCCCAGGCCCGGACTCTCGATAACCGGGATTTTACGGTATCAGTTGTGATACCCGCATATAATGAATCTCGAACCATCGGGAGTACTGTGGCCGCTGTTATTTCTACCGGGCTTGCCAATGAGGTCATTGTCGTAGATGACGGCTCGACTGATGATACCGCACGCAGGGCTGAAGATAGCGGCGCTAGGGTAATCCGGCTGGAACAAAATAAAGGGAAAGGCTATGCAATGACTGTCGGGGTGAAGTCCTCGACGTCAGAGTTCGTGGCGCTTCTCGATGGGGATCTCGGGGACAGCGCGAAGGGATTTACGAAGCTACTGGAGCCCATCATTGCCGGACAGGCTGACCTTTGCATAGCTTCTTTGCCATCGATGGGAAAGGGCGGCGGATTTGGCGCAGCAAAGGGACTTGGCCGATTTGGAATCTGGGCGCTCACCGGGTACAAGGCCAGCTCCCCTCTTTCAGGACAGAGGGCGGCCAGGAAGGAGGACCTCCTCAGGATCCTGCCATTTGCCTCCCGCTGGGGCGTTGAGGTTGGAATGACAATCGATGCTCTAAGGATCGGGCTTCGCGTGATCGAGGTGGAGACCGATATGAGACATAGAGTGACGGGAAAGAGCCTCCCTCATAGCCTGCACCGGTTGAGACAGTTTCGGGATATAGCATTGGCTATCCTGTTTCGCCTTTTTCCCCGTCGCAGATCTTGATCCCGGTCCAGACCATTAGAGAAGAGTGGAAAAATGACAGCATTACTGGCATTATGGTTGGCTTTCATTCTATCACTGGCGATGACCCCCATCGTCATCAGGATCTTAAAACGTCAGGGGCATACAAAGAAAAACTATTTAGGTCTGGACATACCCACTTCCTGCGGCATTTCACTGGTTTTCTCGGCCATGATGGCCATATTGCTCGGTTATTTCTTTGGATGGCTGCCTTTGTCTCTATCGGAACTCGTTGTGCCGCTTTTTCTTGTGTCATCAGCCGCCTTTGCCGGGCTTGTTGATGATATCTGGGGGACTCAAAGCGTCAAGGGTTTCCGGGGCCATCTGGGAAGCCTGATCTTCGCCCGCCGCCTTTCTACAGGCGCGATAAAAGCCATTGTTATATTCGCCAGCAGCGCCATTGTCGCCACGGCGATATCATCGCGTTTAATAGAGGCCGTGGTAAATACCTTCATCCTGGCCCTATCGGCAAATATGTGGAATTTGCTTGACCTCCGGCCCGGAAGAGCTATCAAGGCCTATTTGATTGTGCAACTTCCGGTTTCATTGCTCACGTCCCCTTCATCTGCCACCATCCTGGCCTTCTCAGTCCTTGGCGCAGCTCTGGCATATCTGCCGGCGGAATTGAAAGAACGCGGGATGTTGGGAGATACAGGTTCAAATGCCCTTGGAATCAGTGTTGGACATCTGATTGTCCTCAACCTCGGGCCATATCCTAAGATCATTTATCTTTTGATGTTGCTGCTGTTGCATCTTTACTGTGAGAAATATCCGCTTTCTCGCTTTATAGAGAGAAATCCGGTGCTGAGATTTCTCGACCAGCTTGGGAGACGGTGATGGGAGAATGGAGGATTTCTATGAGGTTTGGCGTTCATGTTTCTATTGCGGGAGGAGTCGATAAAGCCCCTGACAGGGCCATTGAGATCGGGTGTGAGACCATGCAAATCTTTTCCAGAAGTCCCAGATCTCTCAGGACCCGGGACCTGGATCCGGAAGAAGCCGGTTCCTTCATGCGGAAGATAGATTCCACGGGGATCTTTCCTGTAGTAGTTCATATTCCATATTTATTGAATCTGGCGTCACCAAAGGATGATCTTTACGCATTATCGGTCCAGGCTTTAAAAGAGGATATGGCAAGATCTCGGACTCTCGGCGCCAGATATCTCGTCATACACCCCGGGAGTCACCTTGGCCGGGGTAGGCAGGAAGGTATACGTAGGATCTCGGAAGCCATCAATGAGGCTCTGGATTCAGATGAGGGAGAAGACATACCTGTTATCCTGCTGGAAACGGTGGCGGGATCAGGCACAGAGATCGGCGGGACCTTCGAGGAGCTCCAGGAGATCATATCAAAAATCCATGATGATTCCAGGTTAGGAATATGCATTGACACATGTCACCTGTGGGCGGCAGGGTATGATGTGGCAACTATTCAGGGGTTGGATGACACTCTCGTGCATCTCGACCGGATCATTGGGATGGATAGGGTCAAGGTCGTGCATGCCAATGATTCGGTCTTTCCCAGGGGTTCGCATAAAGATCGCCATGCAGACATTGGAGCCGGCACGATAGGTGATGGCGGCTTTCGCGTCATATTGGGAAACCCGCGGCTAAAAGACCTGCCATTTATCCTGGAGACTCCCCGCGAGAACATGGAGGATGATCGCAGGAATCTTGCCCATATGAGGAAACTTGCGGCGGAGAAGGTATCTTGACCGCGGTAGTCAGGCCGGCCATGAGTGATCACCCATGATACAATGGGGTTCGATTCAGAGTAAGATCACGGGGGTGACAATATATGGGAGAAAGTGTGACATTTTACGGGCAAATAAGTGTCCCAACCAGACGGCGGGTACAGATGATCGATATCACCGGGCAGGTGCAGGAGATTGTCAATAAGAGTGGGGCGGGGGAGGGAGTCGTCTACCTCTCAGCGCTCCATACAACGGCGGGCCTCACGATAAATGAAGATGCAGATCCTGATGTCCGCGAGGATTTACTGGCGCACCTGGAACGACTTGTGCCGGTCAACTCGCAATTTCGTCACGTGGAAGGCAATTCTGACGCCCATATAAAGGCCAGCCTTGTGGGGACAACCCTGTCTGTGCCCATTCATGAGGGACGACTTGTCCTTGGGAGGTGGCAAGGTATCTTCCTGTGTGAATTCGATGGCCCCCGGACGCGCTCGGTGGCGGCGCAGGTTATGGGGGTATCGCCAACAAGCTGAAAAAGGTCATATTCTCGGCGGGTGGTGGGATCTCATGAAGAATATCAGAGTTTCTGCGAAGGCTGTTATCATACAGGACGGCAGGCTCTTAGTCACAAAGAACGTCGATCAGTTCGGCACTTTCTATCTCCTCCCAGGAGGGGGGCAACTACCGGGAGAAACCTTGATTGATGCGCTAAAGCGGGAATGTCGTGAAGAAATAGGAGTGGAAGTGGACGTCGGAGAACTTCTTTTTGTTCGCGAATATATAGGATGTAATCACGAGTTTGCATTCTGGGACGGCGATATTCACCAGGTGGAACTGATGTTCGCATGCACAGTCCGGGATGGCCAGGTTCCCCAGAAAGGGGTAGAACCTGATAGGTACCAGGTTTCTGTAGAATGGCTCGACCTGGACGGCCTCGACTCGCGCAGGCTCTATCCTCAGGCCCTGAAGCGTTACGTCGCGTCTTCCCGCCGGGAAGAGCGCTGCATATATATGGGCGATGTCAACTAATATCCTGGGTGCTGTTAGCTAATGCCCAAATAAAGACTGCATCTACATCCGCAGTTCTAACCTGTATCCCCAGATATCCAGATAGTCTATCCATTGACACCCGGTTGGCGCCGGGGTCCACCGCCTTGATTGGCCGTTTTCTGGTGAAGTACTTATTCTTGAAAAGGCGTCAATACCAGATGGAAAGTGGCGAAGGGAGAACATCGGTTGTATCTCGATGAGCTATGCGCCCCCGGCGGTCCATGTCTAGGGGCCTGAGGGGTATGAGAATATGAGAAAAGAGTTCCCCCTGGACGAGGATAGCGCCATTGTGGCAAGGATAGCGTCGGGAGATCTATCCGCCTTTGAAGAAATGGTGAGGAAATACCAGGCGGCTGTGTATAGATTGGCGTTCAGGGCCACATACAACCATGAGGATGCCCGCGACCTAACTCAAGAGGTATTCCTCGATGCATTCCGGTCTATCCGCGGATTCCGCAGGGATTCAAAGCTGGGCACCTGGCTCTACCGGATCGCCACAAACAAGACTATCGACTGGTGGCGGAAGCAACGCAGGCAGGGAGCCAGAGTCATCTCCTTCACATGCCTTGAGGAGGTTTCATGCCAGGATAATCCTGAGGGGCATAGCGGGGAGTTTGATCCCCCTGACGATGATATAGGGCCTGAGGAGATCGTCATAAACAGGGAGAGGGCCGAGCTTCTGTGGCGGGAGGTAGCGGAGCTGCCGGAGAACTACCGTATAGTCATCATTCTATATCATTATGAAGGTCTCTCGTATCGTGAAATCGGCGAGATCCTTAAGCTTCCGTTAAGGACAGTTGAGACGAGGCTATACCGCGCCAAGAAGATTCTGCAGAGCAGATTAGTGGGGGGGCGGTAAGTTTTGAGATGCGACAAGGTCGAGCGTAATATTCATTCATATATCGCCTTTAAGAAGGGACGGATTCCTCGCGAAGAATTGATATTTGACATCGCTGCATTTGAGTCCCATATGGGCTTGTGCGACAGATGCCAGGCAAGGCTTGTTGAATGGGAAAGATTTGAGAGCATATTTGAAGAACTCCCGGAATTGGATATGCCTGAAGATTTGGCTTCTGCGATCTTTCAGGCGGCCGGGAGCCAGGAGGAAAAGAAGAGTAATACTTTGCCGTGCTGGGGTTACGCTCTCCAGCGGTTGCGACACATGGCCCCCGCATCAGGAATCGACCTGGCTTTTCTCGGGGCCGCCCTGGGAGTGTTCCTGGTGTTCATATGGTCGACTCTGGGAGCCGGGGAATTGTTGCCACATTCAGTTTCCATTGAAATAGTAAGATCAGATGCCGCAAAGATGACAGCAGCCTTACTCTCTAGGAGTGACTCTGTAGCGGAAATCGGCGTCTTACTTCCCAGGCTCTTTTCTGAGGGGGCCGGGCTGATAATGAGTCTATTGCGGTTTGGAGGTGTTTGATTGTGAATACATCAGATTCCAATCCAACTGAGGGTAACTTGCCTGGTGGAGCTAGTGCGACGCCGGAACAAGTTGCCGCTGGCCAGAAGGTTGAAATCACCGATCCTAAGGATGCGGAGGGCGGCGCTACTCTGAGAACTGAAAGGAAAACCTCGAGTGAAGCAAAATCTAGTTTTCTGGTATTCTTATTTGCCCTCATCCCTGGGGCGGGGCAAATGTATCTGGGGCTTATGAACCGCGGATTACAGATCATGGCATTCTTCTTTGGGGCGCTTTTTATAGCAGGCGCGGTGGGCCGTCCATTTGACCAGTTATGGTCCGTGCTGGTGGCCCCGGTTACATGGTTCTACAGTTTCTTCGATACTTTCCAAATATCTGGAAGGCTCGCTCGTGGAGAGCTGGTGCCAGATCTTGGCATATTTTCGCAGGATTTTCTCAGCAGGAATTCCAATCTCATTGGCTGGGTCCTGGTTGCGCTGGGGGCGATAGGGATCCTCAACAGGATCAGCTACTTCGGGCCGTATTTGAGGTCAAGCTGGATTACCGCTGTGATCTTGCCCATTGCAATGGTAATCCTAGGGGTTTGGCTCCTCACCAGGGAGCGTTCAGCACGCAGCTGATATCAATTCCCGAGAAAGGGGGAACGGGAGTTATCCCGACAACATGGCCATAAAAACCAGCCGCGCCGGCACCATCACTCTTGCAATTACCCTAATATCGGTGGGCGTTTTGTGGCTCATTTCAAATATCACGGGGCGCGATATGATATGGCATGTCTTGAGGCTATGGCCTGTGGTCCTGGTGATGTTGGGCATCGAGCTATTGATGAAGGACTATTTGGCCCGTAAGAGGGGGGACCAACCTCCGGGGTTTGATTTCGGGAGCATATTTCTGATTGTTGTCATCGTGGTAATTCTCGTGGGGTTGGGCGCGGTAAGAGGCTTGGGATATCCATTTTCAAAATTCGAGATCTTTCCCGGATATGTCGGTATACATATCGGGGACAGGGCCGTGAAAGCCTCACGGGAAGCGCGAAAGAGCATGAAAATACCCGGCAATGCAAAGCATGTTAGGATTATTAATCCCTTTGGCAAGGTGGTGGTCTTGCCGGGCCCTGTAGGGGAGATCTCAGTAGCATCCGAAATCACTGGCTATGGGCCAACACCAGACCTTGCTCGAAAGGTTGCAGAAGAGGCCGATATTTCCTTGGCAATACAGGGCGAGACGGCGATGATCCAGGTTAGTGATCCGGGGGGATCACTAATTAGTCACCTGGAAGCTGGTCGCGAGCGCTCAAATAGGATAGCGGTCGACTCTACCATCGAGGTGCCGCCAGGTCTACAGGTGGAGATTCGGAATTCCTTTGGCAAGATCCTGGCCCGTGGCCTTCGTCAGGACGTTTCCATTGAAAATAGCCTTGGCAATGTTGATGTAGAGAACGTGGAAGGCGCTCTCAGCGTTAGAAATTCTTACGGAGCGATCACGATGACAGGCGTGGCAGGAGATATTGAAGTCTCAAATTCCTTCGGGCGCGTGGAAGCAAAGGGGCATTTAGGGAAAACTTATATTCGCAATTCAATGGGCAGCGTCAGGGTAAAAGCCCTCAGCCCCATCAGCGAGGACTGTTATATATCTACCAGATTTGGCTCCATAGATTTTGCCTTGCCATTTGACTCCGTCGCCAGTATACGCGCCGAAACCGAGTTTGGGAGAATAGAGAACAATCTTGGTCTCCCAGTAGAAAAGGAGGTCACAACTCAGAGAGTGAGGGGAACCTTGGGCAAGGGTGGGGGCAATATAGTCTTGGAAACAACCCATGGCAATATTCAGATAAGAGCTATGAAATAGCCCGGGAACCATGTGCCGAGTAGGGCAGCCATACCCCGGGCTGCAGGCTCGATTGCCTGGTGATGCCAAATCGCATGTGGAGCTAGGCGACTAGACTAGAGCAACTTAATTTAACTCAGTTGCTGCCGGCGAAATATTTCCATCGACCCCACGGCAAAGGCCATGAGCCACGCTGTCAGCGTCAGGAATGCTCGCGCTGCTTCATGTGTAAGTCCGCCATAAACCCCTTTTCCCTGCTCGATGAGAGCTATTATCTGGTTTATATTCTGCCCGATAGTATATGGAGCGATCCTGCCAACTATGGAGAATTTGCTCGCGAGAAGCCCAATTAGGTTCCCTTCCAGGAAGAACACCAAGAGCCCCGTGGCAATTGCTGAGGCAGCGGACCTGGTGAGGGTAGCAAGGAAAAGGGCGAATATCGAGTAGAATCCCAAAGTGAACCAGGCAATGCCAATGCTGAATATGGCCTTGCCGAGAAATGCCGCTGTGAGCATGTTTAGAGCCAATGGCCTCCCGGATATGAGGGTGAAGATAATTGAGATTATGGAGCCTGCAAGGAGGGAGCCTGTGAGCAGGAATAGTGAAGCAACGATAACTCCCTCTATCTTGATGATTATATATCTTCGCCTGTCCAGGCCCATTGAAACCAGCTGTCTTGCCGTGCCTAGCGCATATTCATCCCCAACTAGGCGAGATGCAAGGATCAATGCCAGAAGCGGCCCAAAAGAAGCAATGAAGCTTAATGTCGGCGGTATGGATGAAGGAAACGTGGTGAGCACGATGGCGCCTTGGCGTTCCTTGGCCGGCATATTCTGAGCTTCAGGCGAATTCCGCGCTGCATAGCCCAGACCTATAATCATAAGGAGCTCCATGGCAATCATGATAGACATCAGGATCCACGCGATCCTGAGGCGCTTTAACTTATGCAATTCTGCCGTCAACATTTGTCTCCTCCTTTGTGACGTCAAAGAATATCTCCTCCAGCTCCCTTTTTTTGGGGCGGATCTCATAGGCAAAAACGCCGTGACTGACGAGAACAGCGTTCAGATAACCTGCAATTATGGAATATTCCTCCTCCTGCGTGCTGGCCCGCGGCGCCCCATCTGATGGTGACCGGCCAGAGTCCGCTTGGCCGGAGTCATCGGCTTTCTTCATAGTCATATCATTGATAAATCCGCTGACATATTCGATGACCAGGCATTTCCCATTACGCTTCACTTTTTTTACTTCAGGGAGTTGCTGCAGGATTTCCTCGGCGATATCAGGCCCGTGCACCATCATCTCAATGGCAGGGGTTTGCCTGAGAAGCTCCTCAACTCTTCCCTGGGCCAGAATAGTCCCGCGTTTGAGTATGGCGACCTTGTCACATATGATTTCGACCTCATGCAGGAGATGGCTTGACAGGAATATCGCCTTACCTTGCGCGGCAAGTGCTTTCATGAGATCCCGCATCTCTTTTATGCCGGCTGGATCGAGCCCATTGGCCGGTTCATCCAGGACCAGGATCTCAGGGTCATGTAACAGTGCCAGGGCCAGGGCCAGTCGTCTTTTCATCCCATGCGAATAGCCGCCGACTCTGTCCTTTGCCCTTTGTGCAAGCCCGATCAGATCCAGAACCTCGTCTATCCTTCTGGCGGGAACATCACCGAGCATTCGAGCAAATACAGAGAGATTTTCTCTCGCGGAAAGGTATGGGTAGAGTTGCACCCCGTCCGGCAGAGATCCTATGTGCCGGCGGATCGTGGCGTTCGACCAGGGAGCCGGCTGCCCCAGGATTTCCACCTGCCCTGCGGTTGGACTGATAAGACCCAGGATCATGTTGATAGTGGTGGTTTTCCCAGCGCCGTTCGGACCGAGAAACCCAAAGACTTCGCCTGTCCGGATCTCAAGGTCCACAGAGTCAACGGCTCTGAGCGTGCCAAATATCTTGGTCAATCCCAGGGCGCGGATTGCGACCCGGCCTGAGGATTGGTCTTGCATCCGGCCTGGTGAGGCCTGGGAACTGGTTAGAATCAAAATAATCCCTCCGTTTCTATGCCTTTGAACACAGGCGGTTCCTGCTGCCGGAGCAACATAGGCAACTGGCGCGTGCCATTACCTTTGGGGATTTCTGACAATATTAGACGCATGATCAGCATTTATATTCACATAAAACATCCGGCACCAGATGTGATGAAAATACCTATTCGGAATCTACCGAGATCTTCATGAACATGGTAGAATAGGGTCGAGGTTACAGACAGCCCGGAAAGGTATCCTGCAATGTCTTTATCTAATGAGGTGACATCATATGTTGAATATTGAGCAGCAACTTCGCAAAGAGATCGTGGATGCAGGACGTTGGATCTATGAACGTGGCTATGTAGCGGCAAATGACGGTAATATTTCGGCACGCCTGCCAGATGGCTCCATACTGATGACTCCAACAGGAGTGAGCAAGGGGCGCATGACCCCTGACATGCTGGTGAAGGTGGATGCTCAAGGGAACCCGATAGAAGGTTACCTCAAGCCATCCTCAGAAGTGAAGATGCATCTTGCCGTTTACAGAAAACGTCCTGATGTTGGCGCTGTGGCGCACGCTCATCCGCTGGTAGCCACGGCCTTTGCCGTAGCCGGAATCTCCTTGGATCGTTGTATCCTCCCGGAGGTCATCATTAGTCTAGGGTGGATTCCCCTGGCCAGATACGCGACACCTTCTACGGATGAATTGGCGCATTCGGTGGAAGAATTCATCGAATATCACGATGCGGTGCTATTGCAGAACCACGGCGTATTGACTATGGCCGAAGATGTTACCCACGCAATGTATAAGATGGAAACTGTGGAGCATTTTGCGCGCATAAGTTTCTATGCGAGACTGCTTGGGGGAGAAAATGAGTTGTCTAGTGAGGATGTGGCAAAGCTCATTTCTCTGAGGAAAAAGATGCGAATTCCGGGACGATATCCTAATTTGGGTATGCGTCCGTCCAGCCATCCGGATAGACTAACCGGCACCGCCGGTAAATAAAGGATTGTTTATGGAAGGTGGTGTTCATGAAACACCTGAATTTGCTGGCCTTCGACCTTGGCGCGGAGAGTGGCAGGGCTATCCTTGGCAAGTTTGATGGCGAGCATCTTACCATCCATGAAATCCACCGTTTTCCTAATGAACCGGTGGAGCTCCCTTCGGGATTACATTGGGACATATTGCACATTTTCCGCGAATTGAAGCATGGCCTAGCTTTTGCCGCGCAAAGGGAAGGACATGTAGATTCCATCGGAATCGATACTTGGGGGGTTGATTTCGGGCTCCTTGATGACCGGGGTGAGTTATTGGGCGCTCCCTATCACTACCGAGATTCCCGTACTTCCGGCATCCTCCAAAAGGCATTTTCTATCGTGCCCAAGGAGGAGATATTCGCCTACACAGGTATCCAATTCATGCAATTTAACACGCTATTCCAACTATTAGCCATGAGACTGCAGAATAAGAGGATGCTTGATACAGCACATAGGCTGCTATTCATCCCTGACATTCTGAATTTCTTTTTCACCGGCCTTACGGTAAATGAATATACAATCGCGAGCACCAGCCAAATGTTGGATGTAAAGGGCGGGGGATGGGCCGGCGACCTCCTGGCGAAAATGGGGATCCCTACCCACATCCTTGGCGATATCATCCCTCCTGGAGCCAAGATTGGCACGATTCGGGACCCCATAGCGCAGGAGACCAGCGCAATGGGCGTTTCGGTGGCGCTACCTGGCTGCCATGATACAGCTTCAGCAGTAGTGGCCGTCCCAGCCACTCCAGCCAAGCATGAAGATGGTATGGCAACAGGCAATTACGCGTATATCAGCTCTGGCACCTGGTCCTTGATGGGCGTCGAAACGAAAAAGCCATATCTGGGGGAGCATGTGGCTCAATTCAACTTCACCAATGAAGGGGGAGTCGGTGGGACATTCCGCTTTCTCAAGAACATAATGGGTCTATGGTTGATACAGAGGTGCAGAAAGGAATGGCAAAAGGAAGGGGAAGCACTTTCTTATGATGCATTGACCCATCTGGCGGGTCAGGCCAAACCCCTAGTATCTTTTGTGGACCCAGATGATGATTCATTTCTGAACCCGCCGAGCATGCCTGCTGCTATACAGGATTTCTGCAAGCGCACAGGCCAGCTTGTGCCTGAAACCAGAGGCGCGATCTTGCGTTGCGCCCTGGAGAGTCTGGCGCTACGTTATCGGATGACCCTGGAACAATTGGAGATCATAACTGGGCGCCATATAGACACCATCTACATTGTCGGAGGCGGGTCCAAGAATCACCTTCTCAATCAATATACAGCAGATGCCACGGGCCGAATTGTGATTGCCGGGCCTGCTGAGGCGACAGCTATTGGCAACCTGTTGGTCCAAGCTATGGCATTGGGCGAGGTAAAGGATATGACAGAGATTCGCCAAATAATCCGAGCTTCGTTTCAGCTCGAAGAATTCGAGCCGCGCGAGGAAGCAAGGGGCGCATGGGAAGAGGCATATGCGAGATTCAAGATTCTCATCGAGCGGGGTTGATCATCGTTACTCATCATTGAATTGACGGGAGGTCTTTTGCGATGACGGATGCTTGGGAGACTCTTCGAGGGCGGGGAATAAACCCTGAGACTTTTAGAGAGAGGCTTCGCGATTTTAAGGTGGAAACTCCATCATGGGGATATGGAAATGCCGGAACCAGATTTCAGGTGTTCCCACAGCCTGGGGCGGCTCGGGATATATGGGAAAAACTAGAAGATGCTGCTCTTGTGCATCAGCTGACAGGCGCTTGTCCGTCTGTGGCTATACATATCCCATGGGATAAAGTCGATGACTATGGGGCCCTGAAGCGCAGGGCTGAAAGCCTGGGACTCAAGGTTGGTGCTGTGAATCCCAATCTTTTTCAGGATCATGAATATATGCTAGGGAGCCTCTGCCATGCGGATGCCAGCATCAGGAGGCGGGCCAGGAATCATCTTCTGGAATGCGTCCAGATAGCCAAAGAGGTGAATTCATCTATGATCAGCCTGTGGCTGTCCGATGGTACGAATTTCCCTGGCCAGGGGAATTTCCGCAAACGTCGTGAGTGGCTTATAGAGGCTCTGGAGGAGACATATGCGGCGATGCCGGAGGGGATGCGCCTCCTGATAGAATATAAGCCCTTTGAGCCTGCGTTCTATCATACCGATGTCGCAGATTGGGGATCAGCCTATGCCTTGGCTATGCGCCTTGGCCCCCGAGCCCAGGTATTGGTTGATCTGGGTCACCATTTGCATGGAGCCAACATAGAGCATATCGTTGCGACTCTCATATTTGAGGGCCGGTTGGGCGGTTTCCATTTCAATGACCGGAAATATGCTGACGACGACCTGATTACCGGTAGCAGCAACCCCTATCAATTGTTCCTGATCTTCAATGAACTGGTAGATGCGCTCGAAGATGATGATCCTTCAATTTCCGACCATGCCTCCCGAATAGGGTATATGATAGACCAGAGCCATAATATAGAGCCAAAGATTCCTGCCATGATCCGCTCTGTCATCAATATTCAAACGGCACTGGCCAAGGCGCTTCTTGTGGATCGTGTCGCCCTTGCAAGGGCCCAGGCGGACGGTGATGTGCTGGGAGCCGAATCCATACTGCGAGATGCTTTTGAGACGGATGTGCGCCCGCTCCTGGCCAAGTTCCGGGTAGAAGAAGGTCTGCCGGAGGATCCGATAGCTGCCTATTATTCAGGCGGATATCATGAGAAAATTGTATCTACTAGAAATGTGTCAAAATAGCTGCCGGATTTCGTTACTCAGGAGGAAAATCTATTCCAGAGGAGAATTAAATAGAATAGTTGGGACTATTTGGAGTAGGTCAGGCTTTGGATAGAGTCCTGGCCTATTCCAGGCGAAAAGATGGGAGCTTAAGATCGTCCCGGGATCGGAGGTGATATACGCTTCGCCGTTCTAGCGATAGCGCCATGTCTTTTCACATATGGATCATGCCATTCGTGGCATGAATATGGATTTGACCTCCCTCGCCAAGAAGCATGAGAAAACCCTGCGGATGAATGATTTCTACAAAGTAGCCCTAGAAGGCGCGACTTATAAGGACCAGCTACGCGGTATCCCATTTCTTCAAGCATACACAGCTTGCTTCTTCAATGCGACATTGTTTGATAAAGCCGGAGTCTCCTATCCTCCGACCGACTGGGCGGATAAAACCTGGACATGGGAGAAGATGATCGAAACCGCGAAAAAGTTGACGCGGGACGTGAACGGAGACGGCAGGATAGATGAATATGGAGTCGTTGAGACGAGGGATATCTTCGAACTTGCCTGGGGTTGGGGCGGAGACATGTTTCCCAAGGAATCCTACATCTCGGGTCCACCCACCAAGGTCGCCCTCGATGACCAGAAAAATTACAAGGCTTTGGTAACCGCGCTGCAGAACAAGGCTGATCTCACATACAAGCACAAGGTGAGTCCCACTCCTGCGCAGTTGCAGGTCATTGAGCAGATGGGCCCTGTTCTCAAGACAGGCAAGGTCGGCATGGTCATGAGCGGCGACTGGGCCATATGGCAGCCGCTGCCCAAGAACTTTAAATGGGGAATAGCGGCAGTCCCATATTCTCACCCTGAAAGAAAGGTCTGCCTATACACAGATCCTATGGAGATCTCCAGCAAGACAAAACATCCTGAAGAAGTATGGGAGTTTGTCCAGTATCTGGTAAGCGACGAGGTGCAAAAGATCTTCGGGCAACGCACCGGCAGGATAGTGTCGCGTCCGTCTCTGAGGGGAATGTACATCGATCATATAAGCCCATATGTAGTGAATACCAAGGAACAGCTTGATCAGGTCCTGGATGGAGCGTTCACTTATGCTCAGGAAGACGCGGAACATACCATATTTGGCTTTTATAAACTCCAGTCAATTTGGAATGCTGAAATCGATCCTCTATGGCTTGGCAAAAAGAGCGCCAAAGAGGTTGTTGACACTATGATACCCAAGCTCAACAGTGCCATAAAGGAAAATCTCGAGAGCCTGCGCAAGAAATAGGCACTATCCAGGTCTTCATAAATCCGGGCCATGGCATAAACCTCTTATGCCATGGCCCCCAAAATCTAATAATAGGCAGGATTGATCAGGCTATGAAGACGCATCTCAGCCATATGGCGAGGCGGGAAGAGGCTGCATTTTATCTCTTTATTTCCCCATGGTTGATCGGATTTATCGCATTTACGGCCGGCCCCATCGTAGCATCACTCTTTTTTAGCTTTTGCAACTATGATATCGTGAACCCTCCTCAATGGATTTGGCTCGGGAATTTCGCAAAGCTGTTGTCAGATCCTCTATTTTGGCAATCGCTCAAAGTCACGGCTATTTACTCTTTCTTTGGCGTGCCTCTTGACATGATGGCATCGCTTGCCATAGCCCTGTTGCTCAACCAAAAGGTCCGTGGCCTTGCCTGGTTCAGGACGATCTTTTACATGCCATCGGTTATTTCTGGCGTTGCTGTATCTCTATTGTGGATGTGGATATTCAACCCCGAATTCGGGATACTCAACTATCTTCTTTGGATCCTCTTTCGCATTCATGGGCCTGCCTGGATAATGAGCGAAGAGTGGGTGTTGCCGGCATTGATCATCATGAGCCTTTGGGGCATCGGTGGAGGTATAGTGATATATTTGGCTGGGCTTCAGGGTGTGCCCACGGAATTGTATGAAGCAGCCGAGATAGATGGGGCCACCCCATGGAATAAGCTTATGAGAATCACTCTGCCCATGATGAGTCCTGTAATATTGTTCAATCTCATAATGGGCATAATCGGCTCATTTCAGGTCTTCACCCAGGCTTATGTGATGACAGGTGGCGGCCCGCATTATGCGTCTCTCTTCTATGTGCTCTATATATACCAGAACGCATTCCAGTTCTTTAGCATGGGCTATGCCTCAGCTCTGGCATGGATCCTATTTCTGATAATATTGGCGCTTACTCTCCTGGTATTCAAGTCTTCGCCGCTCTGGGTATATTACGAAGGCACTGCCCGCGGGCGATAGGCCGGGAAGGGGGTTGAATTCGTTGGCTAGAAGCAAACGTAAGACAGAATTGCTAGGCCGGATATTTGTCTATGCTACCCTGGTCATTGCAAGCATAGTTATCCTCATTCCGGTTTTCTGGATGTTATCCACCGCCCTAAAGGAGGATGGCGAAGTCTACCTTTTCCCGCCTCAGTGGATTCCCACTAAGTTCCTCTGGGGCAACTTCGTCCGGGCTCTTACATTCCTACCATTTGGCCGGTATTTCACCAATACCGTAATTGTCACCTTTTCATCTATGTTCGGCCAGCTCCTTTCCTCATCGCTGGTAGCCTATGGTTTTGCTAGATTGAGAGCACGAGCCAGAGATATGCTGTTTATCTTGGTGCTGGCTACCATGATGATTCCGTCTCAGGTTACCATGATTCCGCTGTTTGTTCTTTTCAAACAACTGAATTGGGTAGATACTTTCAAGCCATTAATAGTGCCCAATTTTTTCGGCAGCGCGTTTTTCATCTTCCTTCTCAGACAATTTTTCATGACCATACCCATTGAACTCGATGATGCGGCCAAGATAGATGGGTGCGGTTACCTGGGCATATACGGGAGAGTGCTTATGCCGCTCACCAAGCCAGCTCTGGCGACAGTTGCCATATTCGGGTTCATGTGGAACTGGAATGATTTTATGGGTCCCC
The DNA here is from genome assembly GCA_013178415.1 of Bacillota bacterium. Lineage (NCBI taxonomy): Bacteria > Bacillati > Bacillota > Bacillota bacterium. The sequence continues at coordinate 183,643 of JABLXA010000002.1, read as the reverse complement.
TCATCTACTTGAACAGCAGGGATAAGCTCACGGTAAGCCTGGCTCTGAGCCGGTTTACCGGCATGTATGGCATGACGGCGTGGAACCTCCTTATGGCTGCGTCATTGGTAGTCGCTCTTCCATGTCTTGTGCTGTTTTTCTTTACACAGAGATATTTCATACAAGGGATCGTGATAACAGGACTCAAGGGGTGAGAGCAGGGCTTCGTGATTGCCGGAAAGACGAAAAGGCCTGATCCGCTGCTCTTATAGTGCACAATTCCTTTGATTGACAAGCCTTCCCCTGCCCTATATAATGAGTTTGTGCGATTTTGACCGAAGGGGGGAGTCGTCGCGGTCCTCTCTCGATATCCTCGGGGTTTATGGTATATCTTTTGGATCTATAGTCTCTGAGATTGGCAGGAGGGGATAGCTGGCGGCGGATCGATGAATAGAACCAATTTATGGAAGCTCATTGGGATCCTGGTTTTAACGGTATTTTGCGCTGTGACTATCTATTATCGTCCGTTAAATCTGGGCCTGGATCTCAGGGGCGGCACGAGGCTCGTGCTGGAAGCCCAGGACACTGATGCCGTCAAAGTGGACGAGGACGCAGTCATGCGGGCAAAAGAAGTCATTGAGAGGCGTATCGATCAGATGGGACTCGCTGAGCCAGTGATTTACCGCCAGGGTGACCGTCGCGTGGTGGTGGAACTGGCAGGAGTCAGAGACCCTGATCGTGCCAAGAAGATTATCGGGCAGACAGCCCAGCTTGAATTCAAGGATGAATCAGGGAGGGTGGTCATGACCGGGGCGGATTTGCGCAATGCCACTGCCGGTCCTGATGAGTACGGAAGACCCTCAGTGCATTTTGAGTTAACCCCCGAGGGGGCTAAGAAGTTCGAGATCGCAACTAGGGAAAATCTGGGGCGCAGGATAGCAATACTTCTGGATAACCAGATGTTGAGTAACCCGCAGGTTCAGGCGGTGATCAAAGACAAGGGGATCATCCAGGGGATAGAGAGCATGAATACTGCCAAGGACCTGGCGATGATGCTCCGGGCCGGCGCCCTTCCCGTGCCGATGAAGCTGCTCCACAGCGAGGTGCTCGAGCCGATGCTCGGGAAGGAGTCGATACAACAGAGCGCTGTTGCAGCCGTAGTCGGTGTCGGATTGGTGTTGCTGTATATGCTCGGGATATATAAGCTGCCAGGGCTCATGGCTGATATTGCCCTGCTCATATATGGCGTTCTTGTAATGGCATCTCTCGCCGGATTACATGCGACTCTCACGTTGCCAGGCATCGCGGGTCTGATCCTTTCAGTCGGAATGGCTGTTGACGCCAATGTAATAATCTTCGAAAGGATAAAGGAAGAGATTCGCGGCGGCAAGAGACTAGGGGCTGCGATAAGAGCGGGTCATGACAGGGCGCTCAACTGTATTCTGGACTCCAATATTACGACCCTGATTACCGGAGCGGTTCTATATCTATATGGAACTGGTTCTGTCAAGGGTTTTGCCGTTACACTCGGGCTGGGCGTCTTGATCAGCATGTTTACCGCCGTTGTGGTGACGCGAACGATAATGAGCGCGATAGTTGACAGAAACCCCGACAAATATGTAGCCTATTTCGGGGCATAGGAGGTGACACGATGGGCATAGATATTATCGGCAAGAAGCGACTTTTCCTTGCGATCTCAGGCATTTTGATCCTGCTGAGTGTCATCTCCTTGTCCATAAAGGGGCTCAACCTGGGGGTGGATTTCACTGGCGGGTCGTTGATACGGCTTAGATTTGAAAGCCCTGTGAGTGCGGCGCAGGTGATGAACGTACTGGTAAGTCAGGAATTATCCGATCTTCACCTGGATAAAGCAGTTGTCCAGCCGGTAAAGGGGACCAGTGACGTCCAGGTCCGTGCCCATGTAAATGGCCGGCCATTCAACGATGAGCAACTAGAAAGGGTCCTCAATGTCCTGGGTGAGCGTCTCGGTAAGGTAAATGTCGTTGAGTCTGAAATGGTTGAACCTATAATCGGCGGCGAGCTTCTGAGGCGGGCGCTGGTTGCCTGCATAATTGGTTCGATAGGTATTCTGATATATGTGAGCGCCAGGTTTGAGTTCAAATTTGCGACTGCCGCTGTAATAGCGCTGGTGCATGACGTCCTGATCACGCTGGGCGCGTTCTCCCTCATGGGACGTGAGGTCAATAGCCCATTTATGGCAGCCATCTTGACTATCCTAGGGTACTCGATCAATGACACGATCGTGGTTTACGATAAGATAAGGGAAAATCTAAAGATCAGGAGAAGAGGGGAAGGTCTCGCTGAACTTGTGAATAGGAGTATACTCGAGACAATGACTAGGACTCTTAATACGCTTATCACGACGCTCCTGGCAGTAGTCGCTGTATATATGTTCGGCGGCGCTACCATAAGGGATTTCGCGCTGGCGCTCATCATAGGGCTTACCTCGGGAACCTATTCTTCCATCTTCATTGCCTCTAGCATATGGCTAGACTGGAAGAACTGGGAGCGCGAGCGAGAGAAGAGGGCCGCCCTGGCGAAGGCATAGTCAGTGTTTATGGGTTACTCTCCGGACGAGATTGAAGAATCTGTCGAAGCCCCCGGAGTTCTATAGAAGGCTATGGACATCCGGAGGGCTTTCTTTTTGTCTCCAGGATTTACATAATGAGCCATATCTCCTTTTACAGTTTCCGGTATGTCACAGAGTGGCAGTGGCCATAATACTAATGCTGATTTCTTACGCCAATATTGGCCATTGGAGGTGCTACCGGAAGATCCGGATATCAGATAGCGGTGATGTCCGGATGATACGGGACGATGATGGGCAGATACTTCAATCTCATACGACATGATGGCAACAGATCGCTTTTTACAGCTCTGGAGATTTCGACGCTCTCCCTCCTTGGCGGCCTTCCGATTCATATACATGTCGAAGGTCTACGGGGCACCGGAAAGACGACGATAATCCGCAGCGCAAAGGATATTCTTCCTCGTATAGAGCGGATAAAGGGATGTCCCTATAATTGCGACCCAGCTTACCCACATTGTCCAGTACATCGTTCCATGACGCAGGATGAGATTCGAGGGATTGGCACAGAATGGATCAGGATGCCATTTCTGGAGATCTCACATTCCGCCAAGATAGGCACTGTCGTCGGGAGTATTGACCTGGGCCGCCTCGCATCCGCTGAGAAAGCCGAGGCAGCGCTCCTGCCCGGGATCCTCCCAAGGGCCAATAGGGGCATAGTGTTTGTAGATGAGATAAACCGTCTTGCAGACACATCCCCTGAGCTTACTGATATATTGCTAGATGTCATGGGCACCAAACCCGGCAGGCTCCAGATCGAGGAAGTGGGCTTTGCCAGCTTCGAGATGCCAATTACACTCGCTGTGTGGGGAGCCTCCAATCCGGATGAGGAACCAGGTCCGCTGGAGGACGTAAGGCGGCAGCTTTCAGATAGATTCGATTTTTTGGTGACGATGGGGCGTCCAGGAGAGGTGGATACCGTAAAAGAAATCCTGGAAGCCAATTCTATATTGAGATATAGAGAGAGACCCGGCGGGGACTTGCCTATCCAAGCTGACCCCGGACTATCATTCCGGGAACTTCTGCTTCAACGTTCCGGGGAGATGGCGAATGTCGACTTTGGCACTCAATTCATGCGACTGCTGGCGGAGATTTACATAGATTTTGGTCTCGAGAGTCTGAGGGCTATAGAGTCGATAAGGCTGGGCGCTATAGCCAGGGCGGCGCTGGAAGGCAGGCGGCAGATCAACCTGGAGGACATCAAGATCGTCGCTCCTTTGGCCTTGAGACACAGGGTCGATATATCTACTCTTACCAATATTTTAAAATTTATTGAAGAACAGGGTTCAAATTCCAGGGAAGGCCGGGAGGCCGGGATGCTTGCAGGTGGGGTAGCAGAGGGACAGAAGGGCCAATCTGAGCCAGATTCCCCGCCAAAGACGGCACCGGAACAACGACGGATGACCACAGGTGGTTTCTCTGAGATATTGAGTCGTATCACCCGGAGCCTGACTGGAAGCGCAAGGGCGTCATCGAAATATGATGTCCATGTCAGGGCTGTCATGCCAGAGGATTCAACTGGCCGCCAGGGTACCAGCGGTGATGGCTCATTTAGAGATGCCAGGGAAGGGATCGGGCAAAGAGGAGGAGAGTCAAAACTCACGGAACCTCCAGAAGATGGCGTGCCTTCCCCGCCCATCCCCGCAAGACCTATAAGCTCCTTTGAGATCTCACGCCTCATCTTTACTGAGGAGGACCTCAGAGCAAAATGAGAGATGATGTGGGGTCTTCAGACCTTATGCGCCTCTCCAGGCTGCTTCTTGCCGAGCTGCGTCAGGATCGCGGAGTGAGAATCGGGGAGTCAACGGTGCTCAGCCGCAAGGTCCATACCCTGCTCCCTCAAGAGCCCACAGTAGTCTATATAAACGCATTGAATGACGCAGGGCAAGTATTCTACTTCCGACCCAGGAAAGATGAAGTTCTGCATATGGACATCTTCCACGAAGTCGGAGAGGTGGATCACATTGCCGTTGCCGAGGCCGTTCGGCATACGGTCACATCATGGTTCGGGGATCCGATGTTTCAGAAAATAAGGGGACTTGCTATACCCTCCACCAGCGAGATACTGGATTTCATCGATATCCAGACCGGCACTGGAGGAGGAAGGGTGACTGGAGCCCTTAACTATGGCAAGAAGCCTTCTCTCCTGCGGGCTCATAAAAACCATGTCCATCTTGCTCTCATGGTTCCGGAATCATGTCTTTCACTGTTAGTCTTTTTAGCAGATGCGATTGAGAAGGTGATCATGCGCCAGGGGCTTGAAATCCGGAAAATAGAGAGAATCGTCGGCACAGGCGAGACAAAGGGGACCCCACAGAATCTTGAGCAATACTCAAGTCTCTTTGATTCAAAGCTCACATCTCATAGTGCCTCAGGAATGGGGGCGGACTGGGCGGCCATGGGGGCTGAGATGAAACTGGAGGCGATCTCCGGTCTCGCCGAGGAATTTGGCGGGGCGGCGAATCTCCTTTCTTTCCTAGAAGCTGTCAAGAGCTCAATGGCAGTCATGCCTGCGGATGTGACTCAAGATATCGGCGATGTGGAAGATCTTGCAGGGAGGCTGGAATCTCTGGGACTTGTAAAACGAGATAGGTTCAGAACGATACTTACCGAAAGGGGTGCGGAGGTAGAGACACTGCTTAGATCCAACTTCATATCGGTAGAGGCTGGTGTACGCAGGTTGCTCAGGAAGATTCCTTTATCATGTGGATTTCATGCGACAGAGAAGGGCCCTATGAGGACCCATAGAAGGGAATACGGCCGATTGTCAAAAGAGGCGCGTCCGCTTATGGAACATGAATTGGCTGATGCGATCGCTGTGCCGGAGACTGCCATAGCCGCGCTGGTCCGTCGTGGAATGACCGGAGATACGCGCTCTTTTCTGACCAGGGATGATCTTAGAGTGGGAAAACGTCGGCCTTCCCGGGGGCCGGAGATCTGTCTATTGGTGGACTCCAGCGCCAGCATGGTGGGGAAGAGGATCAGAGCTGCGAAGCATCTGGTCAGGCATCTTGCATTGGCCACCGATTTTCGTATCACGGTTCTCACATTCCAGGAACGGGCCGTTTCGCTGAGGATTGCGTCAACCCGCAATCCCAGGGTAATCGAAAACGGTCTATCTGCAATACGTCCCGCGGGGCTGACCCCGCTCGCCTCAGGGATTTGCGAAGCGTTGGATTTCATCAAGGCCAAGAAATTGAAGAATATCCTCATGGTTTTGATCACTGACGGAATTCCTACTATGAATCGATGGACGGCCGATCCTGCCAAGGATGCGATAACGGCGGCGAAGCGCATTGCCCAGGAGAAGGTCCCATTTGTCTGTATCGGACTCCAGCCAAACCGTGAATTCCTCAGGCGGCTCTGCGAAGTGTCCGGCGGACGATTCTATGTCCTCGACGAATTCGATCGCGATATTCTAGTAAGCCTCGTCAGAAAAGAAGGCTCTCCTTTTAGGATATAATCCTCTTGCAGGATCCCGCGCATTTGGTGCAGAATAGAGTTGTTGTCCAGGATAATATTTTGAGGCAAGGTGGCGGTAGCGTGGTCTTTTATGTGATCGCGGCGCTCGTCTTCGGGCTCTTTGTCGCCGTATTTGCTGTACAGAACCCTACTCTTGTAGCTGTGAGGTTCCTGAGGTGGGAAGCCGAGACATCTATCGTTATGGTGATACTCACATCTGCGGCTGCTGGTGCGGCAATCATGGGCTTGACGGTGCTGGCGAGGCAAATCAGATTGACCTTCCGGCTTCGTCAGTCTGAAGGACAGAGGCGCAGGCTGGAGGTGGATGCCGGGGAAATGATGCAGGAGATAGACAGGCTCGAACAAGAGGTCGCCAGCCTCAGGGCTCAGTTGAAATCCGTAAGGCATTTTGATCAGGAGGTCAATTTGTGAAAACGAGAGAGTGGCTTTTTCATACTGCAGAACCGGAGGCTATTGATAGGCTGGTTAAGAGTCTGGGGGTCTCTCCGGTTACTGCGCAGATATTGATCGCAAGAGGAATAACTGACGCCAATGAAGCCAGAAATTTCTTGAATCCTGACTTGAGTCAGCTCAACAATCCCTTTCTGCTAAGAGATATGGACAAGGCCGCCATGCGTGTGGCTACCGCAATTCGAGGCGGAGAACAGATCAGGATTCATGGAGACTATGATGCAGATGGAATAACCGCAACGACATTACTTGTATCCTTTCTGAGGCAGTTTGGAGCCAATGTTGATTATCATCTTCCCCATCGTCTCGAAGATGGCTATGGGTTGCATATGGATGCGGTGGAGAAGGCTGCCGCCGATGGCGTCTCCTTGATGATTACAGTCGATTGCGGAATAACTGCTTTCGAGGAAGCAAGACGCTGCCGAGACCTGGGGCTGGATCTTGTGATCACAGACCATCATGAACCCCACAATGTGATGCCTGATGCCATGGCCGTCATAAACCCCAAGAGGCGCGATTCTGCTTATCCTTTTCATAATCTGGCAGGGGTCGGAGTTGCCCTCAAGTTGGCGCGGGCAATAGAACTAACCCTTGCGGGCCATCTGACTGACGGGACGATGATTTCTGAATATCTCGATTTGGCTGCGTTTGGGACCATAGCCGACGTGATGCCTTTGCTCGGAGAAAACCGCGTAATCGTCAGAAATGGCCTTGAAGGCATATCCTCCGCGAAGAGGCCTGGAATGGCGGCTCTACTGGCGACATCAGGGCTGTCTGGAAAAAAGATCTCGAGTTGGAATGTAGCCTTTGGCCTTGCTCCAAGGATCAATGCTGCAGGCCGTCTTGCAAGCCCAGAACTGGGCATATCGCTTTTTCTCACAGATTCGCCTGATGAGGCATATCAAATAGCTGAGACATTGAATTCGATCAATCAGGAGCGCCAGGCAGTGGAATCTGAAATCCTCCAGCAAGCGCTGGCCAAGATAGAAACAGAGGGTGACATGTCGTCACAAAAGGCCATCGTCTTAGCTCAGGAGGGATGGCATCCGGGTGTCATTGGGATAGTTGCATCGCGGCTTGTGGAGATATTCCATCGGCCCGCTATTCTGATTTCCATCGACGGAGATGAGGGACGTGGGTCAGGTCGCAGCATACCGGGTTTCGATCTTTACCAGGCCCTGAATGACTGCAGGGAGACCCTTATCGGATTTGGTGGACATGAGCTTGCTGCGGGCTTGACGATACGTGCTCAAGATATCGGGGTCTTCACTAGGAGATTCCTGGAAACTGCCGACTCCAGGATCCCTTGGGACCTGATCCGGCCGCCAAAGCTTTATGTTGACGCTGTAGCGAGCCTTGAGGAGATAAGCGAGGGCCTGGCGAGCGAAATGGAGCTTCTCAGTCCCTTTGGCGCAGGTAACCCGGCGCCCGTAGTGGCGGTCAAAAACGTAAAGGTGCTGGAGTACCGTCAGATAGGCGCTGATGGGAAGCATATCAGGATGAGGGTCGGGGATGGCGACCAGATCAGGGATGTAATTGGTTTTGGCATGGGGGACCGCGCTCAGGACCTTTATCGCTTAGGCGGTGGCACCCTGGATATCGCATTTTGTCCGGAGATCAACGAATGGAATGGGACGAGGAATGTCAGACTCAATGCAAAAGACTTCCTCGCAAGTCAAGGGTGAGTCGGTCGGAAGCCGTCGCTCGTCAAGCGATGAGTCGCCGCTAATGCTGGCACTGTGGATCCGTCCTGGAGCTAGACTGGCCCTGTTGAATGAGATATAATGCCATTGAGGGGGATAGTCTGTGGGGTCGACGGTGGAGAGTGTCCTCGAGAAAGTCAGGAGCTATAACCCTGATGGTAATATAGACATCATAATGAGAGCGTACTGGTTCGCCGCGAAAGCGCATGAAGGACAGTACCGCGACTCGGGGGATTCTTTTATCTTTCATCCATTGGGTGTGGCGGAGATTCTCGCGGAAATGGAACTCGACTCTACAACTATTGCCGCTGGGCTGCTTCACGATGTCATCGAAGATACCCAGACTGCCTTGGACGATATCAAGGCCGCATTCGGCGATGAAATCGCCCTCCTGGTAGACGGGGTGACCAAACTCAGCAGGTTCCCGTTCATGACCAGAGAGCAGCAACAGGCTGAAAACCTTCGTAAGATGTTCCTGGCCATGGCTAAAGATATCAGGGTCGTACTCATAAGGCTGGCCGATAGGCTTCATAATATGCGTACCTTGCGCCATCTTCCCACAGAAAGACAGAAAAGGATCTCCAGGGAGACTCTGGAGATCTTTGCTCCCCTTGCCCACCGGCTTGGAATGTGGCGGGTCAAATGGGAGCTCGAGGACCTGGCCTTTAGATATTTGCAGCCCGGGGATTATTACAGCCTGGTCGAGAAGGTGGCGGAGAAGCGCAGGCAGCGCGAGGGATATATAGAAGAGGCTAAGTCGATACTGGCCAAGCAACTGGCAGAAGTGGGCATCCATGCCGAGATTCAGGGTCGCGCAAAGCATCTTTACAGCATCTATGAAAAGATGACGAAACGGGGACGCTCCTTTGAGGAAATCTATGACTTGATAGCTATAAGGGCGGTGGTAGATACTGTCAAGGAATGCTATGAGGTCCTGGGAATAGTGCATAATCTATGGAAGCCAATTCCTGGCAGGTTCAAAGACTATATTGCTATGCCGAAATCTAACATGTACCAGTCCCTCCATACTACAGTGATCGGTCCTGCTGGGGAACCATTGGAAGTCCAGATCCGCACATGGGAAATGCACAGGACTGCCGAATATGGTATTGCTGCCCATTGGAGGTATAAGGAAGGACAGCGCCAGGACAGCGAATTTGAGCGCAAGATCGCGTGGCTCAGGCAATTATTGGAATGGCAGAGGGATATGAGGGATAGCCAGGAATTCATCGAAACCCTCAAGATCGATCTATTCGAAGATGAGGTATTCGTCTTCACCCCTAAGGGCGATGTCAAAAGTTTGCCGGCCGGATCGACGCCTGTTGACTTCGCTTATGACGTTCATACTGACATTGGCAGTAGGTGCATAGGCGCGAAGGTAAATGGCAAGATCGTCCCTCTTGACTATAGGCTCCAAAATGGTGACATCGTGGAGATCTTGACGTCTAAGGTCGCAAATGGGCCGAGCCAGGACTGGCTGGCCTTTGTCAAGACATCAAAGGCCCGGAACAAGATACGACAATGGATCAAAGAGGGGCATCGTCAGGAGATAATACCCAGAGGCAGAGAACTCCTGGAAAGGGAAGCAAAGAAACAAGGTATCGATGGTCATGATGTGCTAAAAGAGGAAAGGCTCCTTGATGTAGCCAAGAGGTTCGGATTCCTATCGAGTGACGACCTGCTTGCCGCGGTGGGGTACAGCAAGCTCTCGCCGCAGCAGGTCATAACAAAGATCTTGCCGCTCTTGCCGGTGCCCAAGGAACCGGAGGTCCTTCAGCCGGTTCCCCAGCTGCCAAGGAAAGCAGTCAGCAAGGGCCAAGGGGTTAAGGTGGATGGGATGGATAACGTCCTCGTCCGGCTTTCCAAGTGCTGTAATCCGGTTCCCGGGGATCCCATCGTCGGCTATATCACCCGCGGCCGCGGAGTCTCCATCCATCGCGCGGATTGTCCCAACGCGAGGCTATTGATCGCTGCTCCTGAGCGCAGGGTACCGGTGGAATGGGATCTGGGCTCTGCGGCATCGTATCCGGTTGAGATCGAAATCGACGCGCTGGATCAGGTCGGTCTTCTGTCCAATATCATGAGCGCCGTGGCAGAGGTCAAGACGAACGTCAGCTCCATGAGCGCTAAGACAACCCCTGATGGCATGGCCTTCGTAAATATGGTGCTTGATATCGAAGATGTTGAGCATATGAACAATGTGATGAACCGTATCAGCCGCGTGAAGGGGGTCCTTGACGTACACAGGGCGGAGCGATCGATTCGGATTGCCAATTGACGTGCATGAGCTCTTGCCGGGCCAGAGTGTATGGTTTGACATGAGAGCCGTAATTCAGCGCGTAAAATGCGCCAGTGTAAGTATTGATTCCCAGATCACATCGTCGATCCAGCGAGGACTCGTTGTACTGGTAGGCGTGGGACGAGACGATCGTCAGGAAGACGCGGATTATCTGGCGGAGAAAACAGCTAATATAAGGATTTTTGCAGATGAAAATGGGAAGATGAACCTTTCGGCTCTTGATCTCGGGGCCGAGGTTCTTGTTATTTCCCAATTCACTTTGTACGGAGACTGTCGCAAGGGGAGGCGCCCTGGATTTTCGGATGCCGCGCTTCCGGATCATGCCTTGGCGCTGTATGAATATTACGTGGAGAGATTGCGAAGTCTTGGTCTTGCGGTCAACACAGGGGAATTTGGCGCTAACATGCTTGTCGAGATTCACAACGAAGGACCTGTTACTATCCTCCTGGATAGTAAGAGGCTCTTTTAGCAAGGGGCGTGCCGCCAAAGAAATCCCACTTCAGGGAAATCCGGGCGCTCCTTTGCTATCGAGACGGGCCACCGGGACGCCGTCGAGATATCCATTGACATCCTTCTGGAAAAACAATACAATAAACTGGTGCAGAGTAGGGGAGGGGTTTTTTTGTTTAGAGGATTCAGTAAAAAAACCAAGTCGCGGGTGGCAACTGGCATCATATCATTCATTATCGTTACCTTCGTTGGGAGTCTCCTGTATACCGGGATCAGGTTAGGTAGCAGACATCCTGTAGAAGGAGAAGGAAGTGCTATAGCAATCGTAAACGGGCAGCCTATATCAAGGGTGGATTTTGAGAATCTATATCGTAATACCTTGCTCTCTCAGCGAGAACAGGGGGCCACCATTTCATTGGATATGTATGGTCCTATTCGTTCTGCCGTCCTGGATCAGATGATAACTAGATCACTATTGAATGATGCGGCGAGAAGGGACAGGATCAAGGTTCCTGCTAAGGAGGTAAGGGCAAAACTAGATGAACAGAAGAAGCAATTCGCCAGTGAAAAGGAATTCAACGCCGCCCTTGCAAGAGCCGGAATCACTGTGCCGCAGTTGACCCAAGCCATCCGGGAGCAGCTTACTCTTGACGCGTTGATCGAAAAGGTGAAGGGGAAGGCTGTGGTCTCCGACGAGGCCGTAGCCAAAGCATATCAAGAAAAATACAAGAAGGAACCTAAGGGGCCTGAATTTGACAAGGCCAAAGAAGGACTCAGGAAGGAGCTTCTGACTGAGGCCCAAGCCAAAGAGCTTGACAGATGGTTTAGAGACCTGAAGGCAAAGGCTGACATCAAAGTCAATGATAGGCAGATAGAAGGCTTCATGAACCTTCAGAAGGGTGATATTGATAAGGCGATAGCTTCTTTCCAATCTGCCGTAAATGGAGATCCTGAAAATGCTGAGTATCACCTGAATCTGGGCTTGGCCTATGAACGGAAGAACGACCTGGATTCTGCCATAAGAAATTACGAGCAGGCTGTAAAGCTCGCTCCGGATGATCCCTATGTCCATTTCTATCTTGGGGAGGCCTATCGCAGAACTGGTAAGCCGGATTTAGCAGCAGCGGAACTCAAGAAGGCATCTGATTTGTCTTACACTGATATGCTCCTGCACTTCCGGATTCAATCTGCCTATAGAGCCATGGGCAGGGATGCCGACGTGAAGGCTGAGACATCGAAGATCCAGGAGATCCAAAAGATCCTGGAGCGCATGCAAGGCTCAAGCTCAGGGCAGGCTCCGAGTTCGAATGCGAGCCAGTCTCCGAGTTCGAATTCGACTTCAAGCCCGAGCCCGGCTTCGAGCCCGAGTTCCAGCACAGGAAGGAAGTAGAAGACGTGAGTGTCCCAGATGAACGCCAGAAAGAATTCAAGGCGCCGCGAGGTACGAGGGATATTCTGCCGGCTGAGATTGAACCTTGGCGCGAGTTGGAAAGGGTTTGCCGTAGTGTTATGGAGGCCGCAGGATACTTGGAGATCCGGACGCCTATCTTCGAGCATACTGAATTGTTTCAAAGAGGTATAGGGGAGACCACGGATATAGTCGAGAAAGAGATGTACACCTTCCTCGATAGGGCGGGGCGGAGCATCACGCTGAGACCGGAAGGAACGGCTTCTGTAGTGAGGTCATACCTCGAACATAAGATGTATGCTCTGCCCCAGCCAATAAAGGTTTATTATATCGGCAGGATGTACAGATATGAACGGCCGCAAGCTGGAAGGTATAGAGAATTTCGACAGTTCGGAGCCGAGGCCATCGGGGCACAGGATCCAGCCATCGACGCCGAGCTGATAGATGTTTTCGTCGAGATTTTGTCTAGAATGGGCCTCAAGGATTTGGAAGTTCATGTGAACTCCATTGGTTGCCCTGAATGCCGGCCGAAATATCGAGATGCAATCAGAGAGGGCCTGGAACCCGTAATGGGCAGGCTATGTGAAGACTGTCTGCGGCGTCTCACAAGAAATCCCCTGAGGATCCTGGACTGCAAGAATCCAGAATGCCGGGACCTTACAAAAAACGTTGCGAATATCTTTGACCATCTGTGCGATGAGTGCAGGGATCACTTCCAATCTTTTAGCAGATTCCTGGACATATCCGGGATTCATTATGTTGTTGATCCAAGGATCGTAAGAGGGCTTGATTATTACACCAAGACGGTGTTTGAGGTGATCTCACGGGATCTTGGGGCTCAGGATGCTGTCGGTGGCGGCGGGCGATATGATGGCCTGGTGGAGGAGTGTGGGGGATCCCCTACACCTGGCGCAGGGTTTGCCGCCGGGATGGACAGGATCATCCAGCTCATGACTGCGCGGAAAGCCCCCGACGAGGGCGTCTCTGGCCCTGATGTATTCATCGCGGCCCTTGGTGATGATGCCAGGCTTATAGCGTTCAAGGCAGCGATTGATCTGCGGAGAGCAGGGGTTTCCGCCGACATCGATCATATGGGAAGAAGCCTGAGAGCACAGATGAAATTCGCAGATAGAGGGAAGTTCAGGTATGTGGTGATCCTGGGAGAGGACGAGATCGCAGCAAATGAGGCCACTATCAGAGAGATGGCAACTGGAGCGCAGACGCGTGTTTCCTTCGATGGACTAGTGGAAGCATTAATAGGAAGATGCCTCAGGAGTTGATTGTTTCATATGAAACCGAATTGTAAAGATGATGTGCCGCTTTCAAGGAAACGATGCACGGACTCGCATATGGCTACCAGCATCAGGTCCGCCATGTGTGGAACGGTAAATCTTTCCCTCGTCGGGGAACATATAACGCTAGCGGGTTGGGTCCATAGGAAGAGGGATCTCGGTGGATTGATTTTTGTAGACCTCCGCGATCGCTCAGGCATAGTCCAGATCGTATTCAACCCTGACGAGGAGCCGGCAGCTTACAAAGTTGCCGAGACACTTAGAGGGGAATATGTCATAGAGGTGGAGGGACAGGTCTCTGCGCGTCCGGAAGGGACTGTAAACCCTGACATTCCTACGGGGAATGTGGAAATACATGCGAATTCCATAAAAGTCCTGAATACCTCGAAGACTCCGCCCTTTTATATTGTAGAGAATGTGAATGCTGATGAAACGCTGCGTCTCAAATACCGGTACCTGGATTTGAGACGTCCTGATATGCAGAGGAATTTACAGCTTCGTCACAGGGTCTGCATGGAGATCAGGAAGTATTTGGATCAGCAGGGGTTTTGGGAGATCGAGACCCCTATGCTTACTCGTAGCACTCCAGAAGGGGCCAGGGACTATGTGGTTCCAAGCCGGGTGAATCCCGGCAGGTTTTATGCTCTCCCACAATCACCCCAGCTTTTCAAACAACTTTTGATGGCCGGGGGCATGGATAGATATTTTCAGATAGTCCGCTGCTTCCGTGACGAAGATTTAAGGGCTGATCGCCAGCCAGAGTTTACCCAGCTGGATATCGAGATGTCATTTGTCACCAGGGAAGATGTCATGAATTTGGCGGAGGGCCTCATATCGAGCGTAATCGAGGCAGCTACGGGGGTAAAGGTCCACACCCCGTTCCCGAGGATGAGCTATGATACTGCTATGTCCAGATATGGTCAGGATAAGCCCGACATCCGGTTTGGCATGGAGCTCGAGGATATCTCTGAAGTCGCCGCCAAAGGGGAGTTCAAGGTCTTCCGGGATGCCATAGCACATGGCGGACGGGTAAAAGCTATAGCCCTAAAAGGTGGCGCGGCCTTTACCAGGAAACAGCTCGATGATCTCGGGGAGTTTGTGAAAGAATTTGGAGCGAAGGGGCTCGCCTGGATCGCGCTGGATGCTCCTGATGGAGTTATCGACGCGGGAGAAGACGCTGCTACAGATGATTGTAAGAAAACACAGAGAAACGACGCGCTGAAGGTGAGGTCTCCAATAGCAAAGTTCCTGAGCCCAGAGCAAATAGCAGAGATCAATGGTATATGCAAGGCAGGCCCGGGTGATCTGATCCTGATCGTGGCGGGGCCTGTTGATGTGGTAAATGAATCTCTTGGCAGGCTCAGAATATATCTGGCCCAAAACCTGGGCATGATACCTGAGGGGAAGCTCGCTTTTGTGTGGGTGACAGAATTCCCTCTCCTTGAATATGACGAAGAAGAAGGAAGGAATGTGGCTGTCCACCATCCTTTCACTTCCCCCGTGGAAGGTGGTCTTGACCTCCTCGCCACAGACCCTTTGTCGGTGAAGGCACAGTCCTATGACCTCGTGCTAAATGGGGTGGAGCTTGGGGGAGGTTCAATCCGGAATCATAGGCGAGACACCCAGGAAGCCATTTTTGATGCTCTCGGGATTTCCCGGGCTGAGGCAGAGGATAAGTTCGGGTTTCTCCTGGAGGCGCTCGACTACGGGTGTCCACCGCACGGTGGCATAGCCTTTGGCCTTGATCGGTTCATCATGCTCCTGGCGGAAAGGGAATCAATCCGCGATGTAATTGCTTTTCCAAAGACTCAGAAGGGCACTTGCCTTCTCACAGGAGCGCCTTCTGAAATTTCCCGGCGCCAACTAGATGAACTTCATATACGAACCATGTGAGTTGATCTATGGAAAGTGCATGGATATTGAAATTATGAGTGTCTTATGATATTATCGTTACGGAGCAAAGAAATGAAATGCCCTACCGTGTGCGAAGCGGGCTAGACAGTTTTGTTCCAACACCGACACATCGGGAGCCTGGTCTCCGGCAGTGGAGCGCATGCCACCTCGGGTCTTAGTGGACGCGCAAAGCTGCCGGGAGGGCACCCACCTGCAGAGCGCAGGGATATAAACAGTCGGCCGACACGGCACGGTGGGGTTTTTGGCATTTAGAGGGGGCTAGGCTGGGCCTTGAATGAACCTGACCTGGGGTGGCTTTCCCGGACGGCCCTTCTTATTGGCGAAGATGGAATCAGAGGACTGCAAAAAAGCAGAGTAATTGTCTTTGGATTAGGCGGCGTGGGTTCTTTTTCCGCGGAAGCCCTCATAAGAGCTGGCATTGGATGTCTCACCATCGTTGATCATGACGTCATCGAGCTTTCCAACCTGAATCGCCAGTTGGTCGCCACCAGGAGCAGCCTAGGTATCCCAAAGGTTGAAGCCATGAGAGAAAGGCTCCAAGATATCAACCCGGGCGCTCAAATCATTCCCATACGCAGCAAAGTATCATGTGATAATATCCATGAATTCCTGGAGCAGAAGATTGATTATGTGGTAGATGCTATTGATGACGTGAATGCCAAAGTCGCTATAATCAAAGCGTGCAGGGATAGGGATGTGCCGGTTGTTTCGGCCATGGGGACGGGAAATCGGTTTGATCCCACAAAGTTTCGTGTAGTAGATATTTCCGACACCCACACATGTCCCCTGGCCAGGGCCGTGAGATCCCTCTTGAGGAAGGCAGGTATCCTTTCAGGCGTTAAAGTGGTGCTTTCCGCTGAGCAGCCACTCAAGGTTGTAGGAAGGACCCCGGGGAGTATTTCATTTGTCCCTCCGGTGGCAGGAATGGTGCTTGCATCGGTGGTCGTGAGAGACCTCCTGGGGAGGGACCTGCCAGGTGGTGATCAAATTGAATCGCAGCCTATTTGACGGAAGTGGCCCCTTTCTAGATGAGAGCGATGGAGGAAAGTCCTCTATAAAGGGTGAGCATGGAAGTGAGGCCACCGTTAGCAAGCCCAGGCAGAATCTTGATCTCCCGCTCGCTGCAAGGTTGCGTCCAAGGACTCTCGACGAATTTATAGGTCAGGAACATGTCATCGGCGACGGAAAACCTCTTCGCCGCGCCATTGAGCAGGACAGGCTGTCTTCCCTCATCCTCTACGGGCCCCCAGGTTGCGGTAAGACTACTCTCGCGAGAGTCATTGCCAATACCACCAGGTGTGAATTCATACAGATCAACGCGGTGACGGCTGGGGTCGCAGATATCAGGCGAGTCGTGGAGACCGCAGGCAAATTCAAGTCGGCTCTTGGAAGGCGCACAATTCTGTTCATAGATGAGATCCACAGATTCAACAAATCTCAGCAGGATGCCCTCCTGCCCGCAGTGGAGGATGGGACCGTGATCCTCATCGGCGCCACTACCGAAAATCCTTTCTTTGAGGTAAATCCTCCTCTCGTCTCGCGTTCGCGTATCATCCAGTTGAGGCAACTGACTGATGACGAGGTATTGAAGATCCTCAGAATTGCGCTGGAGGATCCAGAGCGTGGTCTCGGTGGCATGAAGATCAGTGTCGACGATGAAACGCTTATCTATATGGCCCAGGTGGCAAACGGAGACGCGAGGGTGGCCTTGAATGCTCTGGAATTAGCGGCCAATACGGCGATACCTGACGCGGACGGGGTAAGAAAGTTGACCATTGAGATAATACAAGATGCCGTGCAGCGAAGATCGATCATCTATGATCGAGCCGGAGATGCCCATTATGATACAGCTTCTGCATTCATCAAGAGCATCAGAGGGGGAGATCCCGACGCGGCCATTTACTGGTTAGCCAGGATGATCGAGGCGGGGGAAGATCCCAGGTTCGTGGCGCGGAGGCTTGTCATTTCGGCCGCCGAAGACATTGGTCTTGCTGACCCGCAGGCTCTGGTCATCGCGATGGCGGCGGCCAATGCTGCTGATTTCGTTGGGTGGCCAGAGGCAAGGATACCACTGGCGATGGCCACCATATACCTCGCCTCAGCTCCAAAGAGCAATTCCGCTTATCTTGCCATAGAAAAGGCTCAGGCCGACGTGAGAAATCAACGTCTCGAACCAGTGCCCATTCATCTCAGGGATTCATCATATAAAGGGGCCGCCAGACTTGGCCATGGTAAGGGGTATCTCTACCCCCACGATTATCCCGGCCATTATGTCCCCCAGCAGTATCTTCCCGACAATCTTGTGGGTAAGATATATTATGAGCCTCAGGAGAATAGTTCAGAGATGGCTATCAAGGAAAGGTTGCTCCGCACATCGAGGGAAGCCCGAAAAGAGGTGTAGAAAGGAGACTATCTTAATCTCAATAATGCATTCCAATAATGAAGTCGGCACCATCGAACCAATAGAAGAGATGGGAAAGAGCAAGAAAAAAGTCGTTGTCGCCATGAGCGGAGGGGTCGATAGTTCCCTAGCCGCCGCGCTTCTTGTGAGGCAAGGATATGACGTCATAGGCGTGACAATGAGGCTATGGGCCGAACCAGGAGCTGAACAGGAGAATACCGAGAGAAGTTGCTGTTCGTTGGCCGCAGTGGAGGACGCGAGACGGGTGGCGGCCAGGCTCGGCATTCCTTTCTATGTGCTCAATTTCGAAGAGGAATTCGAGAAGAGGGTCGTCAGATACTTTGCCTCTGAGTACGAGAGGGGACGGACTCCAAACCCATGCATACGATGCAACGAGGAGATGAAATTCGGGCTTTTGTTAATGAGGGCTAGGGAATTGGGGGCCGATTATATTGCCACTGGTCACTATGCGCGGATAAGGTATGATGAGAATAGGGGAAGGTATTTGCTGAAAAGGGCCGAAGATCGGCGAAAAGACCAGACTTATGTCCTCTATGGTCTCTCACAGGAGCAGCTGGCATCCACCCTCATGCCGTTGGGAGATTTCACCAAGGACAGGACCCGCAGGTTAGCTGCGGAGCTTGGATTTGACTGGGTGGCGAGAAAATCCGAAAGCCAGGAAATCTGCTTCATCCCTGATGATGACTACAGGAGATTTCTCGAGACTTATTCTCCAGGAGTCGCAAGGCCGGGGCGGATTGTGGACTCGAGCGGAAAGGTGCTCGGCATTCATCGCGGTATCGGGTTTTACACGATAGGCCAGCGTAAAGGCCTTGGTATTACTGCCAGTGAGCCTCTTTACGTGATTGACATCGACGCTGCTACAAATACACTTATCGTGGGCACGGTTCGAGAGGCGTTTTCTGAGGGGCTCATTGCCACCCAGGTCAACTGGATAGCTATTTCCGAGCTCAATGCGCCACTCCGCGCAGAGGTCAAAATCCGCTATACCGCGGAGCCTGTTTGGGCCATCGTATCCCCATATGCCGACCTCCCGGCGGATAGTGGCAATCGGGATTCTGAAGGGCATCATACACATCGGATAAAAGTCACCTTTGAGGAACCTCAACGGTCAGTTACAGCCGGCCAGTCCGCTGTCCTATATTCGGGCGATGTTGTGCTCGGCGGAGGAATCATCGAAAAGAGACTCTGAGCCGTGCGCTGCGGCCTTCACCTACTTCACCTGGCTGATGGCGTCGTTATGGCGCTATAGCACTTCTCCAGAAATTCTCCAAAAAGACTCCATGATTCTCCGAGAATGCCTTGATAATCCTTGACTTATGATTCTTATGGGAGTAAAATATTTCGTACCCAGATAATTTCGTATTACGAAATAATATACCCCTTCTTTGAATGAAACCCTTCTGAGGCAACCCTTCCGAGATTGCATCGTTTGCCATGAAGGTATTGAAGGAGGCATTTGAATGGAATGGGAAGCGGGGATACAAGATGATCTTTCCTCGGAGTCCGTGGCTCACGTCGATACTCTGCTTCGCGAAATCAGCCTGATGGTTCGAAAGAAGGGCAAAGAGGCGCTCTCGGATTATGGAGTCACCCCTCCTCAGTTTCATGCTCTCCTGGCCCTCAAGGACGGGGCCCTATCCATGGGCGAACTATGCGAGAGCATGTATCTGGCCCCTAGCACTATTACGGACCTTGTCGACAGGATGGAGGCAACCGAGTTGGTTGAGAGGATCAGAGATCCTCTCGATCGCAGAGTGGTAAGGATCAGGATAAGGGATAAGGGCAGACGACTGCTGGAGGAGGTCTTGGCGAGAAGACACATCTATCTATCGAGCGTTCTAGTTCACCTGTCATCCGCAGAGCGCGTTCAGCTCGTTCGAAGCCTTGAGAAACTCCACGAAATAATGTTCTCACCTGATAAGGATTCAAAAAAGGAGTAGGCATAATGGCGCAGGATGCAAGTTATGATTCGTCATCAGAAACGGTGGCCTCACCGGGGACCGGGTTATCTACAGGATTATCTATAAATAGGTCCGATAGGGCTGATAGAGTTGCGGAAACCAAATCTGGGCACGCTGTTGGGGCGCCTATTTCCCCTGGGACTGCTGAAATCACATCTGACCTCAGACGGAGAGTCATAGCGCTCTCCGGACCCGCCCTTGTGGAAATGTTTCTTATGTCTCTTATCGGGATGGCAGACATGATCATGGTCGGGCGCATGGGGAGTCAGGGACCGGCTGCTATAGCTGCCGTAGGTCTCACCAACCAACCCATGTTTTTTATACAGGCGGCCTTCATGGCCCTCAACGTTGGGACTACAGCCATTGTGGCGCGGTCTATAGGGGCGAGGGATCGAGCTACTGCGTGCAATGCCACGAGACAGACGCTCACAGTTACCATCGTTATGGGGCTCATGACAAGTCTTCTGGGAATATTGATATCCCACTCTGTGATAGTGTTGATGGGCGCGGAGGAGGAAGTGATCCCCCTTGGCACATCATATATGCAAATAGTCTCCGCAGGGATGATATTCGCAACCATCACAATGGCAATCTCTGCAGCCCTTAGAGGTGCTGGTGATACCAAGACCCCCATGAAGGTGAATGTGACAGCGAACATCGTCAATATAATAGGGAATTACCTGTTGATATATGGCAATTTCGGATTTCCTCGTCTTGGAGTCGCAGGCGCTGCCATAGCGACGAGCTTCTCCAGGTTTGTGGCCTGCATAATGGTTCTCAGGGTTATATATTCTGGACATTTCATCCTGCACTTGTCGCTGAAAGATTCTTATAGGCCGGATTTTCCTCTTATAAAGAGGATTCTGCGGGTCGGGGTGCCTGCGGCGATAGAGCAGTTCATATTACGCGGCGGTCAGCTTGTCTTTGTTAGGGTAGTGTCGAGCTTCGGAACCGTGGTCTTTGCCGCTCACCAGATCGGAATGAATATCCAGTCTCTATCCTTCACGCCGGGCCAGGCTTTCAGCATAGCCGCAACCACCCTGGTAGGTCAGGGACTGGGAGCGAAGAAAACGGCCCTGGCAGAGAAGGGAGCCATGGAGGCCAGGAGGCTGGGCATGATCGTGTCAGGGTGCACCGCGCTTATTTTTATATTCTTCAGCAGGCAGATAGCCTCTCTCTACACCAGTGACCCGGCCGTGATCTCCAGGTCTGCCATGGTCCTCAAGATCTTGGCCCTGGTGCAGCCTGCACAGTCCACGCAATTTATACTGGCGGGAGGGCTCAGGGGCGCAGGGGACACCAAATGGCCATTATATTCGACATTCATTGGCATTTGGGTGGTCAGGGTGGCATTGGGCTACTTTTTCGCTGTAGTCCTCAACCTTGAGCTATTGGGAGCTTGGATGGCCATGGCGATGGATCAGTTGGCCCGTTCTGCCATAATCTATGCCCGGTTCAAAGCTGGAAAGTGGAAGAGGGTAGCAGTCTAATTTCGATATTTTCCGCTATATAGGAATAAGAACTTATATAATTCGGCATATATCAGCAGGAATTTTCGATGCAAAAAAAGAAACCTCAGATGTTGTGGTGGTGGCGGCAGCGGAGGCGGTAAGAGATGAGGCTTATGTCCCTAGATAGAGTCACACCAGGGATGCGCCTGGCAAGGCCAATACATGGACCTGATGGGCAGAAATGGCTTGCCAGGGGCGTCGAACTCACCAGCGGATATATCGATCGTCTTATGGCTCGCGGGATAATGATGATTTATGTGGAAGATGACGCGACCTATGATGTAGATTCGAGGGATGTCATCAGTGATGAGATCAGGGCGCGAGCAATCAACGTGACCAGAGAGATACTCGACAAAGCTGCAAGTGCCAAGTTCTCGTCTCGTAGGCATGTGATCCATTCGGAGGTCTACGATATAGTCGGCGCCATAATTGATGAGCTCAGATCACGGATGAGGACCATCGTATCCATAATAAGCCTCAAATCCTATGATAACTATACATATGAGCATTCAGTAAACTGTGCCGTCCTGGGGATGATATTGGGCATAGGGCTTGACTATAGTGATGCCAAGCTTCGCAACCTCGGCATCGGTCTCTTGATGCATGATATAGGGAAGATGAGAATCTCGAAGGATATTCTCAACAAGGCTGGAGCCCTCGACCCATGGGAGTTTCAGCAGGTGAAGGCTCACCCTGAGCTGGGATTTGAGATTCTGTCTGAGGATGATGAGGTATGTGCCGTCTCGAGGGCAATTTGCCTTCAGCACCATGAGAGATGCGATGGTTCCGGGTATCCCCGGCGGCTCACACTCGAGTCGATCCAGGAATTCTCGCGAGTAGCCGCAGTCGTTGATGTATATGACGCGCTGACATCTGACAGGATTTACCGAAGAGCCTATCTGCCATCAGAGGCACTGCAATTTCTCAAAAAGGAGGCGGGAAAGACATTTGATGCCCGGCTGGTTCAGATGCTTTTCTCCTATATACCTCCGTATCCCATAGGTACCCTGGTCAGCCTCTCAACTGGCGATACTGCCGTTGTCGTGGACATAAATGGAGACAACCTGGAGCGGCCGGTAGTAAGGATCCTGCGTGACGCTCCTTCGGGCAAATCCCATCATGAGGGTCCAGAAGGCCGATCAGGAAGATGTGCTGGGGTAATAGAGATCGACCTTTCCAGGCACCGGGATATTACAATCCTTCATGGCCTTAGATCCTAGATCAAAGAGTCCGCCCATGACCCCGCGGAGCGGGGGGCCGTAGAAAGGGCCCCACCTTCGCCATCGCGCGGGGCACTATGTTATGGCCAGGGTTTTCAGTCGGTTTCTGGCAAGCCCATAAAGAGCCATATATTCTACCGCTGACTTGTTCCACGAGAAATCAGATTCCATGGCATGGCGGACCAGTCTTTCCCATGTTGCCCGGTCTCGATAGATCGCAAGGGCCCTCTTCACTGCGTCTATTAATGCTTCGCCTTTATACTCCACGAAACTGAAGCCATTTCCGATGCCGCGTTCGGGTTCATAGTTATGTACCGTGTCTGCGAGTCCACCTGTGGCTCGTACTATAGGAATGGTTCCATATCTCAGGCTTATCAGCTGGCCCAGGCCGCATGGTTCAAATTGTGAAGGCATCAAGAACATATCTGAACCAGCATAGATCCTCTGGGCGAGAGCCGAATTGAAGCCTACTACGGCGGCAACCTTCTCAGGATTGCGCTTCTTCAATGAAAGAATGAGTTCCTCATACCTGTCTTCGCCTTTCCCGAGGATCACCATCTGTAGATTCATGCCGAGGAGTTCGTCTATCACTTCGTCCAGCAGGTCAAAGCCTTTTTGCGCTACAAGACGTGACACCATTCCGATGACCGGCACATCTGCTGTCGGGAGTCCTACCTCCCTCTGCAATTCATATTTGTTCTGGCGTTTACCATTTAGGTCTTCCAGGCTGTAATTCTTGTATATCCTTGGGTCGGTCTCAGGATTGAATTCATGGTAGTTGATCCCATTTAAGATGCCGAAGAGATCCTGCTGTCGTTTTCGCAATACACCATCCATTCCGTATCCGAATTCCGGCATCTGAATTTCTTTTGCATAAGTTTTGCTGACAGTGTTTATTAGGGTGGAATATAGTAAGCCTGCCTTCATATAGCTTATATTTCCATAGAACTCGAGAAGCTCAGGGGTATAGTATTCATCCCCCACGTCTAGGAGTTGCAGGCATTCGCGAGGGAAATTGCCCTGGTACTGAAGGTTGTGGATGGTGAAAACAGTAGAGATCTGCCTATAGAAAGGATCTTGTGAATAATGTTCCTTGAGTAAAAAGGCTACGGGGCCCGTTTGCCAATCGTTGAGATGAATGATGTCGGGGCAGAAATTGATGACCTTCAACATTTCTAGGATCGCTTTAGAGAAAAACGCGAAGCGCTCGCTTTCATCAAAATAGCCATACAGGTTATCCCGATCGAAATACTGGTAATTGTCGATGAAATATACCGGGATCATTTTCTCGATGTCATCCAATTTGGCCCGGATAAATGATTGCCTGATTATGGCAGTCTCTTTTCTCCATCCGATCCATACCGGGAGATCGGCCAATGTGGAGACATCAGTGATCCCCCTATAGCGCGGCATTACCAGCCTGACGTCATTTCCATGGATGGCGAGGGCTTTGGGCAGGGAACCGGCTACATCTGCGAGACCACCTGTCTTCGCGAAAGGCGCGATTTCGGAAGATGCTATCAGAATCTTGAATGTATCGTCGAATTCCTGTTTCCTGTCGATATCCACTATAGTTCCTCCCTTGAGCGGACAGCAGAAACCAGATCATATCTCAGTTCCTCGGCTGCAAGCTCCGGAGCCGTAGGGTTGATATAAAATCCGGTTCCAAGCTCAAATCCCGCTATGATAGTGAGCCTAGGCAAGATCTCGATATGCCAGTGATAGGTTTCCCCATACCCTGGCTCCCAAGGCGCGGTATGGAGCAGGAGATTATAGGGAAGAAATTCAAAGGCATCCTCCAGCTTTGCCATTACCCCCTTGAGCAGCTTTGAGAGCCCGGCTAGCCCCGAAGGATCATCATACAAGGCTTCAAAATCGTGGCTGTGTAGGATGGGGAAGATCTGGATCTCATAAGGGAAACGTGAAGCATATGGACAGAATGCCACAAAACTTGAATTCTGATCAACGACTCTCGTGCCTTCCTGCCTTTCCTTTCGAATTATCGCGCAGAATAAGCACTCACCCGTCGCCTCGTAATATTCATGTGCTGTGTTGAGTTCATCACGCACCGCCACAGGAATTATAGGTGTTACTATTATCTGGCTGTGGGCGTGCTCAAGTGATGCCCCGGCAATCCGTCCGGAGTTCTTGAAAAATTGAAAATATCTGAACCGTCCATCTTTCCTAAGCTCTTTCATGCGAAGGAGCACCGCGCGAAAGATATCTTCAAGCTGTCCATCGCTGTAGCTTCCCCATGTGGCGTCGTGGTCGGGAGATTCTATTAAAACCTCATGGGCTCCCACTCCGGGCATGTGACGCAGGAGTCCATCCATGGCGACTGGGGAATCCTCCTCATTGGGCGAGACAGCAGGGAATTTATTGGGGACGACCCTCACTGACCATCCAGGACTATCCCTCAGGTCGGTATTTCGTCCCAGGGCTAATACTTCGGGCGGGGTCATGCCTTCATTCCCCTCACAAAATGGGCATACCCTCGACCCCCCTTGCCGGACTTCCCTTTCAACTTTGAAGTCGTGGGGCCGTTTTCCTCTCTCTTTTGCGATGATGGTCCAGCATCTTGAAATAGGATCCGCTCTCAATTCACTCATTGGATGTCCTGCTCACCTCATTCTATGTTATAAGGTCCGGCAGAGCAGGTGATTTTATTCATTCGCGACCTGCGGAGATTTCAAAAACATTGTATAGTATATGCTATAACATGTCCATCGTAAGACGATTCGTGGTACATATGGGATTGCCCGCGCCATGAAGGGGCCGCGGGCAATGGACCGAGAAACGGGTTTTGGGACTCCCATGGACTCTCCCCTAGAAGATTATCAGAAGCAAGATCACCAGGACTGCCACCCAGATTATCCAGGACCAGAAGATTATCCCTTTGGTTTCCATGATCCTTCCTCCTGCGAGAGATAATCGAAACTAGACTTTGGGTCACGAGACAGGTCATTATTCCTTTTCGTCAGCAGGCTCAGTCTTTTTCACATCAAGGGGAACCAGGAAGAAAAAGAAGAAGAACAACAACAGGATGATTATTATCAGCCAGAAGAAATCGGGATTGAGCGGTTTCATATCGTCTCCTCCTTTCTACAGAATCGAGCGGCGTTTATGTATGCTCATTTATGCAGGTCACGATTCCTCGCAACCTCGCCTTCGCTTACATAGTATGGTGGTTCATCCTCAAATGTTACTGGGTTGTGCAGGATATGAAACATCCTGGAACTAAGGCGATGGCACCTGAATATACTCTTAATGTGCATGAGAGGAGGGTCTTTATGGGGCAGGACTTCAGTAAGTTTCTAGATGGCTTGCAAAATATCCAGGGCAAGGCTCAGGATATTCAAGCCGGTCTCAAAGCTAAAACAGTTGAAGGTGTGGCTGGTGGTGGTCTGGTAAAGGTCACTGCAAATGGATTTGGTGAGGTATCCGACATTGTCGTCGATGGGAAGCTTCTGAGCTCAGAAAATCTGCCGATGCTTCGCAAACTTCTATTGCAGGCTATCAATGAGGCCATTGGCAAATCTAGGGGACTTGCTGTCTCAGAGGTATTCAACGCCATGGGCGGCCCACCGAATGAGACCCCATGAATGGCAAGGAGGTAAGGTGGGATGGCCGATGATGATTATCGTCTATTCTCCATTTTGAGGGAGTTGGTCCTGTCCCGTGGACAGTCAGCTCTCACCGGAGACGAACTTCTGGAAATGCTGAGTCTCCTCAACCTGCTTGGGATAGTGGATCTCATAAGATCAAGGCGTCCCGCCAATCTGGGATGTGTCCCCGAGTTGGCTCATGATGCTGATGACAAAGCGGTGGATGCGCCAGGGACTTCTCATATGGTCTCGTCGCATGAAGGTACGGCGCCAGATCTGATTTCGATCATCTCGAACCTTGCCGGCCAGTTGGGTTTGGGTGACAAGGTGTCGCCGGCGATGATACAGACTATGGCAAGTTTGCTGGCAAATCAGATGTCGGGCGCGGGGCAGAGGAAACTCACCAGCCTGAGCAAGCCTGCGGCTGGGAAATCGCCTCCCGAGAAAACCGCCGTCGAGAAATCCATCTCTGAAGGGGATCAATCCAAAAGCCCCCAGCCAGCGACCGAAGGGGACCAGACCAAAAGTCCGCAAAAAGCCGAGACTCATTCTGGTGAAGCAAGGGAAGCCAGCCGAGATAGTCCCCTAGACTGGCGCAAGCAGTGGAAAAGAGGATGATACTCAGAGATACGAGGGGGGATGGCAAGATGGCAGGGCCTCGTACCATTACCGAGGATGAACTCAATCTGATCGCGGCCCTGAGGCCGTTTATGAGACCCAGGGCCCAGCAGTTGATCGATACATTCTTGGAGATCGCCAATCAGCAGCTCCAGGCGACAGGTCAGAAAGAAATCGACACCCGAGTACTGCAAAATGAGGTAATGGGGTTAATCAAACAACAGATGGAAAATTTCATTCTCCTGGGTGCGATTTCAGGAATATTGACGATACCAGAGTTGCTTCCGGATAAACGTGAGGAAAGCGTGAACCAAGACAACACGCTGGTAGAAGAACCCATGGAGGACAATACCACCCTGGATAATGGCACTCAGGCGATCATGTAGTCAAAACCCATCTGCATTCACAAGCGCCGGACAGTGCGCCGGCGCTCTGAATTTCCTCTCTAAATCCTCTTTGGAACTTGTCGCCTAGGCTTTCAGATCGCCCTCTTTACTTTTCCCGCCTTGAGGCATTTAGCGCATACCCTGATATGTCTCACGGTTCCGTCGACAACCGCCTTTACACGGCGGATATTCGGGCGCCATTGCCGCTTAGTCTTGATGTTTGAGTGGCTGACTTTATTCCCTGTCTGTGAATGCTTACCACAAATATAGCAAATCTGGGGCATTTAACGGCCTCCTTATCATGTACGCTTGATCATGCAAAATGACACGCTTATTCTATCACACGCCCCAGCGTAGCGCAACCGCAATCCTTAGCATTTTCGCCGCATCTTTGCCGGGATTTCCACTTTCATCATCAGCCATCATCGCCTCCTTCACGCGTCTCTGTGCGAGGAAATGAGTATGTCTTGCCTTTTACGCCAAATGAATATAATCTATTTAAGGAGCAAGAAGCTTTTGAGGGAATCAGCTTTCCATTTCGTGGTGGCTCGGACATTGTCCGGGACAACTCCCAAGAGGAAATGCGCGGCAGGCGGCGAATAGTTTCGTTGCACGAGGGCGGAGGGATACGGCATGGGCAAGGAAATGAGCACAGAACTCGGTCAGATAAACATCTCCGATGAGGTCATAGCCGCCATTGCTGGCATGGCAGCAACTGAATGTTATGGCCTGGTGGGCATGGCTTCAAGAAATCTCCAGGATGGGATTGCGGAGCTTCTAGGTAGAGACAATCTGGGTCGAGGTGTTGAGGTAAAGCTCGATGGGAATGAGGTTGCTATAAGCCTCTATGTTATCGTCGAATATGGCGTCAAGATTCCTGAGGTCGCCAACAATGCCATGAGCAAGGTCTGCTACGTGGTGGAAAGCATGACGGGGCTCAAGGTGCGGCGGGTAGATGTCATTGTGCAGGGAGTGAGGGTGGGGTCAGTTGGACAGAAAAAGGGTTAGACCTGCCGATAGGGAGGTTCCTTGCTTGAATTCTGAATACCTTACCGGGATGGATCTAGCGAAGGCGATTTTGTCCGGCACAGATTGGTTGGGCAAGAATGCCGGCATCGTGGATGAACTGAATGTATTTCCTGTGCCTGATGGGGATACGGGTAAGAATATGTACCTGACGTTGACGGCGGCGGTCAAGGAGGTACAGGCGCTGGAGGACAGGATGCCAAGGGTGGCCGAAGTCTCGGAGGCTGCTTCTACCGGTTCACTCATGGGAGCGCGAGGGAACTCAGGCGTGATCTTCTCCCAGTTGTTTCGCGGTTTTTCCAGCTCTCTCAAAGATCAGGATGTGATGACGGCTCAGGATCTGGCAAGAGCCCTTCAAGAGGCTGCCAGGGTTGCATACAAGGCTGTCATGAAACCTGTGGAAGGGACCATGCTGACTGTGGCCAAAGAAGCTGCCAGGGGCGCATATTTAGCCAGCCTCGGCACCAAAGACATATGTGAGGTGGCGAAAGCCGCGCTTAAGTCAGCCCAGGAGGCCCTGAATAGAACACCCGAACTCCTACCAATACTCAAGGAGGCCGGGGTTGTGGACGCCGGAGGCAAGGGCCTGGTGATCTTCCTCGAGGGAGCCATCGCGGGTCTTACCGGAGTCTATCAGTCACTCGATGGCGCAAGGGAGCATGTCGTTGCCATGCCACGGAAAAGGGGTCAGACGAAAAGCGAGCCTCAGCGCATGGGGCGGTATGCCCAGACCCCAATCGTAATTCAGGAGGGATCGCGCGCTCCAGCTCAGGAGCTTGCAGCCAGGGCTCACCCAGAGACACTGAATTACAAGTATTGCACAGAATTCATACTAAAGGGGCGTGGACTGCCTCTCGATAATATGCGGCAGGACCTTGCCGCTTATGGAGACTGTCTCCTTGTGGTTGGAACTCAAGATGTGGCCAAGGTTCATGTCCATACGAATGATCCGGGGATCGTGCTGCAATACTGTGTCGGGCTCGGAGATCTGACCGAGATACAGATCAACAACATGGTGCTCCAGAATAAGGAAGTCTCGGAAAAAGCCCGAGAGACAAAAGCTGAGGCCCCGGAGGCTGAGAAAAGATTTGCCATAGTGGCCGTAGCGTTTGGCGAAGGGCTGCGGGAGATCTTGAGAAGCCTTGGGGCGGACGAAGTGATCGAGGGCGGTCAGACTATGAATCCGAGCATCGAGGATATAGTCAAGGCTGCCGAAAAGGCTCCTTCCAGGCGCGTTATCGTGCTGCCCAACAACTCGAACGTGATCCTTACTGCAGAGCAGGCAAGGAACGTTTCCGAAAAGGAAATCCTGGTCGTCCCTACGAAGACCATTCCCCAGGGGATTGCGGCGCTCCTCGCCGTTGGACCAGATGCGGACCTTGAGTCTGCCAGGGTAAAAATGGAGAGACAGATTGCAGGTGTCAGGACAGGGGAAGTCACCTACGCTGTCAGGAACTCCGCCGTTAATGGGTTCACCATTGAGGAAAATGATATAATCGGGTTGGCGGACGGGGACTTGAAGGCGGTAGGAAAGGATCGCCAGAAGGTTGCACTTGATTTGGTCAGGGAAATCATAACTGAGGATACCGAACTTGTGACGATCTATTATGGGGAAAAGATGACTCAAGAGGAGGCCAGCAAGCTTGCCGAACGGATCCAGGAGGAGTATCCCAACTGCGAAATTGAAGTCCAATATGGCGGCCAACCACTCTATTTCTACATCATTTCAGCTGAATGACATCGGCCGAAAATTGTTTGGCTCTTCTGGCATCCGTTCGCATCTCGATGATCCTATCTCTTCAGTGCGTGGAGTTGGACAAGCCAGGGCTTCCAGTTTTATGGCGCTTGGGATCGAGACAGTGGATGACATTTTGTGGTATCTCCCGAGACGTTACGTAGATTTCTCCACCATAAAGCCCATTGAACAGGTGATCGCCGGGGAAACGGTGACCGTGATGGGCGAAGTGATATCAGTGGAAGTAAAGCAAAGCGCCCGGGACCGCCGTCTCTGGCTCAATATCGCCCGAGTACGGGATGACACTGGAACGATAGATATCGTATTCTTCATGAGAACAAGGAATGCTAAGATGCGCCCAAGGTTCAGCATGGCGCCCTCAAAGGGCGCTCTGGTCTATGTCAGCGGCGTCGTCCAGCATTCATATGGTCGCTTGGCCATGGTGAACCCTGATTTTGAAGAAATACATGGCGCTCGAAGGGATGAACAGAAGGCAGGTCCTACCAAAGTATCTGCAGAGGACGAACTCCTTTCTACTGGCAGGGTGGTGCCTATATATGGCCTGACCCGCGGGCTCGGGCAAAGGACGATGCGCAAGATCGTCTCAAATACCCTTAAGTCTTACAGCGATGAGCTCGATGAAGTGATCCCGATCGAGATCCTGGCGCGTCATGGATTGCCAGAGAGACACTGGTCTTTTGCAAACGTTCATTTCCCAAGGAATTTGGATTGTGCCGAAGAGGCAAGACGCAGGCTGGCTTTTGAGGAGCTATTTCTGCTGCGACTGGCCCTGCGGCTGCGAAGATCCCAATACAGGGTTCCTGGTAGCGGGATGCCCTGTATTTCGGACGGAGATCTTGTCAGAAGGTTCAGGGGACTCTTGCCATTCAATCTTACTCGGGCTCAGGAGCGCGTCATCGGTGAGATTCGCGACGACATGGAGAGGGATGTTCCCATGTCGCGGCTCATTCAGGGAGATGTAGGGTCAGGGAAGACCATAGTCGCAGCTTTTGCCATCGTCAAGGCGGTAGAAAGCGGATATCAGGCCGCGCTCATGGCGCCCACCGAGATCTTGGCCGAGCAACACCGTAGATCGCTAGAGCGACTGTTACAGCCACTGGGGATCTCCATCATTTCCTTGACTGGGGGATTGTCCGCCAGGGAAAGGAATCTGTCTCTTGCAGAGATAGGCTCAGGCGCATCTCAGGTCGTAATTGGAACGCATGCCCTCATACAGGATGATGTGACGTTCAAGCGCCTGGGACTGGTTGTCACCGATGAGCAGCACCGTTTTGGGGTCAACCAGAGGATCATGTTGGCTTCCAAGGGCGAAAACCCTCATGTGTTGGTCATGTCTGCCACGCCCATTCCAAGGACCCTGGCGCTCGTCGTCTATGGGGACCTTGACATCTCCATAATAGACGAACTGCCTCCCGGCAGGACACCCATCGAAACCCATTGGGTGAAACCCTCCGGGAGATCTAAAGTCTATGATTTCATCCGCGGGCAGGTGGCCTCTGGCAGACAAGCATATATCGTATGCCCACTGATAGAGGAATCTGAGGATATGGATGCCCGTGCCGCGACGGCCGAGGCCGAACGACTCAAGGCAGGGGTATTCCGTGATATGCGGGTAGGCCTGCTTCATGGCAAAATGGGAGGACGCCAAAAAGAAGAAGTGATGAGGCAATTTCGTGACGGGAAGCTGGATGTCCTGATTTCTACTACTGTCATCGAGGTGGGAGTCGATGTCCCGAATGCCACCGTCATGGTCATAGAAGATGCGGATCGATTTGGGCTCGCGGAGCTTCATCAATTGAGAGGTCGTGTCGGGCGGGGCCCGCATAGATCATATTGCATATTGATAGCCAGAGCCGATAATCCGGTCTCCAGGCAGAGACTTCAGGCCATACAGAGGACCACCGATGGCTTTCTGATAGCCGAGGAGGATCTGCGACTCAGAGGACCCGGTGAGTTATTTGGGGTAAGACAGCACGGGATTCCCGACCTCAGAGTGGATATCTCTACAAAGGATCTGAGCATTCTTGAGAGTGCCGCGGCTGCCGCCCTTGAAATCGATATAGATGAGCTCTCCCCGGGAAGATGTCTTGAGAGGCTTGGTAGAGAAGTTTTTCGACGCTTTATCTCGCTGCTCCCGCAGGCAGGGGCCTGATTTCGGAAAAATTTCAATAGTTGATGATGTCCCGGGGATCTGCCAGACAAAAAGATGACGGCCCAATGGCCGCCACCTCGTGGGAGAGGAGAAACCGGAGGAAGAGCTTATGGGGGAGGGTTCTCCTGAGCATGTGCCTCTAGGATCACGCCTCCTCATCGCTTCTCTCAGTGTTATTTTGCTCGGCATAATTGATTTTATTCTTTTTTGTTAATAGTAAATAATGGGATCCAACCTGCCACTGGGGGTAAGTTACATGGTGAGGATCATCGCCGGAAGCGATAGGGGGCGTAGGCTCAAAACACCTTCGGGGCGTGGTGTCCGCCCTACCATTGACCGTGTGAAAGAGGCTCTTTTCAATATACTCGGGGATCTTGTGGTCGATTCCCGCTTTCTTGATCTCTTTGCAGGTGCAGGTGGGGTTGGTATCGAGGCCTTGAGCCGGGGTGCAAACCAGGTCGTGTTCGTGGAGCTGGATGCGCGCCATGTGGAGATTATTCGTGAAAACCTTGAGCTGTGTGGATTTTCCGACAGGGCTAGAGTGTATCGAAATGATGCGGCGAGGGCTTGCCAGATATTAGGTCAGAAAGGCGTTCGATTCGACATCATCTTTGCGGATCCGCCATATGGACGGGGGCTTCATTCATCTATCCTGGGCCAGATAGATCAGGCCGGGATCCTGCGCGCCGGCGGAGTTGTTGTGCTGGAGCATGGCAGTCGTGATTTGGTTCCGTCTTCAACCGCTCATTTGAAGTTCTCTCGCACAGAGAGGTATGGAGACACGCAGTTGTCATTCTATTTGCGCCAGGATGAAATCTGAAGGATTTGCACGACAAGATAGGACTATACGTAGAAACCATCGGGAGATGATCTTGGGTGTTTAGAGTAGTGTACCCGGGTAGCTTTGATCCCGTAACTTGTGGCCACTTGGACATCATTGAAAGAGGTCATCAGATGTTCGACGAGATCATTGTGGCGGTCCTGACAAATCCCGCCAAACAGGCCTTGTTTACGGTAGAGGAACGCACCGACATGCTAAGAGAAGTTACGCGTCATCTTGATAGGGTCACCATTGAATCATTTGATGGCCTTCTCGTGAATTTCGCTCGAAGCAGGGGTGTACAGGCGATTTTGAAGGGCCTCAGGGCTATATCTGATTTTGATTATGAGTTTCAAATGGCCTCGATAAACAGGAAACTCGAGCCTTCTATAGAAACTATCTTTATGATGACCAATAATGAATATGCATTTCTCAGCTCAAGCGCAGTCAAGGACCTGGCGAGATTCGGCGGATGCCTACGTGGGCTTGTTCCAAGGCCAGTGGAAGTCAGACTCCGGGAGAAATTCCGGAAGAATCAATGAAGATCATGGGAAGATCCTGGGGGTGTTGAGATGACCGGCGCAAAGATAATGGAGATTCTGGATGCTATCGAATCTTTGATCGAAAGGTCTAAGAGGGTACCGCTTTCCAGCAAGGTTATTGTTGATGCTGAGCAGCTTCTTGACCTTGTGGATGACCTTCGAATAGCACTTCCTGACGCTATCAAGGACGCCCAGACTCTTTTGGCGGATCGCGACAGGCTCCTTACCGATGCTCGGATGGAGGCCGAAAGACTCTTGGGTTCCGCTCGCCAGCGGATGCAAGAGCTTATTAAGGATTCCGAAATAGGCAAGAAGGCGAGAGAGTATGCCCAGGAAATCGTGACTGAGGCCAGAAGCCAGGCGGAGGAAATAAGAAAGGGCGCCGACAGTTATGCCGCTAGCACTCTCAAAAGTCTGCTGGAGAGCTTGGCCCGCGCCCAAAAAGTCGTGGAAAAGGGCATAGAAGAACTGAATAAGCGCGAGATGCCTTCAGGGAATGCTTCCGGGTCGACCGGGACGCCTGTGCCGAAGGCTGAAATGTCAGCGCAAGGCGGTGCAAATCATTCCAAGTTGGTTGCTGCCAAGTAATGTAAGTCTTACTCATAGGACGAACTGGATGCCGGGGCGACATCGCCCATACGCTGATACTGCCGGGAGCGGAATGGATATTCCGGATCATTTCCTGGTCTTTTGCACTACCCAGAAACCGAAGATCCTGGCCGTCCTGGCTATCTGTACGATAAGGGCGGCAATCAATAGGTAGCCGAGGGTCGTGGCAAGGTATGCGC
Organism: Bacillota bacterium; assembly: GCA_013178415.1. Lineage (NCBI taxonomy): Bacteria > Bacillati > Bacillota > Bacillota bacterium. Next base: position 149,247 of record JABLXA010000002.1, on the reverse strand, counting down.
TTGACCATGTCATCCTGGCAAGGATATTCATTCTTGGTACAGAGATGTTGGCGACGATGGCCGGAACCACAACCCCTCCTATGGTTGCCCCCGCAGGCCCCATGAGGAGCAGCGTGATCAAGGCCGCGATGAGCGCATGGAGCACCCTGGCGATTATATATGGCTTGATACGAATATCTGTACCATTTGTCATGCTCGTGACTTGCGCAAGCACCGATAGTCCGCTCCACGCGATTATGGCTGAGGCCGCCATGACCTTGAGTGTCATCGCACACTCGGCGCGGCTTGCCAATTCAGTTCCTATCGTTATCTCAAATATGCCGCTCACGAGGGCCGGGGCCAGAGACTGGCTCATCCCAAGGCTCGATAGCAGCCATGCGACGGGCCTGGAAACGATTTGTATTATATTTGCAGCGGTGAGCACCTGGATGATCACAGAAAACATCATGATGAAGCCGCCAATTACAAGGAGCGTTGTGACAGAATCTCGCACCGCATCTCCGAAAAGCTGACCGAAAGGACGGCCATCAGCTCTGCGGGCGTTATAGAGATCATCAAACGCTTTCTTGAAATAGCCCTGCCGCATGGAAGGCCTCACGAACGCCGGTCGTTCCTGTACATTTGGTCCGTGGAGACGCATGATCACACCCATTATTATGCTCGATATATAGTGAGCGCCTGCAATGATCCCTCCGAGTGATGGCGAATGGAACATGCCTACAGCCACGGCTCCGACCATAAAGACAGGATCGGCAGTATTGGTGAAGGCTACGAGCCTTTCAGCCTCCACCTGTGTGCAGAGGTTTTCCCTCCTGAGTCTGGCTGCGATACGGGCTCCGATGGGATATCCAGAGGCTAGACCCATTGCCATGGCAAATGCCCCGACTCCAGGGACGTCGAAAAGGGGTCTCATAAGGGGTTCGAGCAGGGCTCCAATGAAGTGAACGACCCCAAGCCCCATAAGCACCTCGGCGGCTATGAAGAACGGCATGAGGGCTGGAAATACAATTTCCCACCATACCCTTAAGCCATCGAGGGATGCCTTGAATGCCGGCTCTGGATATATGATAATGGAAATCGTTACGAGAAGACCAATTGCGGCCATAAGATATGCAGTTTTACGATCACTCACAAGGCGTCTTCTCAAGACAGATCCCTCCTCTATGCTGATACTATGTATATTTCTGGAGTAGGACGGCTATGCCGCAATGGATGTATTTCCAAGTTTTCTCATTGGCAGCGGCACGCCGGGTGGATTATAATAAAACAAACTGGCGTCAAGAATGCCCCAGGGGCTTTTCCTTGGGGTTTTGTTTTGCGCAGTGTGATAACAGGGGGTGAGATGGTGCGGAAATTCGTGTCATTTCTGAAGAAATTTATGGCAATTGCTGCCGCGATTTCAGCGCTGATGCTCGCATTAGCGGGAATCGAGATATATACTGATCGCCAGCATCTTGAGCCACCATCCGCAGTTATGTCTCGTCATGAGCCGATGCCTGCCGGGGCTCGAGAATCGTCTCCGGACTATGAAGCATTGAGGCAGCAGCTGTTATCTTATACAAATAGCAGGGATGCTATCTATGGGGTATACTTCAAAGATCTGAAATCAGGTCGCACTATAGAGATCAACGCCGATCAGCCGATTCCTGCCGCCAGCACTGTGAAAGTGCCGGTGGTCCTTTATCTCAACAAATTGGTGGCAGAGGGGAAACTGGATTGGGACACGAGAATCGCATATGATAGCGAGCTCGACTATCAGGACGGCGCAGGAATCCTTCAATTCGCCGCAAGGGATGGTGACACCTATTCATTGAGGACCCTGGCGAGTCTTGCCATAACCATAAGCGACAATATCGCCAACAGGATGCTGATGAGATACCTGGGCCGGGACAATATAATAGAGTTCATGAAAGATCTCGGGGGAGAGACCGTCTATCCTGACGGTCAGAATATCACGACGGCCAAGGATATGGGAAAGTATGTCGAAGCCGTGCTGGCATTCGCGGAAAAGCACCCGCGCGAGGGTAGCAGGCTGCTCGACGATATGGCCCATCCAATATACCATGTGGGTCTTCCTGGTGAGCTTCCTCCGAATATCATCGTTGCTCACAAGGAGGGAGATATCTCCGGAGTAGCGAATGATGTGGGCATAGTATTTACTGATAGGCCATATATACTGGCTGTGTTATCCCAGGGTGTATATGACGTTGACGAGGGTTTCTCCAATATAGCGCATATATCCCGTATTGTCTACGATTACCAGACGCGACTCGGTTAAAATCTGGCAACGCTAAAGACTGGACATATCAATGGTATAGGGCGCCTGCTCTGAGTAGGTGCCCATACCGTCATCATGGCGCCACCGTCGTTATGGTTGCGCTGCCGAATAGATAGAAATAGCCTCTACATGAGGGGGGAGTGAGATGTCGCAATATGTCAGGCCGGCTATGGATAGGCCGAGGGTGGGTCTGGCCCTCAGCGCTGGCGCGGCCCGCGGATTGGCTCACATAGGAGTGCTCAAAGTCCTGGAGGAGGCAGATATACCCATAGACTACATAGCGGGCACCAGCGCCGGCGCTCTCATTGGAGGCATCTATTCTGCCACCCGTGATCTCAAATCCATCGAGAAGCTTGCCACCAGCATCAGGTGGGATCTCCTTGTCGACTTATGTGTTCCAAGAATGGGACTTGTAAGTGGCGAGAAAATAAGGGAGTTTGTCCGGTTGCTCACACACGATATGAGATTTGACGAACTATCCATCCCATTTGCGGCGGTTGCTGTGGATATTGAATCTGGCGAGGAAGTGGTATTAAAGGAAGGCCTCGTGGCCGACGCAATCAGGGCCAGTGTGAGCATTCCAGGAGTCGCCGTGCCTTTGCGCCTGGGGAACAGGCTTCTGGTAGACGGGGCGGTCCTGAATCGTGTGCCCATCAATGTCGTGAGGGAAATGGGAGCGGATCTGGTGATCGCATCCAGTGTATTTGGCAGGGCAGCCAGGGAAAAGATGCGAAGTATATTTGATGTGATTGCTACGGCAATCGAGATCATGGAAATGGAGATACTGAAAAACCGGATCGTTGAGGCGGACGTGGTTATCCCAATAGACGTGACCGGAATAGGGCCCACTAGACTGGATATGGCTAAGGATTTGATCAGTATGGGGGATGCGGCTGCCAGAAAGGCTCTTCCAGATATTTTGAAGGGAATAGGGAGGATGTAATTCCTGTGAAAAGGAAGGCTCTCGGGGTTCTTCTCTCCGGACTGGTTCTCGTCATGTCGATACAGGCATTCCTTTATCAGCACTTTCTCGTGGTGATGCCTGGCCTTGCTGTAGACCTCAAGGATATGGTGACCGTGGAAACCGGGTGTAAGGAATCAACCGGCAAGTTCCTTCTGACCTCAGTATCCAGCGAGCCTGCAACCATTTTCTCCATCATTGCTGCGGCCATGTCACCTTATGTTGATTTCGTGCCGAAGACGAGGGAAATACCTCCAGGCATAACCATGGAGAAGTATCTAAAGATAATGGAAAACCTGATGAGAGAGAGTCAAATGATAGCCGAGGCCGTGGCTTTGAGGAAGGCGGGCTATGAGGTAAAGACGTCTGTTCAAGTAATGGTGGAAGATCTTATGGAGGGTAGTCCGGCCCATGGGAAAGTGAGGCCTGGCGATGTAATCCGTGAAGTGGATTTTAGGCCGGTCAGGACCGCGCAAGAGGCCATTGAAGCTATCCAGCGGCACAAGGTTTCAGATGAGGTATCTCTCATACTGCTTCGCGATGGCAAGGTCATATCCACCAGAATCAAGACGATTCCCAGGCATGATGATAAAAGCAAAGCTGCTATCGGGGTGCTGATAGCTCCTTACATTGAATACGAATTTCCGGTAAAGATAGAAGTAAGATCAAAAGATATACGGGGGTCTTCCGCCGGTTCCATGTTTTGCCTGGAAATGCTCGACCAACTCACTCGGGGGGATCTGACCTCGGGGCACATCGTGGCAGGGACCGGGACTCTTGATATCGATGGAAAAATAGGGCCGATTGCAGGGGTGAAGCAAAAGATAAGGACGGCAGAAAAGGCAGGAGCTGAATTCTTCTTTGTGCCAAAAGAAAACGCTGAGGAGGCGAGAATGGCGGCTACCACTGTCAAGGTGATCGAGGTATCCAAAATCGATGATATGCTAACGTTTTTGGATAGACTTGCAGGGAGGAAAAAGCATTCTGATGGTGAATGAGTTGTCATTGGGTGTTCTTACGGAGGTCATAGGTTTCAACCCTGAAGTCATGACCTCTGCGTGGCGAAAGGATGGTGAGGCAAACTTGGCCTTGCGTGGGGGTCGCCGGCTGACCATAAATATCATTTTGCTGCTCCTGTTCCTTTTATCCCCGGTGAGTCAGGCTGGCAGCGAGATGACAAAGGCCGATCCCGTCACCAGCGCGCCGCTATTGCGTATCGGCATGCGGGGCGAATCGGTGAGGCAGCTACAGGACAAGCTCAAGAAGCTAGGTTTCTATGGAGGCGCCTTGGATGGTTACTTCTGGAATGGCACAGAACGCGCCGTAAAGGCATTCCAGAGGTCACGCTCACTCTACGTTGATGGCGTCGTAGGGCCCAGCACATACAGGGCCCTAGAGCTCGCACTTTCCTCAAAGGGTGTTTCTTCCAGGGGAAAAGAACATGGGATCGAGATCATTCCCTGGACGATGGCAAATAAGATCCTGCAGGGAGTATTCAAGGTTACTGATGTGGAAACCGGGCTTCAATTTACAATGAGAAGGCGCGGTGGTCATCTCCATGCCGATTGCGAGCCGCTCATGGCCGAGGATACCAATAGAGTGAAGAGGGCCTTTGGCGGCAGGTGGAGTTGGGAAAGACGGGCCGTCATCGTGCATCTTGGATCCAGGCGTCTTGCAGCCTCGATGAATGGAATGCCTCATGGAAATGGCGAGGTAAAGGGAAACGGCATAAATGGCCATTTCTGTATCCACTTCCTTGGCAGCAGGACCCATGGATCGAGACGTGTGGACCCGGAGCATCAGAGGATGATATATTTGGCGGCCAAATAATCATCCATGGCGTTGCGGCATTGCAGCATTGCAGTTGCGGATTGACATAGGGTGCCGCTGCCTCTATAATTAGACGCGGTGGCTTTGAGGGTGTGTTAGAATGGAACTAGATGTTCGGGATGTTCTCAAAGAAAAGGGCAATAGCAAGCGATTTTCCCTGCGGGAGAGGATCGGTTCATTATTTGCCAATGGCAGGGAAGTGCAGCTTGACGAACCAGTCGAGATCGACGTTACGGCCACTAACACCGGTAAGTTGGTTGTCTTACATGGCAGATTGAATGCTATAGTGCCCATGATTTGCGATAGGTGCTTGAAGGAAGTCGCCCTGTCGATCGAGGCCGAATTTGAAGAGGAATATCGACATATTCACAAGCCTCCGTCCCGTGGAGCAGATAAGGGACATGAAGATGAGGGACAGGAATATGGAGATGGCGCGCCGGAAGATGTGTGGTCAGATGACCCTGAGATAAGGACTTTCTATGACGAAGTCATTGAAATTGAGCCTGCCGTTAAGGAAACCTTGAGTATAGCGATTCCCATGAAGGTAATATGCAAAGAGGATTGCAAGGGATTATGCCCCACCTGTGGGAAGGATTTGAACGAAGGTCCATGCAATTGTGAGCCCGTTACCCAGGATCTCAGGATGGCTCCACTTGCAGAAGCTTTGAAGAAGCTAAGATCACCAGAGCAAAAGGGATGACCCTTGCGCTTGGCGAGGAGGAGGTGCGACTATGGCAAATCCCAAAGGACGTTTTGGCAAATCAAGAACTCGCAAACGGCGTGCAAACTGGAAAATGGAGGCCCCCAGGCTCGCTGAGTGCCCAAAGTGTCATTCACCGAAGCTACCACATAGGGTGTGCCCGGAATGTGGATTTTATAATGGCCGGGAGGTCATAAAGGTGAAAGAGCCGGCAGCTGGCCGGTAGCGGCTGTTCCAGCCCAGAAGTTCGTTTCCGCGACCCGCTCGCTATACGAGTTCCCGGCAGGAGAAGTCTTGCTTTGCGAGAGTCTCTCCTGAGAACGGTATAGTAGCGGGTCGCTTTTCCTTCCAGGCTGACCAAAGATTCGTAACTAGCGATTTTTTGTAGACATTCCTGTTGCGGAATCTCATCATATGCTATATACTACCGTTAGTAGCAGGTCCTAATAGCTGGTCCTATAATCGTGGGCGGACAGCCATGGCGAAAGGTGATTCTTGCGCCGCTGGCACTCCGTCCTGGGGGGCGACAGAGTGGGTTCTTCCGGATCTTTCGCAGGGAAATCGAAGATAGAGCGCCAGAAGGCCCTTGCGGATGTGATCTCCCAAAATCCATTTATAACTGATGTTGAACTGGCATCCAGGCTCGATGTAAGCGTGCAGACGATACGACTCGATCGGTTGGAGATGGGGATACCTGAGGCCCGGGAACGAATCAGACGGTTGGCTCATGAGGCATATTCAAAGGTCAAGGCACTCACTGCCGGTGAAGTCATAGGCCAGCTCATCAGCGTAAAGCTGGGGGAAGAAGGAACTTCCATCCTCGATACAACTCCCGAGATGAGTTTTACACGCACCCGGATCGTCCGAGGGCATCATATCTTTGCCCAGGCCAACTCTCTGGCGGTGGCCATCGTGGATGCAGAGGTGGTCCTGACGGGCTCAGCCAGCATCAGATTCAAAAAGCCTGTATATGCAGGAGACAGACTTATCGCGACCGCGCGAGTAATGTCAAAGGAAGATGGTAGACATAGAGTCCATGTTGTAACCAGAGTGGGAAATGAAGAAGTGTTTTCAGGGGATTTTGTCATGTTCACTCGGGAGGGGCTCTAAATGAAAATAGCTTTAGATGCCATGGGAGGAGATTTTGCTCCGCAAGAGCTTGTTCGTGGGGCCATCGAGGCTGTGAAAAGTCTAGGCGTAGAAGTTGTGCTAACAGGAGATAAGGAGAGGCTTGAGTATGAATTAGAGAAATCAGGGGCTCCTTCTCAAGGATTAGAAATCGCCCATGCATCCCAGGTTGTTCCCATGGATGAACACCATCCGGCCGAATCTTTGAGGCATTATCGCGATTCTTCGGTGATGGTGGCAAGCGACCTGGTGGCGCGAAACGGCGCTTCCGCCATGGTCTCTGCAGGCAATACCGGCGCTGCGTTTGCAAGCGCGCTCCTCCGGATAAAGCGTATCCCCGGGATAGAGCGACCAGCCATTGGCACGGTTTTCCCAACAGTGGACGGGTGCTGTTTCCTCATCGACGCTGGGGCAAATGTCGATTGCAGACCGCATCACCTGGTGTCATTCGCCATCATGGGAAGTATATACATGAACAAGGTCATGGGCATCGATCATCCGCGGGTCGCGATTTTGAACAATGGTGAGGAAGAAGGAAAAGGTAACCAATTGACGAGAGAGGCCCGGGAACTCATCGCCGCAACAAGTCTCAATTTCATCGGGAACATCGAGGGCAAAGATATCCCTCATGGCGGCGCAGATGTCATCGTGACTGACGGTTTTACAGGAAACATCGTTTTGAAACTAGCGGAAGGCCTTGGGACTGCCATCGTGGCTATGATCAAGGACGGTATAGAAACCACCGGGCTCCGGGGCAAGGCTGGCGGTCTCTTGCTCCTACCCGTCCTCAAGGGCATAAAGAGGAAGATGGATTATTCAGAGTATGGGGGGGCGGTGCTTCTTGGCCTGAACAATGTCGTGGTGATCGCGCATGGTAGATCAAATGCTAGGGCCATCAAGAATTCCATCAGAGTTGCCAGGGATTCGGTGGAGGCACAGATCATTGAGAAAATACGAGACGGGTTGAGTGAAATCAAAGAAGCAGAGTAGAATAGCAAAATCCATCAATATATACTGAACCAGGTGATGTAAATATGGCCTCTGTGATTTTCGAGAAGACTTCGACGGTGGCGAGAGGGGTTGAGATCGCAGGCACTGGAATGGCTGTGCCAGACAAGGTCCTTACTAATGCCGACTTGGAGAAAATGGTGGATACCAGTGACCAATGGATTACCGAAAGGACAGGTATACGTGAGCGTCGCATAGCTCCGGAGGGAATGACGACCTCTGATCTTGCGGTGGAGGCCGGGAGGCGGGCCCTCGAGGATGCGGGTGTCGACGTCAGGGATGTTGATCTTATAATCGTTGCCACAGTGACTCCTGATATGTTCTTCCCATCCGCTTCATGCCTGACTCAATGGAAGCTTGGGGCAATCAATGCCGCGGCCTTTGATATCTCAGCGGGCTGTTCCGGGTTTGTATATGGCCTCGTGAATGGCGCCCAATTCATAAGCTCGGGTTTCTATGACACCGTACTGGTAATAGGCGCAGAGACCCTCTCTCGAATTGTCGACTGGACTCACCGAAACACCTGCGTCTTATTCGGCGATGGGGCAGGAGCTTGCGTTCTCCGCCCAGCATCAGGCGAACCGGGGCTCATCTCTGCCGTGCTTGGAGCGGACGGAAGTCATGGAGAAATGCTGAAGCTGCCAGCTGGAGGATCACTGCTTCCGGCATCCCATAAGACCGTAGATGAGCGACTTCATTACTTGAAGATGGAAGGCAATCCGGTATATAAATTTGCCGTCAGGATCCTTGCGGATGCTTCTCAGCAGGCGATTGAAAAGGCTGGTTTATCCCCTGATGATATATCCTTGTTCATCCCTCACCAGGCAAACAGAAGGCTCATGGATATAGCGGCCGAGAGGCTCGGCGTCAAAGACAAGGTCTATTCTAACGTAGAGAGGTATGGAAATACATCTGCGGCTTCCATACCCATAGCCCTTGACGAGGCAGCGCGTGAGGGGGCTATCTCTGATGGAGACATGGTATTGCTTACAGCATTTGGTGCAGGACTCACCTGGGGATCTGTCGTATTAAGGTGGTGCAAGCATGAACGCCGGGCATAGAATAGCCTTCCTCTTCCCCGGCCAGGGGTCTCAGTACGTGGGAATGGGGGAATTCCTCAGATCTAGCGGCCATGAGGTCATATCGACATTTGATGAGGCTGACGCCGCTCTGGGCTTCCCTTTATCCCAGATCATATCTGAAGGCCCGGAGGACAGACTAACGCTGACAGAGAATGCGCAGCCTGCGATATTGACAGTGAGTGTGGCCATGTTGAGGCTCCTCGCCTTGCATGGAATCAAGCCCGACATGGCAGCGGGGCACAGTCTCGGAGCATATAGCGCGCTTGTCGCGGCAGGCGCCTTACAGTTTCAGGACGCTGTGAGGCTGGTGAGACAGAGGGGACAGCTGATGCAGCAGGCGGTGGAGCCTGGAATGGGAGCCATGACAGCCATCCTCGGCCTCGATGAGGAAAAAGTCCGTGTCGCGTGCGAGAGGGCGAGCCATATAGGGATAGTTGATCCTGCCAATTTCAACTGCCCCGGCCAGATCGTGATATCTGGCGAGAAGCGTGCCGTGGACTTTGCCACCCAGGTTGCCATGGAGCTCGGGGCAAGGAGGGCCATTCCTCTAGCAGTGAGCGGCCCGTTTCATTCTAGACTCATGGCAGGAGTAGTGCCTGAGCTGTCCCGCATCCTCCGCCAGACCCCGGTTGGGAGGCCTGAGACGCCATTCGTGTCTGATACAGAAGCGAAACCTTTATCTGATCCGGAGGATATCAGGGGATATCTTGCGCGCCAGGTGGAGAGGCCTATAAGATTTCAGCATGTTATGAGCTTCATGATTGAAAGTGGGATGGACACTTTCATCGAGGTAGGTCCCGGAAAGGTCCTGACCGGATTCTTGAGGCGGATGCCCCAAAAAGTCCATATGGTCGCCCTTGATGCCCCAGGATATTTAGAATCACTACTTGAGATCCTGAGGGAGGATTGTATGCAACATGAAGCTAATGAATAAGGTAGCAGTGGTTACCGGTGCCTCCAAGGGAATTGGGAGGGCTATTGCCATTGAGATGGCCTCTCAGGGGGCCAGTGTGGTGGCCCTCGGCAATACAGACCCGGCTGGAGCTGAGAAGGTCAGGGACGAGATCATGGCCCGCGGCGGAAATGCCATAGCCATGAAGATGGACGTAACCAACGCCGCTGAGATCGAGACCATGTTAAAGGCATGTCTTGAACATTTCGGCAAGGTCGATATCCTGGTGAATAACGCTGGCATAACCAGAGACAATTTTATATTCCGGATGAGCGAAAAGGATTGGCAGGAAGTACTGGATGTGAATCTCAAGGGAGCCTTCCTGTGCACGAAAATAGTCGGGCACCAGATGTTCAGGCAAAGGTCCGGAAGGATAATCAACATCTCATCGGTGGTAGGCATCATGGGGAACCCAGGCCAGGCCAATTATGCGGCCTCCAAGGCGGGATTGATAGGCCTTACCAAAACTTCTGCGCGGGAGCTCGCGGCGAGGGGCGTGACCGTCAATGCCATCGCGCCTGGGTATATCGTGACCCAAATGACTGAAAGCATGCCAGAAAAGGCAAGAACGGCCCTTCTCAACATGGTTCCCATGGGGCGACCCGGTATGCCCGAGGAAGTCGCCAAGGTCGCTGTCTTCCTGGCGTCAGATGATGCCGCATATATAACCGGGCAGGTAATTGCGGTGGATGGCGGAATGTCCATGTAAGGGTTCTTATCCTAATAGATAGAGTTCCTCGAAGGGAGGTGACAATCATGGGAGAACTAGATCCCAAGGCTGAGGCCATTTTCGATAAAGTGAAAGAAATCATTGTCCGTGAGGCACGGGTTGATGAGTCTCTCGTCACCCTCGACGCCACCATGAATGATTTATATGCAGACTCGGCCACCAGGATGAGCATCGCTGATGAGCTTGATCGCGAGTACAACCTGGGAGATCTCGATGTTGACCTGGCTGAAGATACGACCGTCGGCGACATCGTTGATTTCATCCGGGAGCATCTCGAGGAAGAGGAATAAAGCGTCGAGGAGAGGCGCCGCCGAATGCGATATGGACGTCTATAATAGACAATCGGAGACTAGGGTCTGGGGTGAGAGGTTTGAGCCATCGAGTTGTTGTAACCGGCATAGGTGTGATCAGTCCAATAGGTTCTGGAAAGGACGCGTTTTTTGAGGGTTTGTCTCAGGGTAAAAACGGCATAGGGAAAGTGGAAAGCTTTGATGTCTCCGGATTCCGGACTCAGATGGCAGGAGAAGTCAGAGATTTCAACCCAGATGACTATATGAACCCTCGAGAAGCCTATCGACTTGATAGATTTACTCAGTTTGCGATAGCTGCCGCAAAGCAGGCGGTGGTAGATGCAAATCTCGACATCAACCCAGAGCTTTCGCATAGGGTCGGCGTGATCATGGGATGTGGCATAGGCGGCATACGGATATTTGAAGCACAGGCGGGGGTCCTCCGCGAGGAGGGTCCCCGCAGAGTAAGCCCTTTTTTCATTCCCATGATGATCCCTAATATGGCATCCGGACAGGTTGCAATCACACTGGGAGCCAGGGGGCCTAATTTCACGTTGACTACAGCATGCGCTGCCTCTACTCACGCTATCGGTGAGGCATTTCGCATAGTCTCGTCAGGGGAAGCTGATGTGATCTTCGCCGGCGGAACAGAGGCTGGCATAACGCCCTTGAGCTTTGCCGGATTCTGTGCGCTCCGCGCCATGTCCAAGCGCAACGATGATCCCGCCCATGCCATGAGACCTTTCGATAAGGAGAGAGATGGTTTCGTCATGGGCGAGGGGGCCGGCATCCTGGTCCTTGAATCGTTGGAATCGGCCATGCGCAGGGGTGCCAGGATCTATGCCGAGGTAGCCGGGTTTGGGCAGAGCTGTGATGCCTACCGCACCGTCGAACCAGACCCCACGGGCAGAGAACCCGCAAGGGCCATGTCACTCGCTCTTAAAGATGCCGGCCTGGCCCCGAGCGATGTGGATTACATTAATGCCCACGGGACGTCAACCCCGCTCAATGATAGATGCGAAACCCTGGCTATCAAGCAGGTGTTCGGGAAACATGCCTATAAGCTCAAGGTGAGTTCCACAAAGGGAATGACAGGGCACCTTTTGGGCGCCGCAGGGGCGGTGGAGGCTATAGCCTGTATTTATTCCATCTCATCTGGTATGATTCCGCCTACTATCAACTATGAATTCCCTGACCCGGAGCTCGATCTGGATTATGTGCCAAACCAGCCAGTGCAGGCGGACGTAAGAGTGGCGATGTCAAATTCGTTCGGTTTCGGGGGACATAATGCCAGCATCGTGCTGAAGAGGTTCGAGTCATGAAAATAGGAGGGGTTCTTCCAGGGTGAACGCTGATCCGGGTGCCCACGATCTTGGTGAACTTGAGAGGATTTTGGGAGTCTCCTTCAGAGATAAGAGGCTCTTGCTCCGCGCCACCACCCACAGTTCGTTTGATGGGGAGCCGAATGTCGGTAACAATGAGCGCCTGGAGTTTTTGGGCGATGCGGTGCTCAAACTTTGTGTCACGGAGCATGTTTTCGAAAGCTACCCGGGTGAAGATGAGGGAAAACTTTCTAGTCTCGTGGCCTTTGCCGTGAGCGAAGCAACCCTCTCGGGCATTGCTTCGCGGCTTGGATTGAGCAACTTCTTGCGCCTGGGCAAGAGCCTCGAGATCACAGGAGGAAGATATCAAGCGTCGATCCTGGCGGATCTCTTTGAAGCCATCGTGGGCGCCATGTATCTGGATAGAGGGTTTGGCGTGACATCTCATTTCGTGCTGCGAGAGATCTCCCCGTCGCTCCCTTCTTCGGGACATATAAGCGCCTGGAAAACCCCCAAAACTAGGCTCCAGGAGCTTATTCAAAAAGAGGTCAAGAAATCTCCGACGTATAGATGCATTTCCCAGGAAGGGCCAGACCACGCCAAGATTTTCCATGTCATGGTCGTTCTCGACGGGGATATCCTTGGTGAGGGCAAAGGAAAATGTAAGAAAGAAGCCGAAGAAGATGCCGCCTCCCACGCCCTGGACAGGATATTGAGACGTGAGGCGCTCCTTTCCCATAACTGCTTCCCGGGGAATTTCGATCGGCCATCGCTATCATCTAATGAATCCCGAGAAAATCTGCATTCAGAAGGATAATCTGGGAGAGTGTTGAATAACAAATAACAGATAGCAAAAGCGACTGGTTACGGGAGACCTAGGGAGGGTAGGTGAATGGAGATACTGAAAGTATCAGCCCAATCTAAGCCCAAGTCTGTAGCGGGTGCCCTTGCTGCTGTCCTCAGGGAAAAAGGCTCGGCAGAAGTGCAAGCGGTGGGGGCTGGAGCAGTAAATCAAGCTGTGAAGGCCATTGCGATCACAAGAGGTTTTGTCGCGCCCAATGGAATCGATCTTGTTGCAATCCCTGCTTTTGCTGAAATTCAGATTGATGGGGAGGAGAGGACCGCAATCAAGTTCATTGTGGAGCCTCGGTAGGCCCGAACGGGGGAAACAATCCGAAAAGCTGGTCCGATAGTACATGCTGGTCCAATAGTCTGGCCCGTTTATCCTGGCGTCAGGATAGCGGGCTTTTCTTTTGGAGCGCTTCAGCGAATATATCCCGGCGGAGGCAAATATACATTTATCAAAGGCTTGACCACATCTGCCTCCGGAGGGATCAATATGACGAACCAAGAAGAAGACAAGAAGCTATTGAGCCGGGCCAGGGAAGGCGATGAGCAGGCAAAGGAGGCTCTCATAAAGAAATATATTCCCATGGTGAGGCATATTGTGAAAACCTCGTGTCCAAGGGGCAAGGACAGTATTGAAGATATGATACAGGAGGGTTTGATCGGTCTGCTGGATGCTATAAAGGAATATGACAACCGCCAGGATAAGACTAAGTTTAGCTCATTCGCCTATCTTTGCGTCATGAGGAAGATCTATAACTACGTCCGACGCGTCAATAACAATAAACAGAGGGCCTTGACGGGCGCTCTATCCCTGCAGGCTCACCTCGACCATGAGGAAAATCGCACGATACAGGATCTCCTTGGCAGCACGGAGCTTGACCCCGTGGAGATCTATGAGAATAAATGGATCAGCCAGAGACTGACCCAGGTCCTCAAAAACCATTTGTCATTATTTGAATATGCGGTAGTGGTGTTGCTCGCCAGAGGATTTTCCCTCAGCGAAATAGAACGCAAGGTTGGAGTGGACGCGAAGTCGGTGGACAATGCGCGCACCAGGGCGCGGGCGAAAATTGGCAGGATCATTGACATGTACGGTTCCCTCGTGAGTCCCCAGGTGCCAGACAACGTCAGGAAACGGGAAGATCTGTATCTGAGAGTTCGAGTTGTCATATGAGGGTTTCCTTTCCTGCACCCGTATGCTAGAATCATTCTGTAGCAAGAGAATAACCGCCCCGATATCGTTCATGTCGGCGCTGCGGGGGATTGATATTGTACATCAAGCGTCTCGAGATTTATGGATTCAAATCCTTTGCCAATAAAGTTGAGCTTGAATTGATCCCTGGTTTTAACGCCATAGTGGGGCCCAATGGAAGCGGCAAAAGCAATATCCTGGAGAGCATTCGATGGGCCATGGGAATCGACAGTGCACGGCTCATCAGAGGCGCCAGAATGGAGGACGTGATATTCTCAGGCAGTGATGGGAGGAAAGGGCTGGGGCTAGCTGAGGTCACGGTCATCCTGGATAACAGCGAAAATGAAATGCCTTTGGGATTTTCGGAGATATCTGTGACCCGCAAGCTCTACCGTTCAGGTGAGAGTGAATATTTCATAAACAAGGCGCCTTGCAGGTTGCGCGATATTCACCGGCTTTTCGCTGGCACCGGGCTTGGGCGGGAAGGGTATTCGGTGATCGAACAAGGCAAGATAGATGCCATATTGAGCGCGAAACAGGAGGACCTCAGGGCTTTTTTCGAAGAAGCGATCGGTATCGCTGGCGCCAGGGCAAGGGGAAACGAGATCAGAAGAAGGCTGGATCAGGCGAAGATCAATCTTCTGAGACTCAATGATGTCATAGGCGAGATCGAGCGCCAGCTTGGGCCCCTATCCATAAAGGCCCGCGCTGCAGAGGAATTCTCGCGGTGCAGGTCTCAGCTCGAGTCTCTCGAGGTATCCCTTTATTCTTATGACCTGGTCGCCTCACTTGATTCTATGAGAGAATGCCTTGAGAACAAGGCTTCTCTAGAAGATAAAATCAGGATCCTGGAAGGAGAATTGAAATCAAATCAGGAACGCCGCGCTGCCCTGAGGGAAAGCATAGCCACGGCCATTTCTGACAAGGATGCTCTTCAGGCTGAGCTTCTCGAGAAGACATCCGAGGTTGAAAGGGCAAGAAAGGATGCCGCCTGGTCAAGGGAAAGAAAAGATTCACTGCTGCAGCAGTTGGAGATAGCGATTCGAGACAGGGACAAGGCCGTCTCGAGGCGGGATTCTTTGAGTCAGGAGCTTGACCAGCGCGCAGCTAGACTTGATGCCATCGAGACTCAGCTCAGAATTCTGGCAGAGGAGATGGCGACTCTTGAAAAAGAAAAAGCCGAGGTTGTCCGGGATCTAGAAGAAATATCCAGTGAACAAGAGGCGGCCAGGGCAGACGTCATCGAGGTCCTTGCCTCAGAATCAAAGCTGCGAAATGACCTTCGCGCATCAAAGGATCTGATGGCATCTCAGGAAAATGCCATCCAGAGGCTGAAAAGAGAATACCAAGAGCAGGAATCCGAAAGGGACAGGCTCATGGAGCGACTGTGCCAGTTGGAAGAACTCCTGCGGGATGGCAAATCGGAACTGGAAAAGAGCCGGGACCAAATCTCAAATCTCAGGCGGGAGGAGAAACGCAAGGAAGAAGAAAGGGCTCGACTTGTCAAGGAGCAGGAGAGCCTTCTAGCATCTGTCGCCAGACTCAGATCCGAGGTGGATGTTCTCCAGAAGGCTTTAGAGAGTCACGATGGCTATTCCAGCGGGCCGCGAGCCATCCTCGCTCTTTCGGCTCGTGGGATTCTTGAAGGTGTGATCGGGTCTTGCGGCGAGCTATTGAAGGCAAAGGAAGGATATGAGGTGGCCATTGAGGCGGCCCTCGGGAGGGCCGTTGAGGATATCGTGGTTCGAAAGACCGAAGATGCCAAGGCGGCTATCAGGCATCTCACTCAAAACCTTGCCGGCCGGGCAACTTTTCTTCCCCTTGATCTCATAGCGCCCCAGGGGCTCTCCGGCGAGGATGTCAGGGTGCTGCGTCTTCCGGGGATCATAGGGGCGGCATCTTCTTTGGTTGAATGCCAGGAGGCGTATCAGTCTGTGCGTGACCATCTCTTGGGCAGGGTAGTGGTGGCGCGGGATCTCGATGCGGCAGTCCATGCTGCAAGAGAGATGCATTCCCGGCTCAAGATAGTAACGCTGGACGGCGATATCATCTTCCCAGGCGGGGCCATAAGTGGAGGCCGCAGCAAGGCTTCATCCGGAGGGATCTTGAGCCGGCGGAGGCTTCTCGAGACAAAGAAGGCGAAGCTGGATTCACAGTTGAGGCATGTCAGAGAACTAGAAGGACTCAACGGATCTCTCCAGGCCAGACTTGCCGAGTTGCGAAAGAAGATATTCGATGAAGAGAAAAAGATAAGCGACTCGAAAGAAAAGATGATCCGGCTGGAGGCAGAGAAGTCCCAGGTTGAACAGTCTATATCCAGGATATCAAAGGTCATGGTCTCATGCCAGCGGGAACTGGAAGGATATGCTGGGAAATCCTCTGATCACCATCAACAAGAGGCTATGATAATGAATTCCCTGAAGGAACTGGAAGAAAAAAGGCGTAGCCTCGAGGGAAAGCTAGATGCACTGGCATCCGCTAGAACTTCGCTAAACGAGAGATTATCTGATATCAATGACAGGATTACTGAATCCAAGATCAAGAGAGCGGGCCTGAGCCAGGAAAAGTCAGGTATCCTGGATACCATTGCAAGAGTTGAAAACTCTATAGCTGAGGTTTCCGCTGCGGTAAACCAGGCTGAGAAGGAGATACATGCCATCCATGGACGCATTACCGATGCTGAGCGAAAGATAGCAGAGAGTGAAGAGCTTTGTTTTGATGTAACCGGCAGAATTGAGGCTCTCAAGGCGCGTCTTGGCAATATGTCTGAGTCCATTCGCCTTATGGAAGATCAGAGCAAAGAGGTTGAAGAAAGGGCCGGCGCTCTTCGCCTCCAGATAAGGACCTTTCAGGATCGCGCTCATTCGGTTGACATCGAGGGTGCGAAACTGGCATCTGACGTAGAAAGGTTGGGGGGATATCTCCTGGAGGAATATGGCCTTACGCGGGAGGATGCCATGAGGCTTGCGCCTCCATACATCGACAGAGATAAAGCAAAGAGTGAGATCGATGAGCTCAGGCAGAGATTGGAATCTATCGGCCCTGTGGATTTACCCTCTATTGATGAATATAAGAATCTGCGGTCGCGTCATGATGAACTCTCCAGGTGCAGAGATGACCTCAAGATGGCAATAGAAGGTATAGATTCAGTGCTCGAATATATGAGTGGGATCATGGCGAGGAGGTTTCAACGCGCCTTCCAATTAATTAGACGGGAATTTCAGTCCATATTTCTGAGGCTTTTCGGGGGAGGTCGTGCAGATCTCGTTCTGCAAGATCCTGATATGCCTCTCGAATCCGATATATCCATCGTATCCCAGCCGCCAGGCAAGCGTCCCACTTCTTTGTCCTTGCTATCTGGAGGCGAAAGAGCTTTGTCTGCCATTGGGCTGGCGTTTGCGGCCATTAATATCGGGTCGGGTCCCGTGGCAATACTTGATGAAACGGATGCGGCCCTGGATGAGGCAAATCTCAATCGTTTCGTCGATTTTTTAAAGGACTTTTCCACGAAGTCCCAACTTATTGTGATAACGCACCGCAAGACCACGATGGAAGCCGCTGAGGCTATATATGGGGTCACCATGGAAGAATCCGGCGTATCAAAGGTGATCTCTCTGAGCCTTGGTGATCAGGCAACGGCATGATATATGATAATAGTCGACAACAATCAGGACGAGAGAAGGAATACTCAGTGGAGCAGACAAAGGCGGCAAACAAAGGATTTTTCGCCAGACTCAAGCAGGGACTATCCAAGACCCGGGAGGGCTTCATCGGGCGGATAGTGGCGGCGGTGAGCGGCAAGAATAAATTAGACAGGGAATTGTTGGATGAGATCGAAGAGATACTTATTGAATCCGATATAGGGGCTGCACGGGCCTACAGATTCATCGAGGAGGTAAAACAACAAGCATCAAAATCCGGCAACAATGGCGGGCAGGTACTCGAGACTTTAAAGAAAGAGATCCTGAACATCCTTAGCGGGGAGAGCGCGGAGATAGCTTCAGCAGGGCATGGGGCCCTCACGGTCATCATGTTCGTCGGGGTCAATGGGACGGGCAAGACCACCACCATTGGAAAACTCGCGGCAAAATACAGATCTCAGGGCAAGAAGGTCATGATAGCGGCGGCCGATACGTTTAGAGCTGCGGCCATAGAGCAAGTCCAAATCTGGGGAGAGAGGGCGGGGGCCGTCGTCATAAGCCACGAGGCCGGAGGAGATCCAGCCGCGGTGGCCTTTGACGCTGTGGAGGCCGGAAAGGCTAGGGGCATGGATTACCTCTTGATCGATACTGCAGGTCGCCTCCACACTAATGTCAACTTGATGGAAGAATTGAAAAAGGTCAAAAGAGTGGTGGGAAAGGCCCTCCCCGGGGCACCTCATGAGGTATTGCTGGTTTTGGATGCCACGACCGGCCAAAATGCCATTTCGCAGGCCAGGACCTTTGCCGAAGGAGTGGGAGTGACCGGTATCGTTCTCACAAAATTAGATGGTACTGCAAAAGGAGGCATCGTAGTGGCAATCAAGGATGAGCTTGGCGTCCCGGTGAAACTGGTCGGCGTCGGGGAAGGCATAGAAGATCTACGGCCTTTTGATCCCGTGATGTTTGTGGAAGCGCTTTTTGATCAGAGCGATACTGTCGCGATGCTGGATAATGGTGGGAACCGGTATTGACTTTGCGCTTCCAGGATTGTATACTCTCTTTGTTCATAGAAGCAATGTTCAAAGATGAGAGCCGTAAAAGGGAGAAGTGCTATTCATGTTCGAAAATCTTACTGCGAGGCTTCAAGAGGCATTCAAGAGGCTGAGATCCAAAGGTAAGTTGACGGAAAAGGATGTCGACGAAGCCCTCAGGGAAGTGCGTCTTGCCCTTCTCGAGGCTGATGTGAATTTCAAGGTGGTCAAAGATTTCATAGCCCGGGTCAAAGAAAAGGCCATCGGGCAGGATGTCCTTTCCAGCCTCACGCCTGCGCAGCAAGTCATAAAGATCGTCTTCGAGGAGCTGACCAACCTCATGGGTGGCGGGGAGAGCAAGATCTCCTTTGCGTCTAATCGCCCAACTATTCTCATGATGGTCGGCCTTCAAGGGTCGGGGAAGACCACCACTGTTGCGAAGCTAGCCCGTCTGTTCAAGGCTCAAGGGAAACGTCCCCTCATGGTGGCCTGTGATACGCAAAGACCTGCTGCCATCACCCAGCTCCAGGTTCTCGGGGAGCGGCTCAATGTACCGGTATTTTCAATGGGGGATAAGATTGACCCGGTGAATATCGCGAAAGCGAGTCTCGCAAAGGCGAAGGATATGGCGTGTGATGTGGTGTTGATCGACACCGCGGGGCGCTTGCACATAGATGAAGAACTGATGGAGCAGCTGGTGGAGATGAAGCGGGCGGTCACGCCTGATGAGGTCCTCCTTGTAGTGGATGCCATGACCGGACAGGACGCATTGAATGTGGCAAAGACATTCAATGAAGCTGTTGGGGTCGACGGTGTCATCCTGACCAAACTGGATGGAGATGCAAGAGGCGGCGCGGCTCTTTCCTGCCGGGCAGTCACATCGAAGCCTATTAAATTCGTGAGTGTCGGGGAAAAGCTTGATGCATTGGAGTCATTCCATCCCGACCGTATGGCCTCCAGGATACTTGGGATGGGGGATATTGAAAGCCTGTTGGAAAAAGCCCAGGCCGCCATAGATGCCGAATCTTCGAGGCGGCTTGTGCAAAAGGCAGTCTCAAAGGAATTTGGGCTGGATGACTTTGTAGATCAACTGAACCAGGTAAGGCGTATGGGTCCTTTGGATCAGCTCCTGGCCATGATACCAGGTTTCGGGACATCAAAGGCACTTAAGGATCTCAAGGTGGACGAGAAGCAGCTCAATCGTATCGAAGCCATTATATCGTCCATGACGCCGCAGGAAAGAAGGAATCCAGCCATCATCGATGGCAGTCGCAGGCGGCGGATTGCAAAGGGCAGCGGTGTCTCGGTGCAGGACGTCAATTCTCTCCTTCGTCAATTTGAGCAGGTCAAGAAGCTGATGCGACAGATGGGGGAGATGGAGAAGGCGGCAAAACGGGGGTTGCCTATGAATTTCCCGTTTTTTAGGTGATATGGGATGATATCGGAGCAGGATTCTTTTATTAATTCTCCTTATTGCTTGAGAGGAGGTGAATGCATGGCAGTAGTGATACGGCTGGCAAGGGTTGGAGCTAAGAAACAGCCACATTACAGAGTTGTGGTGGCGGATTCTCGCTATCCGCGCGATGGACGATTCATAGAGATTCTTGGGCATTATAATCCCAGGACGAATCCTGAGACTGTAAAGATCAATGAAGAGAAAGCGAGGGAATGGCTGAGCAAAGGGGCCCGCCCTTCAGAGGCGGTTTCTAACATTCTCTCTAAGGTTGGGATTTTAAATCGAGCAAGCGGGGCTGATGAGGCGGGTGGTCAGGGGGCCACGGCGCAGGAAGCCTGAATTGTACGGAGGTCCTATTGAATGAAGGAACTAGTTGAATATATTGCAAAGGCGTTAGTTGACAAGCCGGACGAAGTGCAAGTGAGCGAGACAGAGAAGGAAGACGCGACCGTTATCGAACTCAAGGTATCTGCGGATGACATGGGAAAGGTGATCGGAAAGCAAGGCCGGACCGCCAAGGCGATACGACTGCTGGCCAAGGCGGTGGGAGCGCGTGATGGGAAAAGGGTAATGGTGGAGATCGTGTAAGCGATGATGAAGATAGATATCTTGACCCTCTTTCCGGAAATGTTCAATGGTCCCTTCTCTGAAAGCATATTGAAGCGGGCTCAGGAAAAGGGGATCGTCGAGATATGTATCATCAACATTCGTGATTTCGCCCTTGATAAACATAAGGTGACCGATGATTACCCTTTCGGCGGTGGCGCAGGCATGGTTATGAAGCCTGAGCCAGTCTTTGGTGCAATCCGGCATCTCAAAGGGCGCGCCGAGTCTGAGGGAAGGCCCGGGCCACGGGTTATCCTCATGTCTCCTCAAGGACGGAGATTTTGCCAGGCCATAGCCAAAGAAATTGCCACGTACCCGTACATTGTGATAATAGCAGGCCATTATGAGGGCGTGGACGAAAGGATACGGCAGTGTCTGGCAGATGACGAGATCTCTATCGGGGATTATGTTCTCACCGGCGGTGAGTTGCCCGCCATGGTCTTAGTGGACGCTGTAGTGCGCCTGCTGCCCGGCGCTATCAGCCAGGAGTCCGTTATTTCGGAGTCTTTTTGCGATGGGCTCCTTGAGTATCCTCAGTATACGAGACCCAGAGAATTTGAAGGCATGAAAGTCCCTGAGATCCTTTTGAGCGGAGATCATGAGAAGATAAGGCTCTGGAGGCGTAAAGAATCACTGCGCCGGACATTGCTGCGAAGACCCGATCTCATAGACTTCGGATCACTCACGGCCGAAGATCGGATGCTCATCCGTGAGGTCGCCCAGGAGGAAGGGCTTTCCCTGGGGGAAGAAGGTACGATATAATAGTTTTCGGCATTTCTGCGGGTTTTTTGTGGCAGCGCAGGTAGAGTTGGGGGGTGTGGCTGTTGGACATCATTGATACGATAGAGCAAGGTATGTTGCGAGACGATATCCCTGATTTTCGCCCCGGAGACACGGTGCGTGTCCATGTCAAGGTGGTAGAAGGCGGACGTCAGAGGATACAGGTCTTCGATGGGGTCGTCCTGCGTCGAAGCGGAAAGAAGGCTACCGAGACATTCACCGTCAGGAAGGTTTCTTCCGGCGTGGGAGTAGAGAGGACCTTCCCTGTTCATTCTCCTAACCTGGAGAAGATCGAAAGAGTGCGTGAGGGAAGGGTTCGTAGGGCGAAGATCTATTACCTAAGAGAGAGAGTCGGCAAGGCCTCTCGTGTCGCGGAAAAGAGACGTAATGGATAGGGATGGCGGCAAAAATGAAAGAAAGCACTTCTACCACAGATAAAACTGCCTCAGGAGAGCGGGGTGGCCATTCTACGCTTAAGTCCGAGGTTCTCGAATATGTCCAGGCGTTTGTGGTTGCCATCATCCTTGCGGCATTTATCATTACATTTGTTGCGCAGTCCTTTGTGGTTCAGGGTAGCTCGATGGAGCCTACCCTCCACAATGGTGAAAGGCTTTTGGTCAATAAATTCATCTACCGGTTTGCCAAGCCCGCCCGGGGACAAATAGTGGTGTTTCGGTTTCCGGCAGACCCAAGGCGCAAGTTCATCAAGCGAGTCATCGGCGTCGCCGGGGACGAGATACTCATACGCAACAGCACAGTTTTCTTGAATGGAGAGCCGCTGGAAGAGGGGTATATCCTAGATTCGACGCTGGGTGATTGGGGGCCGGAGGTTGTTCCCGACGGGAGGATCTTCGTTTTGGGGGATAACAGGAATAACAGCGAGGATTCTCGGTTTTCTGACGTAGGATTTGTGCCGCTCAGAAACGTAGTTGGGCAGGCATTTTTGATCTATTGGCCACCCGGCAGGATGGGCTTGATACGCAATCCTTTGACGGCAGAGGCATCTGAATGAGGGCTTGAAACCGAGCCGAGGCCTAATGAGATCGGATTTCGATATGTGGGATATTGAGGAGAATTTGCGCAAGGAAGGTCACAGATTCATCGTCGGAATCGATGAGGCGGGCCGCGGTCCTCTGGCTGGTCCGGTGGTGGCTGCGGCTGTTGTCATGCCAGTTGGGTTAACCATTCCCGGCCTGCGGGATTCGAAGAAAATGACCCCGCGACAGAGAGAAGAAATCTACCAGTGCATCTTTGGCTGCGCGCAAGCAATTGGCATAGGCATCGTTTCTCACCGCATGATCGATAAGATCAATATCCTGCAGTCGACCTATCTGGCTATGAAGAGGGCAATAAATCGCCTGACGGCGCCAATCGACTATGTGATCGTTGATGGATATCCCATTCCGGGTCTGAATTACCCGCAGAAAGGCATAATCCATGGCGATGCCTTCTGCTTTTCAATAGCGGCAGCCTCTGTGGTAGCAAAGGTGACGCGAGATCGGATCATGGTGCGAATGGGCGATTTTTTCCCACAATACGGTTTCGCGGTTCATAAGGGGTATCCGACTCAATCTCATCTAGATGCCCTCGCCCGATATGGGCCCTGCCCGATCCATCGCTTTTCATTCTCTCCGGTCAGACGCTGCTATGAGCGCCGGTTGCCAATGAATGCCGGCGTCTGAAAATCTGGCCTGAAAATTGACTTCTGATCCATAAGAGTATTATAGTTAGAATTGGCATGGCCCAGTGATTATTGTTCTTAAGGAGATGAACGGTGACTATGCACAAAGAAACAATCGATGGGAATACAGCTGCGGCTCACATTGCCTATGCCTGTAGCGAAGTTGCGGCCATTTATCCCATCACTCCGTCCTCGCCTATGGCTGAAGCCTGTGACGAGTGGGCTGCTCATGGGCGCAAAAATATCTTCGGGGAGACCTTGCGGATCGTGGAGATGCAGTCAGAGGCTGGCGCCGCTGGCGCAGTGCACGGATCCCTCGCTGGTGGTTCCCTCACTACAACATTTACAGCCTCACAGGGCTTGCTATTGATGATTCCTAACATGTACAAGATCTCCGGAGAGCTTCTGCCAGGCGTATTTCATGTATCGGCGCGGGCCCTTGCCACCCATGCGCTTTCCATCTTTGGCGATCACTCTGACGTGATGGCTACGAGGCAAACCGGATTTGCGCTCCTGGCCTCCGCATCTGTTCAAGAGGTCATGGATCTGGCCCTGGTGGCGCATCTTTCTGCCATAAAGGCAAGTATCCCATTCCTTCATTTCTTCGATGGTTTCAGGACCTCCCATGAGGTTCAGAAAGTTGATGTCATCGAGTATGATGAAATCGCGAAATTATTCGATATGGAGGCGGTTAAGGCCTTCCGGAAACGCGCGTTGAACCCTGAATATCCTCATCAACGCGGCACAGCGCAAAACCCTGACATCTACTTCCAGGGCCGTGAGGCCGCAAACCCGTATTATTTGAAAACGCCCGGGATTGTGGAAGCAATGATGAAGCAAGTGGGCCAGCTCACCGGACGCAAATACAACCTCTTCGACTATATCGGAGATCCTGAGGCTGAAAGAGTCATCGTATGTATGGGTTCGGGCGCCGAAGCTGTGGAGGAAACCGTAAATTATCTCAATGATAGGGGCGAAAAGGTCGGCCTTATCAAGGTTCGCCTGTACCGGCCATTCTCTGTAGAACACTTCCTGAGGGCAGTTCCTAAGAGCTGCAAATCCATTGCAGTGCTTGACAGGACTAAGGAGCCAGGATCCCTCGGGGAGCCTCTATATGAGGATGTAGTGGCCGCCCTGGCTGGCCGGGGGGAAATGCCGCTGGTGGTTGGCGGACGCTATGGGCTCGGCTCCAAGGAGTTCACGCCATCAATGGTAAAGGCGGTCTTTGATAACTTGCGCCAGGCCTCGCCAAAGAATCACTTCACAGTAGGGATCACGGATGACGTTACAGACACATCCCTTCCCGTGGTCGAGAAAATCGATGCCGCGCCGAAGGGCGTATTCCGCTGCAAGTTCTTTGGGCTTGGTTCAGATGGAACAGTGGGCGCTAATAAGAATTCTATCAAGATCATCGGAGACCATACGGACATGTATGCCCAGGGATATTTCGTCTATGACTCGAAGAAGTCTGGCGGGATCACTATTTCGCACCTCCGCTTCGGGCATACCCCGATCCAGGCACCTTATCTCATCGACCAGGCTGATCTTATCGCCTGCCATAATCCATCTTATGTGACACGGTATGATGTGCTCGAGGGTATCAAGCCATATGGTGTCTTCCTCCTCAACTCCAGCTGGAGCGCAGAGGAGATGGAGCACAAGCTCCCGGCTTCCATGAAGCGGACCATAGCTGAGAAGAAGCTCAAGTTTTATAATATCGACGCAGTCAAGATCGCCCAGGAAGTAGGTCTCGGAGGCCGCATAAATGTCATAATGCAGACGGCTTTCTTCAAGATAGCGAATGTCATTCCCTTTGAGGATGCAGAGAAATATATCAAGGATGCCATAAAGAAGACCTATGGTCGAAAAGGCGACAAGATAGTCAATATGAACTGGGCGGCAGTTGACAGGGCAGTTGAGGCCCTAGAGGAGATTCACTATCCTGATAGCTGGGCCAAGGCTGTTGACGAGGCTGCTGCATCCAAGGATGTACCTGAATATGTGCAGAATGTCATTTACCCGATACTCTCCCTCAAGGGTGATGACCTCCCTGTGAGCGCATTCAACCCAGATGGCACGGTTCCCACTGGTACGACTAAATATGAGAAACGCGGGGTCGCCGTCGATGTTCCGAGATGGATACCTGAAAACTGCACTCAGTGCAACCAGTGCTCCTTTGTGTGCCCGCATGCGGCCATAAGGCCTTACCTTGCGAAACCTGAAGACCTGGCAAGCGCTCCTGAATCTTTTGCCGCAAGGCCTGCCATTGGAAAAGAGCTCTCGGGGCTCAAATTCCGAATCCAGGTGTCACCCCTGGATTGCACTGGGTGCGGCAATTGCGTCGATGTTTGCCCTGCCAAACAAAAGGCGCTGGTCATGGAGCCTTTCGAGAGCGTCGTAGAAGCGGAATCGGCGAATTATGAATTTGCCGAGAGACTTCCGAAGGTTGACGTCGAGGTCAACCCCAATTCTGTCAAAGGAAGCCAGTTCCGGCAGCCGCTCTTTGAGTTTTCAGGCGCATGTGCCGGTTGCGGCGAGACCCCGTATATCAAGTTGATCACACAGCTCTTCGGGGATCGGATGATCATCGCAAATGCTACGGGTTGTTCATCGATCTATGGCGGCAGCGCTCCCACCTGTCCATATACAGTGAACGCGGAAGGCTTTGGGCCTGCATGGGCCAACTCGCTGTTTGAAGACAATGCCGAGTTTGGCTACGGCATCGCCCTTGCTACCACGGCGAAGCGTGACAGGCTCGAGACATTGGCCAGGAAAGCCCTTGACATGGCGGTTTCCCCCGAGCTGAAGGATGCTCTCCGCGGCTGGATCGAGGGAAGAGAGGACGCCGAGAAATCTAAGGAGTATGGATATAAGATCAGGGCTCTATTGAAGCAGGAACTCCCGTTAGCGAATGGGGAGGTAAAGAATGTCCTGGACGAGATCAATGGGCTCAGCGATTACCTGGTCAAGAAGTCTATCTGGATCATAGGCGGCGATGGCTGGGCATATGATATCGGCTATGGCGGGCTAGACCACGTACTGGCATCAGGCGCAGATGTAAATGTCCTGGTGCTGGACACTGAAGTCTACTCCAATACCGGCGGGCAATCATCAAAGTCTACTCCGACTGGCGCTGTGGCTAAGTTCGCAGCTGCGGGCAAGAGGACTCGCAAGAAGGATCTCGGGCTCATGGCCATGTCCTATGGATATGTATATGTCGCGTCTGTTGCCATGGGAGCAAGCCAGCTCCAGCTGATGCGGGCAGTCACAGAAGCCGAGAAATATCATGGCCCATCCCTGATAATAGCCTATGCGCCATGCATCAACCATGGAATCAATATGAGCCTCAGCCAGCGTGAAGCAAAGAGGGCCGTCGAAGCCGGATATTGGACCCTTTACCGGTACAATCCGGATCTTGCGGCCGAGGGCAAGAACCCATTTATCCTTGACTCTCGCGAGCCTAAGGGAGACTTCAAAGAATTCCTCATGGGAGAAGTCAGATATGCAAGCTTGAAGAAGCAATTCCCTGAGGAGGCTGAGCGTCTCTACGCTAAAGCGGAGGAAGATGCCAAGGCCAGGTTTGCCCAGTATACGAGACTGGCTCAGGGTTGATGTTGGTTACAGGGCCGTTTGTCCGGCCCCGATCTGGTTTCGATAGAATGGCCAATGGGATACCAGTAAGATACAAGGAGGCTCATCAGCCGGCACAGCCGGGAGCCTCCTCTTTTATATAAATTTTTCCTCTATAGGCAGGAATATATCATCCAAGGTAGAATAAAGAATTACAGGAACAAGATGGATTACAATGAACGAGATGAGCGGGGTGAAGTCTTTGCCTCCTGGACAGGCGGGCATACTGGGCCGGCGAGGAGAGGACATAGTCGCATCCTATCTTGAATCCCTCGGCTGCAGTATACTCAAGCGCAATTATCGCACAAGGCGTGGTGAGATAGATCTCATTGTTTCAGAAGGGCAAACCACAGTCTTTGTCGAGGTCAAGAGCAGATCTTCTCTCTCCTCCGGAGACCCTGGAGAAAGGGTCGGAATGCGCAAGAGACGGCGAATAATTCGCGCAGCCATCTCGTACCTCTTGACCGCGGGCGGGCTTGATGTCCCGTGTCGTTTCGATACTGCTATCGTGGACTTTCATAAGGGTGAAAGTGCGCCCATAATAACGCTCATCAAGAACTCTTTCGATTTAGACGCGCAGTCTTGACCAGGAGGCCGGTTCATGTTGTCAACTGTCTACAGCGGTGGAGTGACAGGGGTAGATGGATATATAGTCGAGGTGGAGGTGGACGTGTCTAAAGGGCTTCCAGACTTCACCATAGTTGGGCTCCCCGACACCGCTATCCAGGAATCCAGGGAGAGAATAAGGGCGTCCATCCGCAATTCGGGTTGGGAATTCCCTGCTCGCAGGATAATCGTCAATTTGGCGCCCGCCGTCATGAAAAAAGGGGGGACAGGCTTTGATCTTGCTATAGCTCTTGGGATCCTGGCATCACTTGGACATATTCCGCAAGATGCTCTGCGGAAATTCGTGGTCATGGGCGAACTTTCCCTCGATGGCAGTGTGCGGCCTGCCAGGGGCGCTCTATGCATTGCTGTTTCAGCCCTGGAGTCAGGTCGGAATTCTCTGCTGGTGCCGGCGGAAAACGCAAATGAAGTAAGAGCCTTGGAGGGCATTACGGCACTTCCGGTATCGTCCCTCGAGGATGCCTATGATGTTCTAAATGGAAGATTTGACGGGAGTCTCACCGTTGCATGTAAAAGGACCGGTGATTCCACCACTGACTTTCGGCCGCGCGATACTCTGGCCGACCATCCATCAGACTCAGATCCATTGGAATCAGCGGAGTCCCTGGATCTCTCAGATGTGATCGGCCAGATGCACGCCAAGCGGGCCCTGGAGATCGCCGCGGCAGGATGGCACAATGTTCTCATGGTCGGGCCGCCGGGCTCTGGAAAGACGATGCTGGCAAAACGTCTTCCGACCTTGATGCCGCCTCCGACCCAAAGTGAGGCCATCGAGATCACAAAAGTCTACAGTGTGGCAGGGCTCCTGAAGCCGGGGCAGGGACTCATCACTAAACGCCCGTTTCGTTCCCCTCATCATACCTCATCCTATGCAGGACTGGTGGGGGGCGGCCCCATGATAAGGCCTGG
Source organism: Bacillota bacterium (assembly GCA_013178415.1). Lineage (NCBI taxonomy): Bacteria > Bacillati > Bacillota > Bacillota bacterium. The sequence goes on along the minus strand of JABLXA010000002.1, from coordinate 120,564 downwards.
AGAGATCAGCCTGGCTCACAGAGGAGTATTATTTCTGGACGAGCTTCCCGAATTCAGGCGAAGTGTCCTGGAAGCGATGCGGCAGCCCCTTGAGGAGGGTAAGATCACCATATCCAGGGCCTCAGGATCGGTTACTCTCCCGGCCATGAGCCTTATGGTAGCATCTTCCAACCCGTGCCCTTGTGGTTGGCGGGGTGCCCATGGACGCGAATGCAGCTGTTCACCAAGGGCCGTTGCATCTTACGCGGGAAGGATCTCTGGGCCCCTTCTCGATAGGATAGATCTTTTTGTCGAGGTGCCGAGGCTGGATATCCAGGACCTCTATGGGGGCGTGAAGGGGGAGACTTCTCGCGAGGTTCTGGCGCGCGTCATGTCCGCGCGGGAGATTCAGGTGAAGAGGTTCGAGGGGCTGAAGATATCTTTCAATGGGGAGATGAGCTCTCGCGAAGTGGCCCGATTCTGTCGGGTAACAGAAGAAGGTCGAAAATTGCTGATGAAGGCTTTCGAGAGCTTTTCCCTTTCCTCTCGATCTTATAATAAGATCCTGAAGGTCTCACAGACTATCGCGGATTTGGGTGGGGATACGGTCATAGATAAGAAACACATAGCTGAAGCGCTGAGTTATCGCGCGATTTTGCCATGGAATCGTAGATCCTGAGAAGGAGACAAGCGCGCCATGTGGAAATATAACGACGACGGCGTTTTCATAGACACAGGGCCAGAGGGGATATTTTGGGTCCTCTTCAATATGGTACCCGGTCTCGGGATCAGGAGGATGATGTCTCTTCGCAGGTTCTTCGGCACCTTGAGGCAGGCATGGGAGGCGCCGGCCTCTCAGCTCAGGATGACGCCAGGTATACCTGATAAGGTAATTGATAATATCATAGAGCATAGGAGCACGGTCGAGATCGATCGAGAGTTGGATAGGGCCAGAAATGCGGGGGCGAGGATTGTCACTCTTGATAGCCCGTCTTATCCGGCCAATCTGAAACATATTCATGACCCTCCTCCGGTGCTCTACATCATAGGGGATCTATCTCAGCGCGATGATGCTGCCTGCGCTATAGTTGGGACAAGGCGGGCGAGCCCATATGGCGAGGGAGTTGCCTTCAGGTTTGCCAGGGATCTTTCTTCGAGCGGGATCACGATAGTAAGTGGCATGGCCCTCGGTATCGACTCTGCCGCGCATAAGGGGGCGCTTGCGGCAGGAGGCCGCACCGTTGCGGTCCTGGGAAGTGGGGTGGATGTGGTATATCCACCGGAAAATCATGATCTTTATAAAGAAATTGCTCTGAAAGGAGCGGTTCTCAGCGAATTTCCCATGGGGACCCTCCCGCAGAGGGGCAATTTTCCGTGTCGCAACAGGATCATAAGTGGTCTTGCCCTAGCGTGTTTGGTGGTTGAAGCCCGGGATAGGAGTGGCGCGCTTGTGACGTGTGGATTTGCAGCAGAGCAGGGAAGACCTGTGTTTGCAGTTCCGGGCGACATTCGCAGGCCGCAGGCTGCTGGTCCCAATAAGCTGATAAGGGACGGGGCTTCGCCGGCGCTGGACATCGAGGAGATCAGGGAAACCATCGAGGCAGAGGTCGGGAGGGTTCTGCGCCCCGCGGGGCCGCAATCCAGGACATCGGATACGAAGATGATCGAGAAGCCTTCGGGCCCATCTGCCTCAATGGGCCTGTCAGGTAACCAGAAGCTGATCCTAGATGTCCTGGAATATGAGCCCATGACACGGGATGAGATAATCGAGCGCACTGGCGCTAATGCTTCGGATGTGGCCAGTGTTTTGATCGATCTCGAGCTTTCAGGCATCATAAGGTCTCTTCCGGGGGATTCCTTTATGAGGCATGAGGAGGATCCTTTTCAAAGATCTTAATCTAGCAGAAGTGGAGGATCAATGTTGAACGAGAGAGTCATGGAGATTGTAAACCTGCTCATAAAGCTCATTTTACAGGGTGGGAAGCTCCCTGAGAGTGGGGCTACATTGGTGAACGACCTCCTTGCCAGGGGTTATAATGCAGCGGAAATCGATGCGGCATTCAACCTGGTGTTTTCCTTGCCCGAGGATACAAATATGCATGATGGTCAGGATTCATTACCTGTAAGGCGGGTCCTGGACCCTCAGGAGAAGATGAGGCTAACATTAGAAGCTCAGGGCCAACTCGAAACCCTATCAAGATTAGGCTTGATAACGCCATCCGAGATCGACGAACTCCTCTTCTACTTGAGCCAGATGGATGCTATCGGCCTCGATGTCTCAGATATCAGCTGGCTGTTCGATCGTATAATAAAAGACCAGGACCGTCTGGTGATGCTTCTTGGGTTTGACTGGTCGAACAGGAAGAAGCGCCCGCGCAGGAACGTCCATTAAATAGCCCGTTGCGTGATTGGGACCAGCCTGTGGAATTTTGGATGCGAATGGGAAGGCCATCCTTATATAGGATGGTTGATTTTTTCTGAAAATGGGGATATCATCATTGATTGACAGAAAGCCTGAAGAGGTGGTCAAATGGCGGATTCCATCATAATAGTCGAATCTCCTGCGAAGATGAAGACCATATCGAAGTTTCTCGGAAGGGGCTATCAGGTCAAGGCTACGATGGGCCATGTGAGGGACCTGCCCAAAAGCGCCCTTGGGGTGGATGTGGAGAATGGCTTTCAGCCGAAATATGTCACCATTCGCGGCCGTGCCAAGGTGGTCAATGAATTGAAGGAGAGCGCGCGAAAGGCTAAGAAAGTGCTCCTCGCCACGGACCCTGATCGTGAAGGCGAGGCAATTTCCTGGCATATTGCCGAGATTTTGGGGCTAGATAAAGATGCTCCATGCAGGATCGAATTCAATGAGATCACCAAGAAAGCCATAACAGAGGCTCTCAAGAAGCCAAGGGGGATAGACATTGATCTTGTGGAGGCCCAGCAGGCTCGCCGGGTCCTGGATCGACTAGTAGGGTATAAGCTCAGTCCACTCCTATGGAAGAAAGTTAGAAGAGGGCTTTCCGCGGGGCGCGTTCAATCGGTCGCCGTCCGCCTGATCTGCGACCGTGAGCGCGAGATCAATGAATTCAAGCAGGAAGAATATTGGACCATCGAGGCCATACTTGCCCCGGATGATAATGAGGAGACCAGCTTCTCGGCGAGATTGGTGAAGGTATCCGGGAAGACCCCTCATATAGGCTCTAAAGACGAGGCCGATAGGATCGTAGAGAGCGCCAGAGGGCTTGATTTCATCGTTGCGGATGTCAAGAAGAAGGAAAGGAAGAGGTCTCCTTCACCGCCGTTTACCACCAGCACAATGCAGCAAGAGGCCTCGAGGCGGCTGGGTTTCAGCGCAAAGAAGACCATGCTCCTGGCCCAGCAACTCTATGAGGGCCTCGAGATCGGCGATGAAGGTAGTGTCGGCCTTGTGACGTATATCAGAACTGATGCCGTGAGGGTAGCCGCAGAGGCGCAGGAGATGGCGCGAGACTTTATACGGCAGCGCTATGGGGCAGAGTATGTACCTGAAAAAGCTCCTCACTATAAGGCAAAGGCCACTGCCCAGGAGGCGCACGAGGCCATACGTCCCACAGCGGTCACCAGATCTCCTGATATGGTGAAACAGTATCTGTCGCGAGATCAATATCGTCTCTACAGGCTCATATGGGAACGTTTCGTGGCGAGCCAGATGAAGCCAGCCGTCTTTGACATGACAATCGTAGACGTAACTGCTGGTGAATACCTTTTCAGGGCCACTGGTTCTCAGATGAAGTTTCCGGGATTTTCTATAGTCTATACAGAAACGAGGGACACTGATACCACTATCTCCGATGATGAAAATGATCAGAGGATCCCGGAATTGGCCGCTGGAAATAAGCTGCGCCTGATAAAGTTGACCCAGGACCAGCATTTCACACAACCGCCTCCGCGGTACACCGAGGCAAGCCTTGTTAAGGCCCTGGAAGAAAAGGGCATAGGGCGTCCGAGCACGTACGCACCGATCATTGACACCATTCTGAGGCGAAACTATGTGGAGCTTGAAGAGAAGAGATTCCGCCCTACGGAGCTTGGATTCGCAGTGGTGGATCTGCTCAAAGAGTGGTTCCCCGACGTGGTCGATATCGAGTTCACAGCCCGGATGGAAGACCAGCTCGACCAGATAGCAGAGGGCAAGACAGAATGGGACGGTGTGGTGCGAGATTTCTACCAACCTTTTGAAAAACTCATTGAAACTGCTGAGAAGGAACTCGCTCATGTAAAGATAGCTGATGAGGTCACAGAAGAAAAATGCCCTAATTGTGGGCGCAATCTTGTAATCAAATATGGGCGATATGGCAGATTTCTGGCTTGCCCAGGGTTCCCGGAATGCAGGTTTACAAAGAATATCGTGCATGAGGTCGGGGTGCCTTGTCCGAAATGCGGGGCGGCTGTAGTGGAGCGCAGGACCAAGAAGGGGAGGAAATTCTATGGTTGTTCTCGTTACCCTGAATGTGACTTTGTGACATGGAACCAGCCCACAAATAGGACCTGCCCGAAATGTAACGCATTTCTGGTCCAAAAAGGGCGCGGTAAAAGCGCCATATATCAATGTGTCAATGGGTCATGTGGATACACCGAAAAGCCGCCGGAAGGCGAGGCCTCCGGTGGATCGAGAAGGAAGGCTGCGGCTGGAGCAGACGATGATGAGGGATGATCGACAGAGGGTGGAATCTGATAGACTGATTGTCATCGGGGGAGGTCTCGCAGGGGTGGAGGCCTCCTTCCAGGCTGCAAGACGTGGCATCCGGGTGGATCTTGTGGAGATGAGGCCGATTGAAATGACTCCGGCGCATGAGACCGGTTATCTTGCAGAGCTCGTTTGCAGCAACTCTCTCGGATCCATTCTGGACGATACAGGTGCCGGACTCCTCAAACGAGAGATGTCGATGCTGGGGTCCATCACTTTGAAGTGTGCATATGCCTGCCGTGTCCCCGCAGGCAGCGCCCTGGCTGTAGAAAGGAAGTCATTTGCGAGGCTTGTAACTGAAGAAATAGAATCTCAAGGCAACATCAGGATCATTCATGAAGAGGCCAGGGAAATTCCGGCTGGAAGACCCGTGATAATCTCTTCCGGCCCCCTCACATCCCCTGCACTGGCGAAGGCGATAGCGGCATTGACCGGCCAGGAACATCTATACTTCTACGATGCTGTGGCGCCCATCATAACTAGAGAGAGCATCGACGAGAGCAAGGTATTCTGGGCGGCCCGTTACGGTAAGGGAGACGCTGATTACGCCAACTGCCCCATGACAGAGAAGGAATATGAAAGGTTCTGGACCAACTTGATCGAGGCTGAGGTGGTTCCAACCAGGGAATTCGAGGAATTGAGCCTCTTTGAGGGATGTATGCCTATAGAGGAAATAGCGAGGAGGGGCAAGCAGGCTCTGGCCTTCGGTCCCCTGCGTCCCGCGGGACTCACAATTCCGGGCACTGGAGAGCGTCCATATGCCGTGGTTCAATTGAGACGCGAAGACCCTGAGGGGAACTTGCTCAATATGGTTGGATTCCAGACAAGGCTCACCTGGCCCGAGCAAAGAAGAGTATTTCGCATGATCCCGGGATTGGAGAATGCTGAGTTTGTAAGATATGGGGTCATGCATAGAAACACTTTCATCAATTCTCCGATGATACTTCTGCCGACTCTCCAGACCAGGGCTGATCCTGGGATACTATTTGCGGGCCAAGTCATTGGTGTGGAAGGATATATGGAATCCGCCGCCATGGGGATCTTGGCCGGCATTACAGCCTCGTTCCTTCTGAGAGAGAAGGAGCCGGTAGCCCCACCACGCGAGACGATGATCGGCGCTTTGTCCCATTATGTGGTATCCGCTGATCCCACCTCTTTTCAACCTATGAACGCCAATTTCGGCATACTTCCCCAGTTTGCGGGACGTCGCTTGAGGAACAAAAAGGAGAGAAGACGTCTTCTGGCGGAAAGAGCCCTCTCCGCGATGCGAAATTTCGCGGAAGTTATCGATTGCGTCTTGTAGGAATTTTTCAACTATGATAAAATCAACACTTGAATGATTGAATGGCGTGACAGGGAGTTGCGAAGAGGGGTGCAGAGCAGGGTCTCGGAGTTTTTGCAGTATCTGGTCGTGGAAAGAAATGCGTCTTCCCATACAATTACCAGTTACCAGCACGATATCTCGCGCTTTTATAGTTTCTTAGAGGATGCTCTTGGTCGTGAGCCTGATATTCAGGATTGCGATGTCCACCTCATTCGAGATTACTTGGCGCGCCTTACAAAGGCAGGCTACGCGCGAACAACCATCGCGCGCAGCATCGCCGCCATAAGGTCTTTTTATAGATTCCTGGCGCTGCGGGGGTACATCACCAAGAATCCGGCGAAGAATGTGACGACGCCAAAGATAGCGCGCAGACTTCCGAGGTATGTGAATATAAATGAGATCTCCGCTTTGTTGGAGGCCCCCGATCAGTCGACTCTGGGATTGAGGGATAGGGCTATCCTGGAAACTCTTTATGCTACTGGCCTCCGGGTATCCGAGCTGGTCAGGCTAGATATTCAAGATCTAGATTTCCGTGTTGGCTATGTGAGGGCTTTTGGGAAAGGATCCAAGGAGAGGATCGTGCCAATAGGCAGGAAGGCGCTTTCAGCGCTGGAGCGTTATCTACGAGAATCAAGGCCCTCCCTGCTGGAGGCGCGATGGGACGCCGGGTCAAGGACAAAAGGTGGTAAGGACGTTAGACACGGGCTTGAGTTGGATGGCGCTTTATTCTTGAATAAATTCGGCCAAAGAATTTCTACCAGGGGCGTAGAGCGAATAGTTGACAAGTATGTTTTATTGACGAGTCAAAGATTCTCGATGAGTCCTCATACTCTGCGACACTCCTTCGCCACTCACCTCCTCGAGGCCGGAGCGGACCTGCGAGCGGTCCAGGAACTCTTGGGTCATGCGAATATTTCCACGACCCAGATCTATACACATATAACAACGGATAGGCTCAGAGAGGTTTACATGCGTTCTCATCCGAGAGCGCATCTGAATGAGCCGGAAAAGAAATGAGGCGCAGGTTTTATGTTACGCAGCACAACCATCCTCGCCGTTCTCAAGGATGGGAAAGCCGCCGTTGCCGGGGACGGTCAGGTGACTCTTGGCGAGACTATAGTAAAGCATGGGGCGCGTAAAGTGAGGCGTATTCATCAGGGGAATGTCATTGCAGGGTTCGCAGGTTCAGCCGCTGATGGTTTCACGCTGTTTGAGAGGCTAGAAGGCAAACTCGAGGAGTTTCGTGGCAATTTGCCGCGGGCGTCCGTGGAGCTAGCAAAGGAATGGCGACTCGACCGAGCTCTTAGGAGACTCGACGCCTTTCTGATCGCGGTTGACTCCAGCCATCTATTTGTCATATCTGGAAGCGGAGATGTGATCGAACCCGACGATGGCATTGCCGCCATTGGGTCCGGGGGACCCTATGCCCTCGCGGCGGCGAGAGCCCTCTTGAGACACACGGGCCTCTCTGTAAGGGAGGTCGTGGAAGAATCATTACGTATTGCATCCACTATATGTATATATACCAATTCCGATATCATAGTTGAGGAGCTTTGAAGAGTGGAGGTTGAAGGAGGCTTTGAGCTGTGGAATTGACACCACGGGAGATCGTCCATGAGCTCGACAAATACATCGTGGGGCAGGCAAGCGCAAAGCGGGCAGTCGCCATAGCTTTGCGCAACAGATACAGGCGACGCATGCTCCCTGCCAGGCTCCGGGATGAGGTGCTCCCAAAGAATATACTCATGATCGGTCCCACCGGCGTCGGGAAAACGGAAATCGCGCGCAGATTGGCCAGGCTGGCTGATGCGCCGTTCATCAAGGTGGAAGCCACCAAGTTCACTGAAGTCGGATATGTGGGCCGAGATGTAGATTCCATCATTCGGGATTTGGTGGAGACAGCTATCCGTATGGTCAAGGCCCAGGAGATGCAGCGAGTCTACCATAAAGCCGAAGCGATGGTGGAAGACAGATTGCTGGAGATCCTAGCGCCAGAGCCCGCCCGAGAAGGAGGTTCCAATCCCTTTACTGTTTTTCTGGGAAACCTCGGGCTCGCGAAACAGGACCAGGAGGATGAGGAGGAATCTCGCCGTCAAATAAAGGAAAGAAGAATAGTTCTGAGAGAAAGGCTTCGCAAAGGGGAACTGGAAGACGAAATGCTGGAGATTACGGTGGAGGATAGCTCACCCCCAGTGGTTGAGATCTTCTCCGGCGCAGGTATCGAGGAGCTCGGCATCAATATGCAAGATATGTTCGGCGGGCTCTTCCCCAAGCGCAAACGCAAAAGGAAGGTTCCTGTCAGGGATGCCAGAAAGATACTGGCCCAGGAAGAGGCTCAGAAGCTCATCGATATGGACGAAGTGGTCTCGCAGGCGATTTCGAAAACTGAACAGGACGGCATCGTCTTCCTGGATGAGATCGATAAGATCGCCGGCAGGGAGCGAGGGGCTGGACCGGATGTATCGAGGGAAGGGGTTCAAAGGGACATCCTTCCTATTGTTGAAGGATCTACCGTTATGACGAAATATGGCCCGGTCCGGACAGATCATATCCTTTTCATTGCCGCCGGCGCGTTTCACGTCTCGAAGCCATCGGACCTCATCCCAGAGCTTCAGGGGCGATTTCCTATCAGGGTGGAGCTTGAACCTCTCACATGCGAGGATTTCAAGCGGATCCTGACGGAGCCAGAAAATGCCCTAATCAAGCAATATGAGGCTCTTCTCTCTACCGACGGCGTAAAGGTCGTCTTTACTGATGAAGGTATTGATGAAATCGCGCGGATCGCGGATGATGTCAACCGTGAATCGGAGAACATTGGGGCCAGAAGACTCCATACAGTGATGGAGAAGCTCCTCGAGGATGTGTCATTTGAGGCGCCCTCCGAGGAACTTCGGCAGGTGACCATAGATGGCTCATATGTCAGGTCCAAATTAGCGTATATCCTGCAGAATAAAGATCTTAGCAGGTATATTCTATAGTCTCCGTGTGAGCGTTGATCAATGATTGATTCACACGCAGCAACAAACACATTAATTCATAAGGAGGACTCTTTGATTATGGGGAAATTTCTGGACAAGACTAGAAGGATCAACAATTACATCCAGTCACAGGCGCAATATCCTGTGGATTTTAAGGAGCTCTTGCCGATCCTCGCCGAAGAGCTAGAGGCAAATGCATACCTGGTCGGTCGAGAAGGCAGGATTTTGGGATGCGGCTTCGTGCAGAACCATGAATGTGAGATCATGGCATCCTGCAGGGCTGACGGAAATACCCTTCCCAAGGAGTTCAATGATAAGCTCGTCAAGATGATAGAGACATCTGAGAACATGCAGAACGGGGATGGCTGCTTCATCTGGGAAGGCTCCCGGTGTCCATTTTCCAGTAAATTCCTAACCGTGATCCCTATATTCGCGGGAGAAGAGAGGCTTGCGACCCTGGCGCTGGTGCGCTTTGACCGCGAACTCGATGAAAAAGACTTAGCGATAGCGGAGAGCGCAGCTACTGCCATCGGCCTTGAGATCGTCAGGGCCAAGTCCGAGAGGTTGGCGGAAGAGACACGCAAGATGGCGGCTGTCCATATGGCTCTCGAGACTCTCTCTTTCTCAGAGCAGGAAGCAGTAGGGTATATCTTTGATGAGCTCAATGGACAGGAAGGGCTGCTAGTAGCGAGCAAGATAGCCGATAAGGCGGGAATCACGCGATCGGTCATAGTAAACGCCCTCAGAAAGTTTGAGAGTGCGGGCGTCATAGAATCGAGATCTCTGGGTATGAAGGGGACCTACATCAGGGTCTTGAATGACAAGCTATTTGACGAGCTGGAAAGGATCAAGACAAGGACCGGCCCGAGCAAACTAGCAATTGATATGGGTATGTGATTGTGGTATACTAAGCCATGGTGTAATTACGCACGCCCCGGAGGCCGTTGGGGTTGCCCGCAAAGATGACGCAAGATGCAGGTTCCACCGGCCTATGAACGAGGCGGAGGCTCAAACCAGCGCGGAGAGGAGGTGAGTTGGATGCCAGTAGTGAGCATGAAGCAGCTCCTCGAGGCAGGAGTGCATTTTGGCCATCAAACTCGCCGCTGGAATCCCAAAATGGCTGAGTATATTTATACTGAGCGCAACGGGATTTACATTGTCGACCTTCAAAAGACTGTGAAGAAAATAGATGCCGCTTATGCATTCATCAAGGAGGTCGTAATGGGTGGCGGCAGCGTGCTATTCGTCGGGACCAAGAAACAAGCTCATGATACTGTGAAAGAAGAAGCTGAGCGTTGTGGCATGTTCTATGTAAACGAAAGATGGCTAGGCGGAACGCTCACCAACTTCCGCACTATCAGAAAGAGGATCGAACGTCTCAAGACGCTCGAGAGAATGTCTGAGGATGGTTCCTTCGATGTATTGCCCAAGAAAGAAGTACTAAACCTGGAAAGAGAGAAGCAGAGGCTCGAGAAATATCTTGGCGGGATCAAGGAGATGACCGAACTTCCGGGAGCGCTTTTCGTCGTGGATCCCAGAAAGGAGAAAAACGCGGTGTCCGAGGCTCGGAAACTGGAAATCCCCGTAGTAGCTATAGTAGATACGAATTGCGATCCAGATGAGGTTGATTATGTCATTCCAGGCAATGATGATGCCATCAGGGCCGTCAAACTGATCACGTCCAAGATAGCGGATGCCGTCCTCGAGGGCAGAGAAGGTAGGGATGAAGCGTTGATGGAGCAAGAAGCGGAGCAGGGAGTAGGCTCACCAACGGGTGAACTAGCGGAACATGATCTGGAAGGCGAGTACTCGCAGGTCGAGGAAGAGGTAGCGGAGTTGTCGACCGAGGCCCAAGATGTGGAGGAGTTCGAGTCTTCCGATGAGCTTATAGGTTAGTAGTCCACGGAGACCCGTGATTCTCTTCAAAAGACATGAAATAGGGAAGGGGGTAACCCGCTTGGAGATAAGCCCATCGGCGATCAAGGAACTCCGTGAAAGAACCGGGGCCGGCGTGATGGATTGCAAAAAGGCTCTCGGGGAAACAGGTGGGGATATAGAGAAGGCTGTCACCTATTTGAGGGAAAAAGGTCTTGCGAAGGCCGCGAAACGAGCGGGCAGGGTCGCTGCCGAGGGAATCGTGGAATCCTATATACACCTTGGCGGCAAGATTGGCGTGCTGGTGGAAGTCAATTGCGAGACAGATTTCGTCGCCAGGACTGACGATTTTCGTAACCTTGCCCGGGAGCTTGCCCTTCAAATCGCTGCCAGTCGCCCACTATTCGTATCCCGGGATGAAGTTCCACAGGCTATGCTCGAGGATGAGAGAAAGGTCTACCGGGCACAAGCCCTGGCAGAAGGTAAGCCTGAGCGTATAGTGGACAAGATTGTGGACGGACGGCTGGAGAAGTTCTTTCAGGATGTTTGCCTCCTTGAACAGCCATATATCAGGGATCCCAATGTTGTGATAAAGGACCTTATAGCGCAGGTAAACGCCAAGGTCGGGGAAAATGTGACGGTGCGGCGCTTCGCCCGATTTGAAGTCGGTGAGGGAGTCGCGCATTCCACTTGTTCAAGCGATGGACAGCAATGAAAGGATCTTATGGACAAGAGAACACCCGGGCAACCTGGGTGTTCTCTTGTCACACGGGACACAGGGATCCCGGGGAGAGGTTCCAAAAGTCATGGAAACGCCGAAATATAAAAGGGTAGTAATAAAAATCAGCGGCGAAGCGCTCGCCGGTTCTAAGGATTATGGAATCGATCTAGAAATACTCAGGCTAATTGCTGAGGAGATCAAGGAAGTACATGATCTCAATGTGGAGGTAGCTCTCGTGGTGGGTGGCGGGAACATTTGGAGGGGCGCTGTCGCGGCACGTTATGGTGTAGATCGGGCAACAGCGGACTATATGGGCATGCTGGCAACGGTCATCAATGCCATGGCCTTCCAAGATGCTTTGGAAAAACTTGGAGTTGCCACAAGAGTACAGACTGCCATCGAAATGCGTGAGGTGGCCGAGCCGTACATTCGCCGGCGGGCGGTGAGGCACCTCGAGAAGGGGAGGATAGTGATCTTCGCCGCCGGGACGGGCAATCCCTATTTTTCCACGGATACGGCCGCTGCCCTAAGAGCTGCAGAGATAGAGGCGGATGTGATCCTCAAAGCTACACATGTGGATGGTGTCTATGATTCAGACCCCCTCAAGAATCCGAATGCCAGACGTTTCACCAGCCTTTCATATATCGACCTCTTGAAACGTGGTCTTGGAGTCATGGATTCTACGGCAGCTTCATTGTGCATGGATAACGGCATTCCTATTGTGGTTTTTAACCTCACCCAAAGGGGAAATATCAAGAAGGTCATAATGGGGGAAAACATCGGCACCGTTATCGGGAGGGATTAGAATGTCCACAGAGGAAATTCGTCGAGCCGAGGATAAGATGAGGGGAGTAATAGACGCCGTCAAGAGGGAATTCAATGCCATCCGTACAAGCCGCGCCAACCCGGCTCTTCTGGACCGGGTCATGGTGGAGAGCTATGGCGGCCTATACCCGGTAAATCAGGTGGCGACTATAACGGCTCCTGAATCCAGGATGTTGGTGGTCCAACCCTGGGACAGGAATCAATTGCCCAATATAGAAAAGGCCATTCTGAAGGCCAACCTCGGTTTGACTCCTGTAAGTGATGGCAATGTGCTGAGGATTTCCCTGCCATCACTCACAGAGGAAAGACGCAAGGAGCTTGTGCGTTTGGCTCACAAGCAGGCTGAGGAATTCAAGGTCGCAATACGGAACATCCGCAGGGAAGCCAATGAAGGTCTGAAAGCCCGGGCAAAGAGCGGAGAGATCTCTGAGGATGAATCCAAGAGAAGGCAGGAGGAAGTCCAGAAACTGACAGATAAATATATAGGCGAGATCGACGCTCTCCTTGCCATCAAAGAGAGCGAGATCATGGAGGTATAGCCTTCCCTTGCCTCTTGATGTAATATCCCTGCCGCTGGCGGATGCCCTCAGCGTCATTTCGAAAATCGGGTTGAATGTTCATGTTTCTGTCACTTCGCCGCCTCCTGACCGGGGAAGGCATGATGGGCGAGCGAATGTCAAGAGTGTTTACAGGGTGGTTCGACAGCATATAGACAGTGACCACGTGGCGCTGATAGTAGCGAGCAGCCCTGAGAGCATCATTCGCTAAGCTGCAAATGGGCCGGCAGGCGTATATCTTCCATGAGTCTGCCGGCGTGTTTTTTATTTATCATCGGGGGGAGTTTCAATGGGCCTCAGTGATCTCTTAAACTCCATGAGAGTATTCTCTAAACTTGGCCCAGAGCGGGAGAAGCCGGAAAAACCTTCGATACAAGCTTTTGATGCCAGCAAACCAATTCCTTCCCATATTGCCATAATAATGGATGGTAATGGCCGCTGGGCCAAGAGACGTGGGCTTCCACGGGAATTCGGCCATCGTCGCGGCGTGGAAAAGGTAAAAGACATAGTCAAGGTATGCGGCAAGATAGGAATCCGCTATCTCACCCTGTATGCTTTCTCGACGGAAAATTGGAGAAGGCCTAGGACAGAAGTGAACACCCTCATGAACGTGTTTGAAGACACCATCAAGAATGAAACCGCGTCACTTCTGGCGAACAATGTCAAGGTGAAGATAATCGGATCTAGAGATGGTCTTGGCCCCTCACTGCTGCAAGCCATATCCCATATCGAGGAGGCCACCTGGAACGCTACAGGCCTCAATCTTTTCATCGCGTTCAACTATGGTGGAAGAAGAGAAATTGCGGACGCCATGCGCAGTGTGGGAAAGAAACTCCTCGATGGCGAGTTGCGGCTTGAGAGTATTACAGAGGAAACCATACAGGAGCATCTTTACACTGCCGGAGTTCCTGATCCTGATCTTGTCATACGGACGAGCGGCGAGATGAGGATAAGCAATTTCATGATCTGGCAGGTCGCATATTCTGAATTTCTGGTAACTGATGTTCTCTGGCCAGATTTTTCGGAGAAGGACCTCTTCGCGGCGATCCGATTGTATCAGACCAGAAAGAGGAGATTCGGAGGGCTGAGCAATTCAGATGAATGATAGGGCGCTCATCAGGACGGCTTCGGGTCTTGCGGCGGCTCTCGCAGGGCTTTATCTCATATTGGTCGGGGGATTGCCGTTTTTTGTTGCTGCGGCAACGATAGGGATGGCAGGCACTTTTGAGTTTTGCCGACTCGCCGCAAGGAAAGGCTTGAAGGTTTACACTCCCCTGGCGCTCCTTGGCACACTGGCCTTGGCGATCGCGTCATACACCGGCTATTCGGAGTACATCTCCATAATAGTGCTGATCATTATAGTGCTGAGTTTTTTCGTGCACCTCATTGACCGGGGCGTAGGAAACATAATAGCTGCATCCGCTGCCAATGTAATGTCGTCTCTGTATGTGGCACTGCCCATTGCCTTCTTCCTTCAGATGCGGGGAGAGCCTCATGACGTTTCGGGCGCTTTTTATTCGCTTTTCACGATAGCTGTGGTCTCTGCCACCGATACCGGGGCATATTTCGTAGGTTCGACCCTGGGTAAACATAAGCTCTGCCCAGCCGTCAGCCCGAAAAAGACTATCGAGGGGGCGATCGGCGGGATTGTGGCTGGTTTCACGATAGGCCTCCTGCTCAACCTGATCTTGCCTCAGTTTGGCCTCCATCCAATGTCATGGAGGCATGTCGGTCCTCTTGGCCTATTCACAGCCGTTGGCGGAGAGATAGGTGATCTTATAGAATCCGCCATCAAGCGCGATGCAGGGGTCAAGGATTCGGGATCCTTCTTGCCGGGCCACGGTGGAGTCCTTGACCGCTTCGATAGTATCCTCATTGGAATCATAGTGGTATATTATTACATGATACTTTTCTTATGAGGGGCGAGGTGACATTGACAGGCTCCGTAAGATTGTTTCTCATGTGGCTCATCATTTGCGCGGGGATTTTCCTGGGGCTCAGATATGTCCTTCCATACTTTGGGCCTTTCCTGGCCGCTGCCTTGCTCGCTTGCGTTATAGATCCGATAGTGGGGATTTTCCAGCGCAAGTTGCGGTTCAGCCGAGGCCTTGCGGCCTTTGCAGCCCTCATGATAGTTTTGATTCTCGTCACGACTGGCATCATTATAGGAGTGGCTCAGCTATATGCCGAAATAGAGCAATTATGGAGATTACTTCCTGCCTATGATGCTACCTTGACCCAGATGCTGAATAACCTTATAGAATCCGCGTCGAAGTTCTACAAGGGCTTGCCCCCGCCGGTGATTGACGCTATAAGGAGCAACCAGAGCAGGCTTTACCTGGCGGCTGAAAGGGTGCTGTCCGCGGTGATGAGCGCCCTTGCAGGACTTCCGGCGCTTGGCATCTTCATCGTAGTCACGGTGATTGCCACCTACTTCATGCTCAAGGATAAAGAGACCATTCTAAGATTTCTTGTTAGTCTCATTCCAGGTAGGTTCAAGGAACGGGCGCATTCCGCCCGTGTTGAGGTGTTCAGCGCGACGGTGGGGTTTATCCGCGCGCAGGTAATCTTGATCGGCATTACGACTATAATCAGTATTTTCGGCCTGGTCCTCATTGGGGTGAGGTATGCCTGGCTCCTTGGCATACTGGCAGGGCTCTTTGATATCATACCAATAGTCGGTCCTGGGACCATCTTTTGGCCCATGGCCATTTACTATATCATGAATGATAGGCTCTGGGCCGCCATTGTGCTCATAGGGGTCATGGTCGTGACATTTATAGCGCGAAGAATCGCTGAGCCCAGGGTCCTTGCCACAGGCCTTGGCCTTCACCCGCTGGCGGTGCTCATCTCGATCTATGTGGGAGCCCGGCTATTCGGCGCTGTTGGGTTCATCATCGGGCCTCTCACAGTGGTCGTTATCAAGGCGATAGTCAATGCGGGAATCCTGCCTTTGGCGCCGAAGGAATAGACGGAGGGGTAGATCTTGGGGAATGAACCTCAGCTGCCAGTAAAGAATATCGCTGTACTCGGATCTACAGGGTCGATAGGGAAGCAAGCGCTCGAGGTCGTGGAAGGCCTGGGGGGTGGTTTCAAGGTTGAGGCCCTCGCCGCTGGGACGAATTGGAGGCTGCTGGCGTCTCAGGCGCGGAAATTCAGGCCGCGGATTGTGGTCATTTCCCAACCGGAATTTGTCCGTGATTTGAAAGGAGATCTCCAGGACCTCCCATGCATCGAGGTCCTTTCAGGGGAGGATGGCCTTGAATATATTGTCTCTTTGCCATCCATAGATATAGTGCTAAACGCTGTTGTGGGCATAATAGGGCTTAAGCCCACTGTTGCCGCCTTGAGGGCCGGGAAAAAGGTAGCTCTTGCCAATAAGGAGACGCTGGTGGCCGGGGGCGAGATGGTGATGCGTGAGGTGGGCAGGTCCGGTTCTTCGCTGGTCCCAGTCGATAGCGAGCATTCGGCTATTTTCCAATGCCTGCAAGGGCAGGACAGGTCAGGGCTTCGTTCCATCTATCTCACTGCGTCAGGAGGAGCATTCAGGGACTATGACCTGTCACGGCTGAATGAGGCTACACCTGAAGAGGCTTTGAAACATCCTACGTGGCAGATGGGACCCAAGGTCACCATAGACTCGGCTACTTTCATGAATAAGTGCCTGGAAGTCATCGAGGCGAGGTGGTTGTTTGATCTGAAACCTGAAAATATACATGTATTGGTCCACCCCTCGAGCATCGTGCATTCCCTGGTCGAGTTCAAGGATGGAGCGTTTCTTGCGCAATTGGGCGTCCCGGATATGAGGATCCCCATACAATATGCCCTAACATGTCCGGCCCGAATACCAGGCCCGGCAATGAGACTGGATCTTGCCGGGATCGGTCGCCTCGAATTTTACATCCCGGACCCAGCGCGTTATCCCGCTCTGGAATTGGGTTATCACGCGTGTAAGATCGGTGGGACATTGCCCGCTGTGATGAATGCGGCGAATGAGATTGCCGTGGGGCTTTTCTTGACGCATCGGATCAAGTTCACCAGCATAGCGCGCCTGGTCTCGGCGGTGATGGAAAAACACGATCCGCGCCCGGTTGATTCGATCGATGCGGTCCTCTCAGCAGATCGTTGGGCAAGGAACGTGGCTTCCGAAATCTGGAAGGACCTTTGAGGGGAGTTGGGTTTTGTGCTACTCACCATAGTATCGTTCATCATCGTGTTCAGCCTATTTGCCTTCGTGCATGAGTTTGGGCATTTCATAGTCGGAAAACTCAGCGGGATCAAAGTCTTGGAGTTTTCTCTGGGCTTCGGGCCGCGTTTTTTCCGATTCCAGCGGGGGAGCACAGTATATTCTCTGAGACTACTGCCTCTAGGCGCGTTTGTCAAGTTCGCAGGCCTTGACAGGCCTGAGGATCCTGCGGAAGATATCCGGGATGACGATCCAGCGAGCTTTCGCAATAAGCCTATCCTCACTCGGATTGCCACGGTATTTGCCGGGCCTTTCATGAATTTCGTCGCGGCTCTAGTTATACTGGGGTTGATATTTTCCGTAAATGGACTTCCGACGACAGAGGTACAATCTATCAACCCCGGGTCGCCTGCCGAGCGCGGCGGCATGTTGGCCGGAGACAGGATAGTGGAAATCGCTGGGGCACGGGTGAGGTCGGTGAATGATGTCCGCGAGCGTGTCATGACAAGCGCCGGAAAGGAGATCGCGATAACCGTGGAGAGAGATGGCCAGAGGATTTCTTGTCTGGTCATTCCGGAGAAGGATCCGGCTACCGGGAACGGATTGATCGGCGTGACCCTGAAAGAAACCTGGGAGGCCGCCCCTCTCAAAGAATCCATAGCGTACTCTTGGGATTTTACCAGAAAGGTCACTGTAGGCCTGGTGCAAACTCTCTATCAAATAGTCTCCGGCCGTGCGCGCCCTGAGGTCGCGGGGCCGCTCGGCATTGCGCAAATGGTTGGTCAGACGGCGAGGCTTGGGTTCATCAACCTGCTATTTCTCACAGCGCTTCTCAATATAAATCTCGGGATCTTAAACCTGCTGCCGATTCCCATCCTTGACGGCGGGTGGATCTTGATGCTTCTGGTGGAAGCTATAAGGCGTAAGCCGCTCACTGAAAGCCAGGAGGCATTTGCCAGGTTGATAGGTATAGCGACTCTCGGGCTCATTTTTCTGTTTGCCACAATGAGTGATATTTCCAGGATTACACAGCGACTGATGTGATACGCAATGCAGAACTCGATGATGAGGGGGGCTGAAGAAGCTGTCGACATACGCTTATCGACCGCTGTTAGATACATCATGGACGAGCATATAACGAGGCGGAAGTCACGCCAGGTGAAGGTGCGGGGGATTCTCATAGGCGGGAACGCCCCGATCAGCATCCAATCTATGACCAAGACAGACACAAGGGATGTGGGTGCGACTTGCTCTGAGATCGAGCGTCTGGAGAAAGCCGGGTGCGAGATAATCCGCATGGCTATTCCGGATGAAGAAGCCGCGAGAGCCGTGGCAAAGATCCGGAGTAAAACCGATATGCCTCTAGTGGCGGATATTCACTTCAACTATAGGCTGGGGCTCATGGCACTGGACGCCGGTGTCGACAAGATCAGGATAAATCCCGGGAATACCCCTGAAAGGGGGCTCAAGGAGCTGGCATCTGCATGCTTGAAATACCGGGTTCCCGTGAGAATTGGCGTCAATTCTGGTTCCGTATCCAAAGACCTGATAGCCAAGCATGGAGGGCGCTCTGCTTTCGCTCTGGTGGAGAGCGCTGTCATCTCCGCAAGGTTGCTTGAAGATATGGGTCTTTCGGATATTGTGATCTCCCTGAAGGCATCTGATCCTTTGACTACTATCCAGGCCTACAGGGAGATGGCCAAGATAGCGGATTACCCGCTGCACCTCGGCCTCACTGAAGCAGGATCACCATGGGCAGGCGCCATCAAATCCTCTGTCGCCCTCGGCGTTTTGCTCGCAGATGGCATAGGGGATACTATCAGGGTTTCCCTCACCGGAGATCCTGTCGAAGAGGTGAGGGTAGGCCGCGAGATCCTGAGAGCTCTGAAACTGAGAAAGGGTGGAGTGGAGATCATTTCATGTCCCACATGCGGCCGCTGTCGTGTCGGATTGAGATTTCTTTCCGAGGTGGCTCAAGAGGTGGATAAAAGGACGGGTCATCTCGAGGTTCCTCTCAAGGTGGCGATTATGGGATGTGAGGTCAATGGACCCGGCGAGGCCCAGGAGGCCGATGTGGGGTTGGCCATTGGCAAAGGAAGGGGCCTGCTGTTTGTAAAAGGAAAGCCAGTACGTCAGATGGCCCAAGAGGAATTCATTCCCGTCCTTCTAAATGAGATCTCCAAACTTGCCGGGGGCCACATGGTGTCCAATACTGATGGAAATGGGGAATCTAGATGAAAGGGGAACTTGAGGTCCTCAAAAACTCGCCTAGCATCCAGATAGTGATACCTGCATATAACGAAGAGAGCACCATCCAACAGGTGGTCATGGAAGCGCTGAAGGTCACAGATGATGTAACTGTAGTCAGCGATGGTTCCACTGATAAAACAGCCCTCTATGCCAGGCGGGCCGGGGCGAAGGTAATAGAGCTCGCCAGGAACGTTGGGAAGGGCGGGGCCATGCAGGAAGGTCTTAGGGCTTCCTCCAGCGATATCGTGGTGTTTCTAGATGCCGACCTCATCGGCCTTACTGAATCTCACATTCGCTCTCTTATACTGCCGGTGATAGAGGGCCGCGCGGACATGACGGTAGGGGTATTCAAAGGTGGGAGGGCTGCAACGGACCTCGCCCTGAAGATCTCACCTTCGCTATCTGGACAACGGGCCATGAGAAGAGCCTTCATCAAGGATCTGGATATATCCAATGCCAGGTTTGGCTCTGAAATAGCGCTGACTGATTATGCACGGGCACGCGGAGCCAGGCTGGTGTACGTTTCGTTGGAGAATGTCACGCATCAGATGAAGGAAGAAAAAAGAGGAGTATTTAGGGGGGCCCTACAAAGGGCGAGGATGTATTGGGAGATTCTGAAACAAATGGCGGCACGACAATAATAATGGCGTGCGATACTTGCAATTTGAGCTTTTATTGTGCTATACTTTGAGTATAGTCCTACTGAAGGTCCTTCCGCAGACCTTGTCTTGAATGTTGGAGTGGGGAAACCCACTCCTTAATCTTGTGTATAAGAGGTCTGTGGACCCTGACGTTCGCGGTATAGAGGGGGCAAGACGATGAAGACTGAAAGGATCGAGAAAATCGAGAGAATTGTAAGTGATCTTGCGGCTCCTATAGTGGAGGATCAAGGGCTTGAGCTCGTTGACGTTCTGTATGTAAAAGAGGCTGGCGAATGGCTCCTCAGGATCTATGTGGATAAACCGGGTGGAGTCTCTATTGACGACTGCACAAAGATCAGCGAGGAAGTCGGAAGGAAGCTGGATAGCCTGGACCCGATCCCGCAAAGCTATATCCTCGAGGTTTCCTCGTCTGGTGAGAAGCCCTTGCGTAAAGAAGAAGAGTTCGACAAATATAAGGGTCGTATGGTAGCCATCAACACTTTTTCGCAGATCGGCGGTCGCAAGGAGTTTATCGGTCATCTTCTCGGTCTTGCTGACGGAAATGTCAGGGTGGATGTAGACGGTTTGGTTGTGGATATTCCAAAAGATAGGATAAGCAAGGCACGTCTTGTTGTGGAGGGAGAAGTCAATGAACCTTGACGTCATAGAGGCCTTTGCGCAGCTGGAAAAAGAGAAAGGTATCAAAAAAGACATACTGATTTCTGCTCTGGAGGCGGCCTTAGTATCTGCTTTTAAGCGGAATTTCGGATCGGCCCACAATGTCAGGGTCGAGGTGGATCCTGATTCCGGTACAGTGCAGGTTTTTGCGAGGAAAAATGTCGTGGATGACGTCAAGGACCCACGTTCAGAAATATCTCTCGCCGAGGCATTGACGGTGAATCCGAACTATGCCACCGGTGATGTCATTGAAACTGAGGTAACTCCGAGGGATTTCGGACGCATTGCTGCTCAAACTGCGAAGCAGGTCGTTCTTCAAAAGATTCGTGAGGCGGAGCGGGAGGTCATCTTTGAGGAATACAGCAACCGCGAAGGCGATGTAGTCACAGGCGTCGTGCAGCGCTATGAGGGTAGGAATGTGATAGTTGATCTGGGCAGAGTCGAGGCTGTAATGCCTTTATCGGAACAGATGCAGAAGGAATCGTACCAGCAAGGCGAGCGACTGAAGGTATATATAGTGGAAGTCCGGAACACGCCACGTGGTCCCCAGGTGGTTGTCTCCCGCACCCATCCGGGACTTTTGAAACGTCTCCTGGAGCTCGAGGTGCCCGAGATTTACGATGGAATCGTTGTCATCAGGCAGATAGCCCGGGAAGCTGGGATACGTTCAAAAGTGGCGGTAAGTGCCACTGATCCCAATGTGGACCCTGTAGGGGCGTGTGTAGGGCCCAGGGGCATACGGGTGCAGAAGATTGTGACTGAGCTCAAAGGCGAAAAGATAGATGTAGTAGAATGGCGCGAATCTCCGGAGGAATATATCGCAAACGCGCTTAGTCCTGCCAAGGTCCTCGGCGTGAGGATAAATGCAGTAGTCAAGGCTGCGATGGTGATCGTGCCCGATAATCAGTTATCCCTGGCCATAGGTCGGGCGGGTCAAAACGCCAGGTTGGCCGCCAAGCTCACAGGCTGGAAGATCGATATCAAGAGCGAATCGCAGGCCCTCGAACTGCCGAAGGTAGAAGAATTGGAAGCTACCAAATCCACGGAACCTGTTGTTGAAGAACGGGAAGATGTAGCGACGCCAGAAGAGATGGCCGGGGAGCATGGGGAGCAGAATGCGCCAGATGAGCAGAGCGCGCTAGAAGAGGAAAGTGCCGGGAAGCAAGAGGAGCAAAATGCGTCAGAAGAGGAACAAAGCGCGCCAGAAAAGGTGGTCGGTGAAGAGGGAGCTAAGGAAGGCACTACCCCATATTCTGAGGATGAGGGGAAGTCAAAGGTAAAGAAGAAACAGAAGAAAAAAGGAATAGCGGATGACGCAAAAATCCTCGAAGAGGAAGATGAAGCGGAAGCTTCGAGAAAAAAGGTGAAACGCAGGCCTAAGATGAAGCGCAAGCGTGAAGAGTTGCTCGAGGATGAGGAAGAGGATGACTACTTCTGATATTACCAATATATAGATTAGTTGCAGAGTGGAGGATGCTCTATGCCGAAAGGACAGGCGCAGCCCAAAAAGCGGAAGATTCCGATGCGGACGTGTCTGGGATGCCAGGAGGTCAAGCCTAAAAAAGAATTGATCCGGATAGTCAGGACATCCGGGGGTGAGTTCAAGGTGGATCCTTCAGGCAAACTGGCTGGCAGGGGCGCATATTTATGCCCTAATGAGGCGTGCATCAACTCTGCCTTGTCAGGTAAGCGCTTTCAGAAAGCGCTAGGCGACGATCTATCGCCTGAAGTCGTCTCGCAATTGAAAATGGAGCTAGCGAGGCGCGAGGCTGAAAGACGCGAGATAGAGCGGCGCAAAGCCCTTCTTGAAAGCCAATCAGGCAAAAAATGATGGATAGTGAGGTGTTATCAGAGAGAGACAAATTGAGATCTGAGCTGTGGTGGGGGTGGTTTTATAGATGGGTAAGACAAGGGTATATGAGTTGGCGAGAGAGCTAGATAAGAATAGTAAGGAGATTCTTCAGCTCCTGGAGGATTCTGGCGTCCGTGGGAAGAATCATATGAGTGCCCTAGAGGATAATGTGGTCAGATTCATCAAGAATAGGTTTGCGGAAATGGAAGGTAGGGCTCCAGTCAGACAGAAGCCTCAGTCCCAAAAGGGCGAGGAAAAGGCCGAGGCCCGACCCGATGCCGCAGATGATAGAGCGCGTGCCATAATGAAGACATTGGCTTCTGACAGGCCGCTCGCAAGGAATCTGCCAGATATTCTCCCCCAGAGGCCAAGACGGACGAAGCCTGTAGACCGCCGGCCGGTCAGCCGGATGTCTTCGCATCAGTCACATGAGACGGGCAGGCCAGCAGGAATGGGAGCAGCAAGCAATCGTCTTTCCAAGGAGGTGCCAACTAATACGCAGCAGGGCTTAAGAACTGTGCAGGAGACTGCCATTCGTCAGTCTCATACGGAGATGGGCGGGGTTCAGCAAAGGACTCAGGTTCAGTGGAAGCATGAACAGCCTGGCAGGCCAGCTTCTCAAATAGCGCCCCCTGCGCAGGCTGGCAAGATCACCGCGCCTCCCGGGGTTGCGGCTCGAACTGAAGCAACGAAGACAATATCTTCTGAGGCCAGCGTAGGAATAGAGGCAAAGAGATCTATACCGACTGAGACCAGTGCCCGGGTAGAGGCAAAGAGCGCAGCGCCCGCTGAAGTCATCTCCGGGAAAGATACCAAGGTGGTGGCGCCCTCTGATGAGCATGGTAAGGCTGATACGGTTGCGGCCGTCAAGCCCTCTCCGAAGCCTGACGCCCGACCTGGTCAAGGGATACAAGAAAAGGCCAAGGCGCAGGATACGCAAGAGAAAGACATGGTACAGGAAACACAAGGAAAGCCGGCGCCATCTAGCCAGGTAAGGCCTCAAGAACAGGCAAAAGTGGTGCCGATTGAGCGTGAAAGGCAGGGGAAGATTTCCGCGCCTGCGGTCAAGAGTGAAACTGCA
Source organism: Bacillota bacterium (assembly GCA_013178415.1). Classification (NCBI taxonomy): domain Bacteria; kingdom Bacillati; phylum Bacillota; species Bacillota bacterium. The sequence continues at coordinate 96,894 of JABLXA010000002.1, read as the reverse complement.
AGACCCATATCTCGGCTGAGGCCGGATCTGGCCAGGACCAGGGGCGGAGCAGCCTCTAAGGAACAGCGTAAAGGCAAGAAATCCTTTGGTCGCGTCGGAGACAGGGTATCGCGAGTCGTCGAGGAAAGGCTCTTGCGTAGTAAAGCCGTAAAGGAGAATATCTCACCACAGCCCGCAAAGCGGCGAGAAAAGCCACAGCGAGAGAAGAAGATTGCTTTGCCGGAATCCATAGCGGTAAAGGATCTTGCTGAAAAACTTGGTATTGCTGCCTCTGACCTCATCAAAACATTGATGGGCATGGGCGTGTTGGTCACCATCAACCAGGAAATAGATTATGATGCGGCATCCATTGTTGCAGACGAATATGGCTTCGAGGCAGAACGTCTCAGCGAGAAGGAAGCTCGTGAGTTCGGCATAGAAGATCTTCCTGATCCTCCGGAGAGCTTGAAGATGCGCCCACCCGTTGTTACCATAATGGGACACGTGGACCATGGAAAGACATCACTTCTGGATGTCATTCGGAGCACCAATGTTACAGCCCAAGAGGCCGGAGGTATAACCCAGCATATCGGGGCTTATCAGGTAGAGCTCAACGATAAGAAGATAACTTTCCTGGATACCCCGGGCCATGAGGCGTTTACTGAGATGAGAGCCAGGGGAGCGCAGGTTACAGATATCGCTATACTGGTAGTCGCCGCTGATGATGGAGTCATGCCGCAGACGGTAGAGGCGATCAACCACGCCAGGGCAGCTGGCGTTCCCATAATAGTAGCGATAAACAAGATAGATAAGGCAAATGCCGAACCAGATCGCGTAAAGCAGCAGTTGAGCGAGCTCGGACTGGTGCCGGAAGCATGGGGTGGAGACACCGTGATGGTGGAGGTGTCTGCCCTCAAGAAGCAAGGTATCGAAGACTTGCTGGAGATGATACTCCTGGTGGCTGAAATGCGGGAACTCAAGGCCAACCCAGACCGGCCGGCAAGAGGCACTGTGGTAGAATCTGAGCTCGATAAGGGAAGAGGCCCGGTGGCGACGGTGCTGGTCCAAAAAGGCACACTCCGGATCGGGGATGCCATAGTCGCTGGCGAAGTGTACGGTCGGGTCCGCGCTATGCTGGACCATATGGGAAGGCCTGTGACAGAAGCCGGTCCTTCGATGCCAGTGGAAGTTCTGGGGCTTTCGGATGTCCCGACGCCTGGAAGTATAATGACAGTGGTATCTGACGATCACATGGCGAAGGAACTCGCTGAACGCAGGCTGGAGCGGAGGCGCGCGGAGGAAATGCAGGCGCCTCATAGGGTCAGCCTGGAAGATCTCTTCGAACATATCAAAGAAGGAGAGGTCAAGGAACTCAATCTTGTCCTCAAAGCTGATGTTCAGGGATCCGTGGAAGCCTTGAAACAGGCCTTCGGACAACTTGGAACAGAAGAAGTGAGGGTGAATATAATCCATAGCGGCGTGGGCGGCATCACCGAAAGTGATGTCATGCTGGCCGCCGCATCCAACGCTATTGTAATTGGATTCCAGGTTCGTCCCGACGCCAATGCGCGAAAAGTGGCGGAACGTGAGGGTATAGATCTCAGGACATACAGCATCATTTACGATGCCATAGATGATATCAAGGCGGCCATGGAAGGCCTGCTCGAGCCGGAACAGCGGGAGGTGTTCGTTGGTAGGGCGGAGGTAAGGGCCACCTTCAAGGTTCCCAAGGTCGGGACCGTCGCTGGAGCATATGTTTCAGAGGGCAAGATAACCCGCGACGCGAATGTCAGGGTGATCAGGGACAATGTGGTCATCTATGATGGCAAGATCGCCTCCCTCAAGAGATTCAAAGAAGATGTCAGGGAGGTCCTTGCAGGATTTGAATGTGGCATAGGCATTGAGAACTTCAACGACATCAAAGAGAATGACGCCATCGAGGCGTACAAGATCGAAGAGGTACGTCGCGAGCTTTGATGCCAGGCTCAGACGGATCCTCGGGTTGTGGTGGAGGGGACCGTTATGGTTGTGGGCATCCTCACTGCTGAGTTTTATATTGGCGGAGCTGATTCTTTGAAGGCCAAGAGGAGGGTGCTCAAGAGCCTGATTGAGCGTATGAGGTCAAAATATAACATCGCCATCGCCGAGGTAGCTTCTCAGGACATATGGCAGAGGGCGACTATCGGCGTGACATGCGTCTCGTCCAGCGCGAGGCATGCCAATAGTATACTCTCATCAGTCATAAATGATCTGGATAAAGATGGTGAGGCGGTCCTTCTTGACTATTCCATAGAGATCGTCTGAGGCGGGGATCGATGATGGGTAGGAGGTCAGACGATGATGGCCAGGCTCAGAGCTGATAGACTAGCGGAGCTTATAAGGGATGAAGTGAGCGACATCCTCCAAAGGGAGATAAAGGATCCAAGGCTTGGATTCGTGAGCGTTACCGAAGTTGAGGTATCGAACGATTTGAGCCATGCCAAGATCTATGTAAGCGCGATGGGAAGCCCCGAGGAAAAGGATGCGTCCATCGATGCGCTTGAAAGCGCAACGGGGTTCATCAGGACGGAGATCGCAAAGAGGATACGTCTGAGACATGCGCCCGAGATCGTCTTCAAGCTCGACAATGCCATAGAGCGCGGCGCGCGGATCTTCAGTCTCCTTTCTGAGATCAAGAAGGAAAAAGGGGAAGGGGAGTAATGGCGGGAATGCCCCAAACTAAAGATGTGGTCGACGCGATAAGACAGTATGGTGATTTCCTTCTAGTATGCCATATTTTCCCTGATGGAGACGCCATCGGTTCACTTCTGGCTATGAGGCTCGCCCTGATGGGGCTGGGCAAGAAGGTGCGTGTGGCATGCGACGATGATATCCCGGATTCATATACATTTCTTCCCGGGGCTGATCAGATTTTGAAGCCTGTGGATATAAATAGCCGGCCAGATGTCGTAGTATCCCTCGACTCTAGTGATCGCGAGCGGTTGGGGAAAATCCAGGATCTCTTGGCCGGCTGGAATTCTCCGGTCATCAATATAGACCATCATGTCACAAACGACCATTTCGGCCACTATAATTATGTATTGCCAGATGCTGCAGCTACGGGAGAACTGGTCTATCAGATAGTCCAAGACCTTGGTGTGGATATCACACAGGATCTGGCAACGTGTATCTTGACTGCTATAATCTCAGATACGGGTTCTTTCAGGTATTGCAATACCACAGGACGCAGCCTTTCAATAGCGGCGCGCCTGGTTGACCTCGGCGCAAGCCCGTCCCACATCTCCATGTTCATATTTGAGACGCGGTCTTATTACAGCGTCAAATTGCTGGGCAGGGTACTGGACAAGCTGCAGACCACCTGCGAAAGACGGGTAGCCTGGGCCGAGGTCACGAGGAAAGATCTGGCGGAGTTTGATGTGGCCGAAAGTGAGACAGAGGGCTTTATTAATTACCCCCGGATGATAAAGGGGGTAGAGTGCGCGCTGCTCTTCCGCGAGGGGAAGGATGGGAAGATCCACGTGGGCTTCAGATCCCGAGACCCGATAGATGTGGCGGCGATCGCCAGGCATTTCGGAGGAGGGGGACATGCCAGGGCAGCGGGGTGCATAGTAGAGGGGTCGATGGACGAGGTGAGAGGGCGGGTGCTTGACCTTGTGTGCAGGGTTGTCGCGTCTGGACGGAGTAATACCGATTCTTAAGCCCCCGGGAATGACTTCCCATGATGTGGTGTCCCTCATTCGCAGGGTTCTGGGAATCAAAAAGGCCGGACATGCGGGCACCCTAGATCCCGAGGCGGCGGGGGTCTTACCCATATTGATAGGTAGGGCCACGAAGATCGTGCCATATTTGGAACACCTAGAGAAAGCTTATAGGGCTGAGATTGTGTTCGGTATAGCTACGGACACAATGGACGCGTCGGGTTCTGTAACTTCCGAGAAGCGGGGTTTCCGAATTCCACGAGAGGTTTTGATGAAGGCCCTGGAGCGGTTCGAAGGCAAGATAAAACAGGTGCCTCCCATGGTCTCTGCAGTGCATCATCGGGGCAAGCGGCTGTACGAACTAGCTCGGCAAGGAGTGGTCGTGGAGAGACCAGCAAGAGAGGTAGAGATCTTCCGCATCGAAGTCTTCAACTGGGGACACACGGGGATGGAGATAGGATTTGGTGATTCAGTTACCATAGATGTCAGGTGTTCACAGGGGACGTACATAAGGGCACTGTGCCATGACATTGGCGAGATGCTGGGCTGTGGTGCCTATCTTCTATTCCTTCTTCGCACGGAATCCTCCGGTTTTTCCATAGGGGAATCAGTTACCCTTGAAGAGTTGAGTCGCGCGGTGTCATCCAGGCGCACTCATTCGGTTGTCGTTCCCATTTCCTATGCTTTGAGGAATATGCCATCAGTCGCCATTTCCCCGGAGGAGGTCTCCACTGTAGCAGCTGGCGGGCCTATCTCACGTGCCTATCTTCCTGGGGATATCCGCAACCTCCCAGACGGAACCAAGCTTAGACTGATGTACGATGGGGCAGTTGTAGCTATAGCCATAGCGAGTAATTCGGGTGGGCAATACATCCTCAAACCAGAGAGGGTCCTCTTGCCCGCCATGAGATCAAATCAGGAGGTATAGAGCGTGGATGTCATCTTCTCAGCATGCGAAGCAAAGAAGTTCATAGGTGATAACAAGACAGCTGTTGCGCTTGGGATGTTCGATGGTATTCACCTGGGACATGCCGCTGTACTGCAGAAATTGACATCCGTTGCATTGCGATCTGGGATCCCTTCCGTGGTTTTTACATTCGATCGCCATCCAGTGTCAGTCTTAAAAGGTCTAGAAGTCCCCAATATCGTGACCCAAGAGGAGAAGATAGCCCTCATAGAGAAGCATCGTGTAGACTGCCTGCTTTTCTGGCCATTTGATCAGGAACTTGCTTCCATGACCCCCCAGGATTTCATTTCGGAGATTCTGCTCGGCACATTGAATGCCGCCGAAGTGGTGGTTGGGTATAATTATACATTTGGAGCTGGGGCCCAGGGGGATCCAGACGCTCTAAGGGAATTGGGGGCAAGGCAGGGAATAAGGGTACATATCGTGCCACCGATTATCATCAACGGTGTCGCCGTAGCCTCCACCGAGATCAGAAGGCTTCTGCTTGAGGGTAAAGTGAAGGATGCAGGGGTTCTCCTTGGCCGCCCTTTTAGCCTGACGGGAGTAGTAGAGAAGGGGCGCGGGATCGGTAGGTCCCTTGGATTTCCTACCGCGAATTTCGAGTTTCCCGGAGATATCATCCAGCTGGCGAATGGGGTGTATGCAGTAAAGCTCCGGATCTATGGCAGAATCTTCCTTGGTGTCGCGAATGTAGGTTTCAGACCGACCTTCAATGGAAAGAATAAGTTGGTGGAGATATATGTCATGGATGCTGAGCTGGACCTTTATGGCGAACGAATAACCGTATACTTCATCGAAAGGATCAGAGAAGAAATAAGGTTCAATAGCGCTGCGGACCTCGCCAGGCAAATCCAGGTGGATGTAAAGACTGCGATGGAGATCCTGAAATCGCCCACATACGTTTACACTGGCTCGAAACTATGGTACAATGTCTGTGGCATTGGAACCCCTTGCTAGGGCGCTCGACTCTCCCACGAATACCTTGGCAGGTGGGGATTCACAATTAAGGGAGGTGAGGACGGCATGAGTTTGCCGTCAGAGGAAAAGCAAAAACTGATAACAGAGTTCAGGCTTCATGAGACTGACACTGGTTCACCTGAGGTTCAGATAGCAATACTGACCCAGCGGATCAATGACCTCACAGAGCATCTGAGGGTTCACACCAAGGACCATCATTCAAGACGAGGTCTTCTTAAGATGGTCGGACATAGGAGGAGGCTCCTCAATTACCTCAGAGATCGGGATATTGAAAGATATCGGGCATTGATAGACAGACTGGGCCTGAGACGCTAGGAGGTAAGCAGCTATATGCAGCATTGCCTGGATATGATTCTGGGCGGACGGAGACTTTCACTCGAGACAGGCAAAGTCGCGAAACAGGCCAATGGATCTGTATGGGTGAGATACGGAGACACAGTCGTTCTCGTGACAGCTTGCGCATCCAAGGAACCTCGCGAGGGTATAGACTTCTTTCCGCTCATAGTCGATTATGAGGAACGATTGTATGCTGTGGGGAAGATCCCGGGTGGCTGGATCAAAAGGGAAGGGAAGCCAAGTGAAGCTGCCACTTTGTCGGCCAGGATGATCGACCGCCCCATAAGGCCCCTGTTCCCGCAGGGGTTTCGAAATGATGTTCAGGTGGTGGCTACGGTGCTCTCTGTAGAGCATGACAATCCCCCTGACATCCCCGCATTGATTGGCGCGTCTTGCGCTCTCACCATATCCGATATCCCCTTTGCTGGACCTATCGGAGGAGTAAGGGTAGGAAGAGTTGACGGGGAATTTGTGATAAATCCCACTGTCGAGCAAATCGAGCGGAGCGATCTCTCGCTGGTCGTTGCCGGGACCAAGGACGCAATACTCATGGTTGAGGCAGGGGCAAATGAGGTCCCGGAGAGTGTCATAATCGATGCTATAATGTTTGGCCATGAATCAATCAAGGAGATCATCGAGCTTCAGGAGAGGCTCCAGCAGGTGGCCGGGGTTCCCAAGATGCCTGTGGTCCTCTACGAGGTCAATGCCGACATCGAGGCAAAGGTACGGGAGCTTGCCCAGGACAGGCTCAGGGAGGCCATTAAGGGGACCGACAAACTCGCGCGGGAAGAGCTCATTGAGTCCATAAAAGAAGAAGTCGCAAATGTCATGAGGGAAGAATTGCAGGACCAGTATGAGCTCTACGAAAAGGATGTCAAGGCTGTTCTGGAGAAAATCGTGAAGGAAGAAGTACGTTCTCTCATCATCAACTTCAAGGCTCGACCTGACGGCCGCGCGTTGGATGAGATCCGACCCATATCCTGCGAAGTGGGAGTCCTGCCGCGCGTGCATGGTTCTGGTCTCTTCACCCGTGGCCAAACACAAGTGCTTACTGCGCTCACCCTGGGGGCTATAGGAGAAGAGCAAATGCTAGAGGATCTCACTGAGGAGGAATCCAAGCGGTATATTCACCATTATAATTTCCCTCCATTCAGTGTTGGCGAGGTCCGTCCAATCCGGGGCGCAGGCAGACGCGAGATCGGCCATGGCGCCTTGGCGGAGCGGGCTCTCTTCCCTGTCATCCCTGACGAAAACGACTTCCCTTATACAATTCGTTTGGTTTCCGAGGTGTTAGAGTCTAATGGCTCAACCTCCCAGGCGAGTGTATGCGGAAGCACCCTTGCCCTGATGGATGCCGGAGTGCCTATAAAGCGCCCCGTAGCCGGCATTGCAATGGGACTTGTGAAAGAGAACGATGAAGTGGCCATACTCTCCGATATACAGGGAATCGAGGATGCCCTTGGAGATATGGATTTCAAAGTGGCGGGGACAGAAAAGGGAGTAACCGCCATTCAGATGGATATTAAGATACAGGGCATATCGAAAGATATCCTGGAAAGGGCCCTGGAGCAGGCCAGGGTAGGCAGGATGTTCATTCTCAGCAAGATGCTGGAGGTCATTCCTGAACCGCGCAAGGAGCTTTCTCCCTACGCTCCGCGCATGATTTCCATGGAGATCTCACCAGATAAGATCCGTGATGTTATAGGCCCTGGCGGCAAGGTCATACGCAAGATCATCGATGAGACCGGGGTCAAGATCGATGTTGAAGATGATGGACGAATCTTCATAGCATCTCAGGACGTTGAAGCCGGTATGAAAGCGAGGGAGATGATCCAGTCTCTTACAGCCGATGTAGAGGTCGGCAAGATCTACACTGGCACTGTGACCAGGATCATGAACTTCGGGGCCTTTGTAGAGATCCTGCCTGGCAAGGAAGGGCTCGTTCATATCTCTGAGCTGGCAAGGGAGCGGGTGAGCCGGGTCGAGGATGTAGTGAAAGTCGGAGATCCCGTCCTTGTGAAGGTCGTTGACATAGATAGACAGGGCAGAATAAACCTCTCTCGAAAAGAAGCTTTGCCACCAGAACCTGAGGCAGTTCTGGCTGCGGCCGATAGACGTCACAGGGATAATGATTCGAGGCGGAAGCCTTTTCGCCGATAATCTCCGGCTTCGTCTGCCAGGTCTCAAAGAAAAGGGGAATTCGTCCCCCTTTTTTATTTTGACAGGAGCTGCTTTACCCTACAGAATTTTAGCGGTATTATAGGGAGAGGCGGACTCCTGGTCAGTCCGAATTGGCAGGGGTGATGGAAAGCTAATGTTTTATGCGAAAGAGGGGGCCGAAGTCATGTCCAAGGTCATAATTGATGAGGATAGGTGCAAGGGATGCGGTCTTTGCATTCATTTTTGCCCGAAAGGCGCCCTCACCATGTCTGACCGTTTCAATGCCAAAGGTCATCATCCAGCTACCTTGACGAATGAGGAAAAGTGCACAAGCTGCGGGATCTGCGGCATAATGTGCCCGGACGTGGCCATAGAGGTTTACAGGGTATAAAAGTCTAGTGGTGGAGTTCCCAGATTTTCAGGTATAGGCGCAGAATACCTTTGTACTGGCGGACTTACATGGAGGGAGGCGCGCCCGGATGGGCGAAAGATTACTCATGAAAGGCAATGAGGCCCTGGCTGAGGCTGCGATACGAGCCGGTTGTCGATATTTCTTCGGGTATCCTATCACGCCTCAGAATGAAGTGGCTGAGTACATGGCAAAAAGGCTGCCCGAGGTGGGCGGAGTCTTTGTGCAGGCAGAGAGCGAAGTGGCGGCGAGTCACATGGTTTACGGAGCTGCCTGCGCCGGGGCTAGAGTGATGACATCTTCCTCCAGCCCTGGGATAAGCCTGATGCAGGAAGGGATATCATATATCGCAGCCTGTGAATTGCCTTGCGTAATAGTCAATATGGTGAGGGGCGGTCCTGGCCTTGGCGGAATTCAGCCGGCGCAATCCGATTATCTCCAGGCAACCAAGGGCGGGGGTCACGGGGATTACAGGCTGGTTGTCCTAGGTCCCAATTCTGTGCAGGAATTGGCGGATGTCATGATGGACGCCTTTGATATAGCCGATAAATATCGAAATCCTGTCATGGTGCTGGGGGATGGGGTGCTGGGGCAGATGATGGAGCCTGTAGAATTCAGGGAGGGTGGAGATGCAGCGCCTATGCCCAAGCCATGGGCTACAACAGGCGCCAGAGGCAGGGAACGGAATATAATCACCTCTCTCGAATTGAACCCAGAGAGGTTGGAGCAGCTCAATATTCGACTTGCAGAAAAATATGAAAGACTTTGCAAGGAGCTTGTAAGACATGAGGAATACATGACAGAAGACGCGAATATAGTCATCGTAGCCTATGGGACAACCGCTCGCATCGCAAAGTCAGCAGTCCACAGGGCCAGGAAGGCGGGCATACTTGCCGGACTCTTCAGGCCCATAACCCTTTATCCTTTCCCACTGCGCCCATTGAACAGCCTGGCCGATAGGGTTCGGGCATTTCTTGTGGCTGAGATGAGCATGGGGCAGATGGTTGAGGATGCGCGACTTGCTGTGGAGGGTAAGAAGCCGGTTTATTTCTATGGCCGCTCCGGAGGGATGATCCCCACCCCGGAGGAGCTATTCCAGCAAGTCTGCAAAATCGCGGAAGGCGGGGTGTGAGCTATGCATAAAGTATTTGGCCGCCCAAAGGCCCTCACCGAGGCCGAGACTCATTATTGCCCCGGCTGTACTCATGGTATCATCCATAGGATCGTGGCCGAAGCCATAGACGAATTCGATATATTAGATCGCACGATAGGAATCGCGCCGGTGGGGTGTGCGGTCTTTGCCTATAATTACTTCAATTGCGACATGATCGAGGCATCACACGGGCGTGCCCCCGCGGTGGCCACCGGTGTCAAGCGAGTATTGCCTGACCGGGTCGTCTTCTGCTACCAAGGTGATGGAGACCTTGCATCCATAGGCACTGCAGAGATTATTCACGCCGCGACGCGAGGGGAGAATATCACCGTGATCTTCGTCAACAATGCCATCTACGGCATGACAGGGGGACAGATGGCGCCTACGACCCTGCCTGGCCAAAAGACTACCACTTCTCCAATGGGCCGGGATCCCAAGATCGCAGGGTATCCGATCAGGATGTGCGAGCTCCTTTCTACATTAAATGGCCCCTCTTATATCGCCAGGGTGTCCTTGACTTCCCCAGCCAACGTGGCGAAGGCCAAGCGCGCGGTAAAACGGGCGTTCCAGTCCCAGTTAGAAGGCAAGGGATTCAGCTTGGTGGAATTCCTGTCATCATGCCCGACATGCTGGGGTATGACACCTGTGGAGGCATTGAGGTGGGTGGATGAAAAAATGCAGCAATACTACCCTCTTGGAGAATTCGTGTCGCACGGGGAGGGTGTCATGAATGCATGAGGAACTCATAATAGCTGGTTTTGGCGGCCAGGGAATCATGGTGATGGGACAACTTCTCGCGTTCGCCGGGACGCTCGAGGGCAAGATGGTGTCATGGATCCCGTCGTATGGGCCTGAGATGCGGGGAGGCACAGCTAATTGCTCCGTGATAATATCTTCTGATGAAATCGCATCCCCTATTGTGACAGAAGCGGACAGCTTGATAGTTTTGAATAGGCCATCGCTCCTGCGGTTTGAGTCATCTCTCAAACCAGGCGGGCTCATCCTCTATGATAGTTCCCTCATCGATGAAGGCCCGGAGCGCAGTGACATAGAGATCATTGCCCTGCCCGCAAACAAGATAGCCAATGATCTGGGCGAAATCAGGGTGGCCAACATGGTGCTCCTGGGCGCATACCTGGCCAAGACCGGTGTTGTGAGCATGCAGTCCATTGAAGACTCATTGGGCAAGGTCCTTTCCTCCCGCCGCCATCACTTGATACCACTTAACAAAAAGGCATTGCAACAAGGTTGGGGAATGGCGGAAAGAGGCCAGCCCCTACCTGCGCACTAGGCTTTCATCTTTTGACAAGGGCACGGCTATTCCCATATGGCCTCCTATGGTCTCGGTCTTCCTGCCATCTATAAGGATCTGGACCTTGCTGATACCCGGGAGGCTCGTGAGGGTATTCACTATCGAATACACCAGGACTTCTTCAGTTCGGCTTCCGCCAGGGAATTTGGCGCGAATGTCAGAGCTAAAATCTGCAAATGCCGTGCCATCCTTAACAGTCACTCCCAGCACTCGCGTATCAGGAGGCAGGGTGGGGGAAAGTCCAGATCCAGGTGGTGGACCCTTGGCGAGCGCTTCCAGCGCGGCCTTTGGGAGATTTTCCGTGGTCTGGACAGTGGTTGGCACCGGCTGCAAAAAGATATCTTTTTCCGTGGAACGGGCGAAATACAGGGTCACCTTGGACGATGTGAGGCTGGGCACCCGCCTCTCAAGAGATTTGACCCTGGTCTCGAGGTCGTCTACTCTCTCCACGAGCTTGTCCCGCTCCGTTTTCAGGAGGCTCAGATCCTTCCTGAGGCGGGTATCCGTTGATACCATGTAGGCTATTGTGGCTACCAGCCCCACGATGATCAAAACAACTACGAGCGAAGTTACGAGCGTGTTACTGCCTCTCATAAAGAACACCTCTTTCATTCACCGATACATATATTGCCCAAAATATATTCTATCCTGATGCCTGCAAAAAGGAAATTCTGTCCTGCAAAAGTGTTATAATATCTCAGGCGATGTATATGATTCGCATAAGACGTGGCAAAGTAGAGGAGATCCTGGAACAAAGCGATGGGGTCACCACTGTCATTGTCCTGGTCGAAGGACGTCGGGAAAAGGCGATAAATTATGATTTCCTGACCGGCCCATTACACAAGGGTCAGGATATCATCCTCAATACTACCGCCGTTCATCTGGGGCTCGGGACAGGTGGCGCCCACTTCGTTATCTTTGCCGAAGGTAATGACCTGCTGGATCCTGATCCTCGGGGCCATATCATGAAGCTGCGATACACCCCATTGCAAGTGAAATGTTTCTGCGATGAGGAAGAGGGAAGTCCATATCGCCAGGATATCATGGACTTTCATGGCCTTTGCGGGATGCCGGTGGTCATCCTCGAGCTACACAGCATGGTAGCTCCAGCTTGCGCTGCTATAAAGCTCGGATCAAAGGGAAAGGCCAAAGTCGCATATCTCATGACCGATGGCGGGGCATTGCCTATAACATACAGCAGGACTGTGAGGGAGCTTCGCGCAAAGGGCCTCATCGATACAACCATCACTGCAGGCCATGCCTTTGGCGGGGAACACGAGGCCGTAAATGTTCATAGCGGTCTCGCCATCGCAAAGAGCGCTGCCAAGGCGGATGTGACTGTGGTAGCCATGGGCCCTGGAATCGTCGGCACTGGGACAAAGTACGGATTTACAGGTGTCGAACAGGGCGAGACGGCCAATGCTGTCCATGCCATGGGCGGAATTCCGCTGCTGGCGCCTCGCATCAGCTTTGCAGATCCTAGAAAACGACATGTGGGGGTAAGCCATCACACGATTACAATACTTAAGGATATCATCCTTGTGAGAGTGATCTTATGCCTGCCAATCCTCGACGGACCCAAGCGCCAGATGGTGTTTGCCGCTTTGCAGAATGAGGGCCTTCTAGACAAACATCAAGTGATCGAAGAAGATGGCGCTCCAGCCCTGGAGTTTCTTAGGGAAAATGGCGTCGAGCTCAGCACCATGGGCAGGAAGGTCTCAGAAGATCGGGAATTCTTTCTTGCGAGCGCCGCGGCCGGATTTCACGCCGTCAGGATCCTTTCCCAAAGACTCCAGCAGATCTGATAATCTGAGAGGCCTGGATCCGATCAGGACCTCTATGCTTTTTGATACATCGCGGACTTTGCCGCTGGCAAACAATCCCTTGGGAGTAACAGCCATCTGAGCCAATTTCCTTCCTCCTTTCACACGCAATTAATAATATGCCGATGATTCCAGATCTATACGCACAACTTGTCTTCGCTCACCAATACATGCCTGTCATAGCCCGTCCCTCTACTGAATAAGCATGTGGAGAGGGGTGAGGAGAATGCCATTTCGCGATGAACTGAAGGATTTCATATATCGGCATGTCAAGTCGCGGCCCGGCCCATATACGATAGCATGCGTGCTCTTTACCATGGGAGTCATATTTGGAGCTATCGCCGTGAGGATTATCGACTCCGCCCAGAGGTATGAACTCCGAGGATATCTCTACACCTTTGTCAGGTATTTTCTTGAGAAGCCACATATAGCCACTATTCGCGGAGCCCGGGAGGCATTCCTATCCCCCCTTCAGAAAGCGATGACCATGGTCGTGGCAGGCATCTCTGTGATCGGCGCTCCGGTTATACCAGTTATGCTTTTCATCCATGGATTTGGCATAGGATTCACCGTGGGGTTGATGGTGGATGAAATGGCCCTGAAAGGAGCACTGATGGCCTGCTCCGCCTTGCTCCCGCACAGTGTGCTGCAAGTACCGGCCATCATCATAATCGGGGCAGAATCGCTCACATTCACCTGGGCCTGGATTTCTGTGAAACTCTTTAAGACTGATGTATCGCTCCGCCAGGCCTTCATTTCAACCATCCTGATTTCAGCCATGATGATCCTAGTTGTGGCCATCGCAGCCGCCATAGAAGTATATCTCACTCCTGTCCTGCTTCGTTCCATATTGGGGGTCCTCGTGTGATGGTGTCATACTCGAGGGCTCCTGCATTGTGACGACCAATCGGTGCATTTTTATGTGATGGCACTCCGCAGGAAAAATGGATGTAATGTAGAAGCCTTCTTTTGTCTCGGAAACATCGGACAAGGAAGGCATCTTTGAATGGATGGGTCTAGAGGATGCGAAGGAAATAGATATATCACAGAATTTCTATCATTCCTGGCAGTTGAAAGAGGGCTCGCAGCGAACACTATTCAGGCTTATGAAAGAGATCTCCACGGACTGGCAAACTATCTCTCAAAACGAGAGCCAAAGACGGCTATCGAGGATGCAACTCAAGAAGACATCCTGGATTATCTCGCCTTCCTGAAAGGCCAGGGGAAGGTGACTTCCACGATCATCAGGGCCCTTGCGGCTATCAAGTCCTTTTTCAAATTTTACACTGCTGAATATAACATAGAAATAGACCCGACGCTCCACATCGAATCCCCTAAGAAGGAGAAATACCTTCCTCAGGTCCTCACCGTAGAAGAGGCGCAAGAAATCGTATCCGCCCCCCGGCCGGACCAGACCTGGGCCATCCGAGACAGGGCCATGCTCGAGCTCCTCTATGCCACAGGCATGCGGGTCTCGGAACTCATCTCCCTTGATTTAGGCGATGTGAATACAGATATGGGGTATGTGAAGTGTATTGGTAAGGGGTCTAGGGAAAGGATCATACCTCTTGGCCAAGCAGCTGTCGAATGGTTGGAGATCTACCTCCGCGTCGCCAGGCCGGTTCTGGCCAAAAAACGTGGTACAGAGGCTCTTTTTCTCAATAGACGCGGAGGACGTCTTACCCGGCAGGGGTTCTGGAAGATACTGAAACAGTATGTAAAGGGCGCAGGCGTGGAGCGCCGTGTCACTCCTCATACCTTCAGGCATTCATTCGCGACCCATCTTCTGGAGGGTGGAGCGGATCTCCGTTCCGTCCAGGAGATGTTGGGGCATCAAGATATTTCTACGACTCAGATATATACTCATCTTACTCGTGGAAAACTTAAGGAGATATATGATAGAGCTCATCCGAGAGCATAGTCAGGAGAGATTCTCATGCAATCGAAAATGAATCCTGGAGCAAAGGCTCCCGTAGACCGGGTTTTCTTGATAATAATGGATGGAGTGGGGATCGGGGCGCTGCCTGACGCGGAAAGGTACGGTGATGCCGGAAGTAATACCTTGGTAAATATGGCAAGAAGTGTAGGTGGGGTCCGCATCCCTACGTTGGAAAGCCTCGGGATCGGGAACATCGCAGAGATGGGTGGAAGCAGCATCCAGGGAGTCAGGGCGGCTTCGTCGCCTTCGGGCTGCTACGGCAGGATGGCTGAAATCTCACCAGGTAAGGATACAACCACAGGGCATTGGGAGATCAGCGGCATCATCCTGGATAGGCCATTCCCTACATATCCTCATGGGTTCCCAAGCGAAGTCATCTCAACCTTTGAAAAGGCAATAGGCCGCAGGGTGCTCGGCAATAAGCCCGCATCTGGCACAGAAATCATCAAGGAACTGGGGGAAGAACATATCCGCACAGGGCAGCCCATAGTCTACACTTCTGCCGACAGTGTCTTCCAGATCGCCGCCCATGAGGATGTCATCCCTGTTGAAGAATTATACAGGATTTGCCGCATCGCCAGGGAAATTCTCACCGGCGAGCATAATGTGGGACGGGTCATCGCAAGGCCATTTACGGGATCGCCTGGGAGTTTCAGGAGAACTGAGAGGCGCAGGGATTTTTCTGTCGCGCCACCACAAAAGACCATGCTTGATTTCATTGCCCAGGGTGGGTTCCCTGTGGTCGGAGTCGGGAAAATCGAGGATATTTTTGCCCATCGAGGCCTTACCGAGTCTTATCACACCGGATCCAGCGACGAGAGCATGGAAGAGACGCTGCGCATCGCGACTGACGGACCTTATCAAGGTCTCGTTTTTACAAATTGCGTAGATTTTGACAGCCTGTATGGACATAGAAATGACAGCGGGGGTTTCGCCAGAGCGCTCATGGACCTGGACAGACGCCTCTCGGGTCTCATCGACGCTATGAGGGAGGGCGATGTCCTGATGGTGACCGCTGACCATGGATGCGACCCCACAACTGAGAGCACTGACCATTCCAGGGAGTATGTTCCCATCATGGTGACAGGAAAACGTATAAAGAGGGGAATCTCCCTCGGGACAAGGTCGAGTCTCGCAGATGCAGGCAAGACCATATGTGATCTTCTCGGAATAGCGGGAGCAGCGGGGGATTTGGCCGGAAAGAGCTTTTTCGATGATATCTATATGGGCTAGATAGATTGAAGCTGGAAGATCGGAGCGGGTAATATCTCTCATCCCCTTGGAATATGTTTTACCAGTAAACAAGTATGGCCGTTAGGCCATGATGGTGGATGTGTTCCAAGGGGGGAGAGGATATTGTTTAAGATAGCTCGGAACTTCATCCTGGCGTCTGTTCTGGGGCTTGGATTGCTTTGTCTCTCATTTGCTTTTGCCGGCATCCTTCTGGCCGACGGAAATGAGACCGTGCCTGCCGCAGCTCCAACAGTCTCTCAAAGTGAACCGCTCCCGAACATTACAGCTCCATCTGCAGTTCTCATGGAAGCTACATCAGGACAAATCCTCTTTGAAAAGGATTCTCACAGGAAGAGGCCTCCTGCAAGCATAACCAAGATAATGACCATGCTCTTGGCAATGGAAGCCTTGGAGCAAGGAAAGATCCACCTCGATGATAAGGTGATCGCAAGCGACCGTGCGTCAATGCAGGGAGGATCTCAGATCTGGCTCGAAGTTGGCGAGGAGATGTCCCTGAATGACCTTATGAAATCTATTGCGGTGGTCTCGGCGAATGACGCTTCAGTTGCCGTGGCAGAGCACATCGCGGGCGCGGAGGAAGTGTTCGTAGATATGATGAATAAACGTGCCAAGGAATTGGGAATGCAGGATACTCATTTCGTCAACTGCACCGGTCTCCCTGCAGAAGGTCACCTCACCAGCGCCTATGATGTCGCAGTCATGTCAAGGGAATTGATAAAGCATCCAAAGGTTCACGAATGGTTCACCATCTGGATTGATTATGTAAGGGATGGCAAGAACATTCTTGTCAACACCAATAGGCTGATCAAGGATTATAAGGGATGTGACGGTCTCAAGACGGGCTACACGGAGGATGCTGGCTATTGCCTTTCAGCGACGGCAAAACGGGATAATCTCCGTCTGATCGCGGTGGTCATGGGACTCGCGGACTCAAAGGTACGGTTCTCTGAAACCGCCAAGCTATTGGACTATGGTTTCAGGTTCTATGCTGGGGTGCCCATGATTCAAAAGGATCAGGTGGTGGCCGAGATCAAGGTGCTTCGGGGGAAACAGGAGAAAGTCACGGTAGTGTCAGCGTCAGAGGCGTCCGCCTGTGTCAAGCGGGGACGTGAGGCCGATGTCAAGATCGAGACGAGCATTGATGAGCGTGTCGTGGCACCTGTAAAAAAGGGACAGAAACTGGGCAAAATGGCGGCCTATCTCGACGGACAGGAAATAGCAAGCGTCGACCTGGTAGCAAAGGATGACGTCGAAAGAGGCAGTATCTTTCAGATACTCTTCAGGATGATAAGAGATCTCATAAAAGCCATATTTGGGTAGAGGAGGCAGGCGGGGTTTCTTTTGTCTTTTTTTACTATTACGGAAGGAAAGGCGCAAGACTCGGAGAATAAGGAAATGGAATGAACCATGGACTGGAGGTAAACAGGGCCATGCATGTGGACCTCATTCCATTCAAGAATGGCATGATAGCCAGAGTGTTTGGCGAGCTAGATCTCAGGACGGCTCCCGAGTTTAGAGATACAATCGATAGCGTCCTGGATCGTCAAGCGGGCGATATTCATTCCATCATTCTCTCCATGGGAGGAGTCACATTTTTAGATAGCTCGGGTCTTGGCGCCATCCTTGGCCGTTACCGCAAATTGAGTCAGGTAAATGGGCGACTTGCTGCATGCTCGCTTACCCCCCACATCATGAAGGTCTTCGAGCTCTCAGGATTGCTCAAGATAATACAGGTATTTGATACAGAAGAACGGGCGGTTGCTGCTCTGGCTGGGGGTGGACAGCGTTGAGCGTGAAGAATTACATGAAGATGGAATTCCCCGCAGTGGCTGAAAACGTTGAATTTGCTAGAGTTGCTGTTGCCTGCTTCGCTTCGCAGGTTGGGGCTTTCACATTGGAAGAGATAGATGACATCAAGCTGATTATTTCAGAGGCTGTTTCAAATGCCATAATACATGGTTATCCGGATTCCCGGGATCCTGGTGTGGTCAGGGTCAGCTCGAGCATCAGCGACGATTCTGTAGAGATGATCGTTGAGGATGAAGGAGAAGGCATCGAGGATGTCGCCCAGGCCATGAAGCCTGCCTATACTACAAAGGTGGACAGGCTTGGCATGGGGTTCACCATCATGGAGGCCCTTGCAGATCATTTGGAGGTGGTATCTCGCAAGGGAGAAGGCACAAGAGTGATAATACGCAAGCGCCCGGCTGCGGCAGCCTGAGAGAGCGGAGGTGCTGCAAATGCCAGGCGACAGGTTTAGTTCCTTACGCCTTCCCCCATCGCGCGTACTTTCAGATGATGAATTTCGGGAACTTATCCAGCGGGCGCATAGTGGGGATAAAGAAAGCCGGGATGAACTCATCCAGGCAAACTTGCGGCTGATCATGAGCATTGTGTCCCGCTTTCCCGAGTGTGGGGAAGATAAGGATGAGCTGTTTCAAGTTGGTTGCATCGGTCTGCTCAAGGCAGTGGACCGTTTTGACCCGTCATTCAACGTGAAGTTTTCTACATATGCCGTGCCCGTCATTATTGGAGAGATCAGAAAGCATCTCAGGGATTATCAGCCGGTGCACGTGAGCCGGTCGGTCAGGGCGCTGGCCGCGGCGGCCCGCGAGAAAAGATCCGAACTCATCTCTTCTCTGGGCCGCGAACCTGGCATCAGCGAACTTGCCGCGGCCCTTAAGGTATTGCCGGAAGAGATAGTGGAGGCTTTCGAGGCCACTTCCCCTCCAGTATATCTGTTCGACGAGACTGAAGATGAGGAGGGGGAGCGCCCGATAAGGCTCATGGACCAAATCTCGGACAGTGATGATTCATTTCAGCAATTTGAGTCGATCGCCGTCAGGGAGGCCCTCGAGCGACTGCCAGAGAGAGAAAGACGCATCTTGCTCCTTAGGTATTTCAATGATTTGAGTCAGCAAGAAGTTTCCAATATTATGGGAATCTCTCAAGCTCAAATCTGTCGGCTTGAGAAAAAAGCGCTGAAAGCAATCCACGCCGAGCTCGCCTGACCATCTTCGGTCTTCTCAGAGACCTAGAATTAAACCCCTTTTAGCTTGTTATACTAAAGCCTGACTGTAGAACCCAAATCGAAATATCGTCAGCAAAGGGGGTATTCGGTATGGCTGTGGTAAAGATCATCGAGCTCTTGGGGGAATCTCCGAATAGCTGGGATGAGGCTGTAAGGAATGCGGTCAGCGAGGCGTCTAAAACAGTGAGAAATATCACTGGGGTTGAAGTGACCAACATGACCGCCAGCGTAGAAAATGGGCGAATCTCTAAATACAAGGCCGATGTTCAGGTGGCCTTCAAGGTGGATGGGACATGATGTCTTCCCTCTTAGGCTATCCCCTCAACCAGGTAAGGGAGGGATCTTGAATGCCCTTGGATCAGGCCGAGCGTGCCAGGCAGGCAGCAAAATATCAAGAGATCATGAAAAAGCATAAGCCGAGGCCCCCGACCCTCCAGAATTTCGTCGTGGCGTTCATAGTAGGCGGGGCCATATGTGTAATCGGACAGGCAGTTCTCGACTTCTTCACGGCCAGAGGGCTTGCTGTGGATGAAGCGTCCGGCCCCACGCTGGCTGTGATGATTTTCCTGGGAGCGCTTGCCACCGGGATAGGTATCTATGATGAACTGGGGGAATTTTCCGGGGCCGGTGCCGCCGTTCCTATCACGGGTTTTTCCAACACCATCGTCGCGGCAGCCATGGACTTCAAGAGAGAAGGGTATGTGTTGGGAATGGGGGCCAAGATGTTCATCGTTGCAGGGCCGGTGCTGGTCTTCGGGATCCTGGCTGCGGTAGCGGTGGGCATGATACATATGCTGGTTACCTGAAACGCGGCCTCACATGAGGCCGCCCATCGGATTAGATCCATTGGGATAGATTGGCGCCGGCTGGATTAAACTGGCGCCGGAGGAGATGGGATTCATTGGCAGTAAAGCGGTTGGGACAAAGAACCATCAAGTATTCGAATCCGCCCGTCATAATAGCGACTGGCACAATAGTCGGCCCTGTAGAAGGAAGAGGGCCGCTTGCTCCTGATTTTGACGCGGTTCTGCCGGATCTTTATATGGGGCAGAGCACGGCTGAAAAGGCCGAGTCCAAGATGTTGGAGGAGGCGTGTAATATTGCGCTCCAAACAGCCCAGCTCAAACCGGAGGATGTTCATTACATGCTTGCTGGCGATCTCTTGAATCAGATAATATCAGCAAGCTTCGCGGCTCGCCAGCTATCCATCCCTTATCTGGGCCTGTATGGCGCCTGCTCCACCATCTCAGAAGCTCTAACAATTGCAGCAATGATCGTAGATGGGGGGTTCGCTGACACTGTCCTTGCCGCGGCATCCAGTCACTACCAGACCGCAGAAAGGCAGTACCGTTATCCAATCGAGCTGAACATCAAGAGAAAGACCACTTCCCAGTACACAGTCACCGGGGCTGCAGCCGCCGTGATAAAGGCCCAGGGGACAGGCCCCAGGGTAACTTGCAGTACAGTCGGCAGGGTCCTCGATCTTGGCGTCAAGGACCCAAATGACATGGGATCAGCCATGGCGCCGGCAGCGGCTGACACGCTATTTTGGCATTTTTCTGATACAAACACCAGGATGGAGGACTATGACCTGGTGCTTACAGGGGATCTTGGCCGGGTAGGAAGAGTAATGCTGGGCGAGGTTCTGAAGGATAAAGGAATCGCCCTTGCGTCTAACTACAATGACTGCGGACTTATGATATACGCGCCCAATGAAAATGTGGGCGCAGGAGGCAGTGGTTGTGCTTGTTCCGGCGTGGTCACCCTCGGTCACATTTATAAGAGCATGATAAGGGGGCTATTGAAAAAGGTCCTTCTCGTCGCCACGGGCGCGCTCATGAGCCCTTTATCTTATCAGCAAGGAGAGACAATCCCTACTATAGCGCATGCCATCGTAATCGAACGGCCATGATATCGATCTTGGATATCCTTCCGGAGCATTTTTGAGGGGGTAGCGATATATGACATATATTTTGGCATTTCTCATTGGCGGCCTGATATGCGGCCTGGGACAACTCATCCTGGACAACACCTCCCTTACCCCGGGACATATGTTGGTTATCTTCACCGTGGCAGGGGCAATTCTCGGAGGGTTCGGATTATACGAGCCTTTGGTGAGGCTGGCAGGAGCCGGGGCTCTCGTGCCGGTATCTGGCTTCGGGGCATCTCTGGTAAGAGGCGTGATTTTAGAGTCTCAGAGGCTGGGCTGGGTCGGACTGCTCACGGGGGTCTTTGAATTCACCGGGCTCGGCCTGGCCGCGGCTGTATTCTTCGGCACCATCATAGCCCTCATCTTCACGCCGCGAGTATAGTGTCACGGGGAGAGGATGTGAATTGGGGATCCGAAGAGGGGATTTTGTCCATGGGATGGAGGATTTTACGTGAATTCGTCGAAGCTTGTTGGTATTCCACGCGCACTGCTCTGCTACTACTACTACCCGGCATGGGCCACATTCTTTACTGAATTAGGATGTAAGGTCGCGCTATCTCCGCATACCAGTCGCAAGATAGTCGATACAGGGGTCCAGCTGGCTGTGGATGAAGCATGTATGCCTGTGAAATTGTTTTTTGGACATGCAGCCTCGCTTTTGGATACATCTGACTATATCTTCATCCCAAGATTGGTCGGGGTCGAAAGCAGGGCATTTATTTGTCCGAAATTCATGGGACTTCCAGATATGATAAGGGCAGTGACGCCTCCTGACGCTCCCGCCATCCTCTCGCCCTGTATAGATCTCAGCCGTGGCAACAGGACGAAAAAGGTCTTCCGCGAGATGATGAATATAGGTCTACTATTTTCGTCAAATCAACATGTGGTGAGACGTGCATATGAAATGGCCAATAAGGTCCAGCTTGACTCCGAGGCATTGTTTTTCAAGGGGTATTTCCCTGATGAAATCGCGTCGATGCTTCTGGGGCCTAGGTCGGATTTGGATTCATCGATTCCCTCGGATCTCGCGGAAATAGCCGCGATGGCTCAGGAAAGGAAAAAAAAGGAAGCCCGGGTCACCATCGGGGTCATAGGGCATCCATACCTTCTCTATGATGACTACACCAATATGGCGATTCTCCCGCGGCTCAGCAATGCCGGATGCAAGGTCATTACCAGTGATATGATACCGTGGGAGATAATCGAGGATGAGCTCAAATCTTTGCCAAGATGGCTTTTCTGGACAATGGGCAGAAGGTTGGTGGGCGCTGCCTTCCACTTTCTTCATTCTGGAAGAGTGGATGGCTGCATCCATATAAGCGCCTTCGGCTGCGGATTGGATTCGGTAGTGGGAGAGATCATCGAGATGGAAGCGAAGCGGAGCTCGAAGATTCCTCTCACGAAAATAACGTTGGACGAACATTCCGGTGAGGCGGGGGTTGTCACCAGGCTTGAGGCGTTTCTGGATATGATAAACAGGAGGAAATCGGCGTGAAATTGACATTTCCTCACATGGGGAGCATTTATATACCGATATCGGCTCTTTTCCGCCACCTGGGAATCGAGGTGATAGTGCCTCCCCCATCGAGCCAGCGCACCCTTTCTTTGGGATCAAAGTATTCGCCGGAATTTGCGTGTCTCCCTCTCAAAGTCAATGTGGGGAACTACATCGAAGCCATGGAACAGGGAGCTGACACCATCGTCATGGCTGGGGGCGTGGGGCCATGCCGATTCGGATTTTACGGCGAGGTCGAGCGTGAGATCCTCAAGGACCTGGGGTACGATTTTGAGATGATTATAATTGACCCTCCCCAGGGCAGGATAAGACCTGTCCTAAAGCAGCTTGGCCGGCTTGTGGGGCCGGCCAGGGTGAGGGATGTGATATACGCCCTTCGCCTCTGCTGGGAGAAAATCGCCGCGATAGACCAGGTCGAGAAATTGGCAGTGAAGGTGCGTCCCCTCGAGGCAATAAAGAAGCAAACCACAAAAGCCGTGAACGAGATATTGTCAAAGATCGATGGAGCCGAGACTATTGAGGCGACCAGGTCGGCCCTTAGGGAGGGCCTCGCCATTCTTCGCTCGCTGCCGAAGGCAGAAGGACCTCCACCCCTCAAGGTCGGGTTGGTGGGAGAGATATATGTCCTCCTTGAGCCATTTGCAAACCTGAATGTCGAAACCAGGCTCGGGGAACTCGGATGTGAGGTTGAGCGTTCAATATACCTGGGAGATTGGATAAAGAGGCATGTAATCGGAGATATTTTCAGGCTGCGCAGACATAACAGGATCGAGGATCTTGCAAAACCGTATCTCGGGCACTTCGTGGGCGGCCATGGACTTGAGACAGTGGCGCATACCGTGGATTATGCAAGAAGGGGGTTTGACGGAGTCATTCAAGTGCTTCCGCTCACATGCATGCCTGAGATCGTGGCCGAGAGCATTCTTCCAAGGGTGTCGCGGGATCTGAATATCCCGGTTTTGACTCTGGTGTTTGACGAGCACTCCTCTGATGTGGGAGTAATTACCCGACTAGAAGCTTTCGTGGATCTCATGAGGCAACGGAGAGGGAATATGGGGGAACTCAGGGAATGCGTGGCTACCTTGGTATAGATGTTGGTTCGGTAAGCACTAATATCATAGTAATGGACGAGTCTGACAATGTAATTCATTCAATATATCTCAGGACTCAGGGACAGCCCATAAAGATGATCCAGCAGGGACTTTCCGAAGTCGCAGCGCTATATCCTGATATGAAGGTCCTTGGTGTGGGAACCACTGGGAGCGGGAGGGTCCTGGCTTCTGTCGTCGTAGGGGCAGATTGCGTAAAGAACGAGATAACGGCCCACGCGGTGGCTTCGGCCCGAGAGATACCGGATGTCCAGACAGTGATAGAGATCGGCGGACAGGATTCAAAGATTATAATCCTCAGGCATGGTGTCGTGGTTGATTTCGCCATGAATACGGTCTGCGCCGCCGGGACTGGCTCATTCCTCGATCACCAGGCAACCAGGCTGGGCATTCCCATCGAGGAGTTCGGGGGGCTTGCCCTGAAGGCCAATGTCCCGGTGCGGATCGCAGGGCGCTGCGCTGTATTCGCAGAGTCTGACATGATACACAAGCAGCAAACCGGACACCGGATCGAGGATATAATCGCCGGCCTTTGTGAGGCACTAGTCCGCAATTACCTCAACAATGTCGGCAAGGGCAAAGAGATATTGCCGCCTGTGGTTTTTCAGGGAGGAGTTGCAGCTAATGCAGGCATGACACGAGCCTTCGAAAAGGCATTAGGCTTCCCGGTAATAGTGCCCAAGCACCATGCCGTCATGGGCGCAATTGGTGCAGCCATCCTGGCGAAGGAGGAGGTTGCGAGAAACCCCAGGCCTACGCGCTTTAGGGGTTTTGAGGTAAAAGACAATGAGTATGCCGTAAGTACCTTTGAATGCAAAGGTTGCCCAAACCGCTGTGAGGTCATCAATCTAAGTCTACAGGGGGACACGCTAGCTAGATGGGGTGATAGGTGCGGCAGATGGTCATCACAGCTTCCTTGACGGATCATTTCGCCAAATGCTATGATTAGGGAAAGGTTGCAGCAGATTTTCTCGGGAGAGGAGCCTTCCTGTGAACTACAAAAACTCAATGCATATAAACGCCAGTGGTCATCTTGTCTTTGGAGGTTGTGATACAGTAGAGCTTGCCCGGACCTACGGAACTCCCCTTTATGTCATGGATGAAATGGCCATCAGGAAAGCGTGCCGGGAGTTTAAGAACGGCCTTCGCGACGTATATCCGCGTAGCGAAGTCCTTTATGCCAGTAAGGCGTTTTGCGCTCTTGCCATGTGCCGCCTTGTGGACGAAGAGGGGTTGTCGCTGGACGTCTCAAGTGGCGGCGAACTCTATACTGCGCTTGCGGCTGGATTTCCGCCTGATAGGATCTATTTTCATGGAAACAATAAATCAATGGATGAGATCCGGCTCGGACTCGAGTCCAGGATCAAGCGTTTCATGGTGGACAGCCCCTATGAGCTTCACCTTTTGAATGAGCTCGCTGGCGGATATGGCGTCAAGGCAGATATAATACTTCGTCTTACTCCCGGGGTGGAGGCCCACACTCATGATTATATTCGCACAGGGCAAATTGACTCTAAATTCGGTATTGTCATCGCTAACGGTCAGGCCATGGAGGTCCTGAAGGAGGCTCTTTCCATGGACAATATCGAGGTCCACGGTTTCCATTCACATATTGGCTCCCAAATCCTCGAGATTGATCCATATGTCGCGAGTTGCGAGACGATGATGGATTTCATCGGCGAAGCATACAAAGAAACGGGATTTGTGCCAGAGGAGCTGGATCTGGGAGGCGGAGTGGGTGTCCGTTACGTGCCAGAGGATACAAGACCTGATTTGAAGGAGCTCTTCTCAAGGGTGGCTCAGACCGTGAAGGCGAAGGCCAATGATTATGGGATCCCGGTGCCCAAGCTTCTTTTTGAACCTGGTCGTTATATCGTTGGTGAAGCTGGTATCACCCTTTATACTGTTGGAGCCGTGAAGACCATTCCTCATGTACGCAAATATGTGGCGGTAGATGGTGGTATGGCAGATAATCCCAGAGTGGCTCTCTATGGAGCTAAATACGCCGCCATTATTGCAGGCAAGGCAAACCTTCCTCCTACTGAGATTGTATCCGTTGCCGGCAAGAGTTGTGAATCCGGCGACATGCTGATCTGGGATATCAAGCTCCCCCCTGTGGAACCCGGAGATATTCTGGCCGTTATGACCACCGGCGCATATACTTATTCCATGGCGAGTAATTATAACAGGCTGCCGAGGCCGGCATGCGTCTTCGTGTCAAACGGCATCTCAACCTGCGTGGTTGAGAGGGAAACATATGAGGATCTAATCGCTAAGGACCGGATCCCCGACGCAATGAGGCAGGAACGCCAGAGTGTCGCAGGGCTCTGAGAGTGACGCAATAGGCGGCATAAGGGGGATTTTCGTACATTGAACTTGATGATGACACTTGTAACCCTGCCAATAATTCTCCTGGCTCTTACTGTACATGAATATGCACACGGAGCCGTTGCCAACTCCCTCGGGGATCCAACCCCGCGCCTCGCTGGCAGGCTTACATTGAACCCTCTGGCGCACCTCGATCTTCTGGGGACACTCATGTTGATCATCACCCAGAGGTTTGGATGGGCAAAACCCGTACCAATCAATCCAGCTTATTTCAAAGACTGGCGACGAGGAATCATGGCCGTGGGAATCGCAGGTCCCCTTGCGAACGTCACAATGGCCTTTTTGTTTGGTCTCCCACTGCGGTTCGGAGTGCCACTTTCATATGGAATCAGATTTGTGTTGGAAATCAGCGTGTACATCAACCTGGGGCTGGCCGCTTTCAACCTGATACCAATCCCGCCTCTGGATGGGTCGCGTGTCTTGGCAGGGCTATTAAGGGGCAAGAATGCATATCTTTACTACCAGCTTGAAGCATATGGACCCTTCATATTGCTCTTTCTCATCATCACAGGGGCTACATCCTATTTCATCATCCCCATTTGGGCCCTCTTGCGGAGGATCGTGCTTGGATGGTGACCGGAAGGGCTCAAAAAAATAGGGACCATCTACCCGGCAGAGATCAGGAGAATCTCTTTGTTGTCAAGATAGGCTCCTTTGAAGGAAGTCCCAGGGATTTTCTGCGGATTCTCTCGCAGGGGAAAATGGATCTTTCATCTTTTCAGGTGGGGAAATTGGCTTCTGAATTCCATAGAATCGTGAGCAGCCAGGATCCTGATCTCCTGGATCTGGATGAGACGGCTGACCAGGCGCTGGCGCTTGCCATGCTGGTGCGCGAGAAAGCAAGAAGGCTATTCCCAGATGACCAGCCCGCGGAGGGGAATGCCGCGGCTTTGGAAGAGGGAGATGAAGAGGATCGAGGCAGCCTCGAGGATACCATACCCACTTTACGCCAGCGCCTGGAGGAATATGAACAATTTCGCAGGGCGGCAGAGGCGCTCAAGAGGCGGGAAGAGATTTGGCGCAGGGTAAAGGGGCGCCCAGTTGATGATGCCCTGGTAGCCAAACAGGTGGCATTCAGACAGGATGACTCTTCTTCTGAGCGGGTGACACTTGAAGACCTCATATCAGCCCTCGAAGGTCTCCTTAGAGAGATAGATGAAGATGACGTTCCTGTCCCGACAGAGGAGCTATCCATCGAGGAGCGAATGCAGGAGATAAGGGATAAGTTCAAAGACAGGCGGAGGATGAGTTTCCGCGAGCTATTCACCGGCCCCCGGACTAGGTCTGCCATCATTGCCGCTTTCATCGCCTTGCTTGAGCTCATACGTATCGGGGCTGTCCGGGCCCAGCAGGACCGTCATTTCGGCGAGATCATGGTGATCTTGGTCGATGAAGGCGAGAGTATGCAAGATGCGTTGCCTAAATGAGATCGAAGCCGCGGCTGAAGCTCTCTTGTTCAGCTTGTCTCGGCCTATAACAGTGAAGGAAATCAGCACCATTCTTTCTATAACTCCTGAGGAAGCAGAGAAATCTATTAGTAGTCTGATGGACTTATATAACGAAGGAAGACACGGGATCCAGATAGTGGAGGTAGCCGGTGGATACCAGATGGTAACGCGGCCAGCATATGCGGACTATTTGGAGAAAGCGGAAAAGGGCAACAGGACCTCCCCTTTGAGCCGTCCTTCCCTTGAGACTCTAGCCATAATCGCTTACCGGCAGCCGATAACCCGCGCAGAGTTAGAATCTATCAGGGGGGTCAAATGTGATGGGGTGATAGCCACTTTGCTCGATCGTGGTCTCATCTGCGAGGTAGGGCGCAAAGATTCCATAGGCCGGCCTATTCTTTATGGTACAACGCCTGAATTCCTGAGATACTTCGGGCTTAGATCCTTAAAGGACCTCCCGCCAGCGCAGAAGCCGGAGCATGCATCCGGGGTTCTGTCACCCCCGGCGGGACCCTCTCAAGCAAAGATTGATTCTGAAAGATCTGGAGTTTGAGATGAATATCCCCTTGCCTTGACGAACAAATTATGGAAAGAGGTTGTGTCGGAGGGGAAGGGGTTGTGCATCAAAAGTATAGCTTTTGTTATCCTTGCCTTCTTTTTGCCCATCATAAGTTTCCTCTTCGTCCCGGTGAAGGTGGAGTTAAACTATAGAAGAAGGGGCGGGGCCGATAATCTCATTCTGAATTTGACCCTTCTCTGGTTGATTAGACTAAGGCTGGCAGACCTTTCTCTTCAGGAAAAGTTGGTTGAGCAGGCGCGGTCATTCCTTGAGCGGGGTTTCGGGAAGGCGCCTGAGCATTCTGAGCCCCATAAGGATGAGCGTGCCGGATTGAGAAAAAAGATCCTGGGTGCGATGAGAAGTGCGGCTCTCGGTATGAAACATGAATGCCTGCTATTTCACCTCTTTATCAGGTTCAATACTGGGGATGCCGCAGCTACCGCCATTCTATCTGGAATGTCATGGGCCACAGGAGGCCCTCTTCTGGCCATTGCGCAGAATCATTTGATATTTCGCAAGCGTCCCTCCATCAGGATCATCCCTGTCTTTGACCAGCCAGTTTTTGATGTCACCTTTCATTGCATAGTGAAGATAAATCCAGGTTATATTATCGTCCGAGGTCTGCATGAATTCCAGAAAATATATCGCGCGCGGAAGAAGCGAAGGAGGGTGGCATCTCATGGCGGAGCATCCGATAGAAGGCCTCATGAAGACGGCCATGCAGAGTATCAAAGAGATGGTTGACGTAAATACCATTCTGGGTGATCCCGTGGAAACCCCGGATGGTAATGTTATCTTGCCTGTATCCAGGGTCAGTTTCGGCTTTGCTGCTGGCGGCACGGATTTCGAGGCCGGAGGCGCGGCTCCCGAAGGCCAGGGTGACGGTGAGGCCGCATCTGGCGCGTCCCCATTTGGTGGAGGGAGCGGCGCAGGTATATCAGTAAGTCCGGTGGCGTTCCTCATAGTCGGAAATGGCCAGGTCAGGCTTCTCCCTGTTGATAGAAATGCTATTTTCGACAGGCTCCTGGATGTTGCGCCGCAGCTTTTGCAGCAGCTGCAAGGTAATTCCGGACGGAGGCGGGAACTAACGCGCCCTAATGTCCAGGGCACTGCCCAATAGCTTCCCAGGGCCTCCTTTCCCCGCTGTTCCCCGACATACCCCTGCTGTTCCAGTTGACAGCAATTGCGGGGTTGAATATACTCGGAATGGAATAGGGAGAATGGGGGGACGCGGTAGCTTATGAAGCAATTCGCCGTGATTGGCCTTGGCAGATTTGGGGAAGGTGTCGCGAGAACACTATCCCGGCTCGGGTGCCAGGTGCTGGCCATTGATGACGATCAGGAGAAGGTCCAGCATATGGCGAATATCGTTACGCATGCTGTGCAAGCAAATGCCACTGATGAAGATGCTCTGAAGTCCCTCGGCATCAGAAATGTAGATGTGGCCGTGGTAAGCATTGGTGAGGATATCGAGTCTAGTATCCTCGCCACATTGATTTTAAAGGACCTTGGCATAAAGTTCGTCGTGGCGAAGGCTCATGATGAGCTTCACGGCAAAGTACTTGAAAGGGTGGGGGCTGACAGAGTCATATATCCAGAGCGGGACATGGCCATACGCGTAGCAACGAGCCTTGTCTCAGGGAATATCCTGGATTATATCGAACTTTCACCTGAATTCACTATAGCTGAAATTATTTCGCCCCCTGAATTTGTGGGAAAGAGCCTGAGGGAGCTCAATATCAGGGCTCAATTCGGGATCAATGTGGTTGCAATCAGATCACAGGGGCGCATCAAAGTATCGCCAGGTGCTGATGATAAGATCAATGAAGGAGACATTCTTGTCTTGATAGGGCGAACTGAGAGCTTTGAGAAACTCCCCAAGAATGATTGAGGGAATGGTAGCATCAATGGCAGAACGCCTCCAGAAGATATTAGCGGCCGCCGGATTTGGATCGCGTAGAGCATGTGAATCTATCATCATGGAGGGTAGGGTGAAGATCAATGGAGCCATCGTGAGGGATCTTGGAGTCAAGGCAGACCCGCGGGATGACATCATCGAGGTGGACGGAAATGTCATCCGGCTCGAAAAGAAAGTGTACCTCATGCTTCATAAACCCCCGGGCTATGTGACCACTGTGCGGGATCCGCAGGGACGCCCAACTGTCATGGATTTGATCCCCGATGTTTCAGAGAGGGTTTTTCCAGTCGGCAGGCTGGACTATGACGCTGAAGGCTTGCTCTTTCTTACCAATGATGGCGGGCTTGCTCAAATCCTGACTCACCCTAAGTGGGAAGTGGATAAGACATACATAGCCCGTGTGGAGGGGATTCCTGATGAACAGGATCTTGAGAGGCTCAGGACAGGAGTGGATTTAGACGGACATGTATCTGCGCCAGCCAGCGCGGATATCCTGAAGAGGCTCAAGGGCAGTGCGATTCTCAGAATAACGATCCATGAGGGCAGGAAGCACCAGGTAAAGAATATGTGCAGGGCCGTGGGGCATCCTGTTTTAAGGCTCAAACGTGTGAAATTCGGGCCGCTTTCCCTGGGGAGGCTTGGTCAGGGCAGATATCGTCACCTTTCCCATCGAGAGATAAGAGATCTCATGAGATTTGTAGATAAAGCAAGAGAGAGGAGCAAAACATCGCGTCCAGACATAATATCTGTAGGTGAGAGATTGTTCATCATACTCGGTATCATATTCGGCATCACGCTCATTGCGGCGCAATCCCTTATAGCTACTGATTTCGGGCGCCGACGTCTTGTTCCCCTGGAGCGCCTCGAGGGTGTTCCAATAAAGGAATACGTCGAGATTATCCAGGGTGAGAAGGCAAAATAGGCTTTTCATCTAAATCATTTCTCTAAATCTCTTGCAAGGCGCATGTAAGTATGCTAGACTCTATGTTAGATGTTGTCACGGCGATAGTGTTTTGATTTAGTTCATGAGTCTGTGGTGTTGTTGTGAGGCGGCCAAAGTTGTATAATTTTGCCCGTAGTATCTTCGCATATCGCAAGGGATTCGGTTTTGGCGACAAGGCTTTGGTTTTTTATGTAGATGTAGGTTTTGAAGGAAGCGGGAAGCATTTGGCACTCGGTGGCGGGTGCTTTTTGTGTTTTAGCCAGAGCGGGCGGAGGCGAGAAGATGGCCAGTGATGTGGATAAGACCAATTCCCCCCTTGCCAGAAAGGTACTAGAGAGTATACGTCCATATACGCCGGGTAAGCCGATTCAGGAAGTGGAAAGGGAACTCGGATTATCGGGGGTTGTGAAGCTTGCCTCCAATGAGAACCCTCTGGGCCCTTCTCCCAAGGCGATGGAAGCCTGCCGTTCTGCAATGGCTGAAGCGCATTTGTATCCGGATGCGCGCGGGTTTTACCTCAAAGAGGCAATTGCCGAAAAATACGGCATCCGAGAAGAAGAGATCGCCCTCGGAGCCGGGGCCGATGAACTTATAGAAATGATTGGCCTTGCATTCCTGAACCCAGGGGAAGAGGTAGTAACTGGTCATCCATCCTTTGTTCAGTATAGGTTTGTATCTAATCTGATGGGCGCCGATTTTCTAGCGATCCCACTCAGGGACTATACTTTCGACGCTGATGCAATCATCGATGCCATCACCCCGAAGACCAAGCTGATCTTCATTTGCAACCCCAATAATCCCACAGGCACGATAATCGGGCAGGAACCGTGTGAAAGGATAGTAAGAGCCGCGCAGGAATCCGATTGCCTCGTGGTATTTGACGAGGCTTATCGCGAATTTGTTGAATCCTCTGATTACCCCGATGCCATGGGATACGTCCGCGACGGCCTGCCTGTCATTGTCCTCAGGACCTTTTCAAAGATATACGGGCTTGCGGGTCTCAGGGTAGGGTGGGCATACAGCCGGCCCGATATCATCTCGTGTTTGAATAAAGTCAGGATTCCATTCAACGTGAGTTCCATTGCCCAGGAGGCTGCCAGAGCTGCGCTCCAGGATGATGAGCACGTGGCAAGATCAAGGAATATTACCCAGATAGGCAAAAGGTATCTTTACTCGGAATTTGAACGACTCAATCTTTTCTATATACCCACCGAAGCCAACTTCATAGCAGTAAAGTTTGGGGATAAAGCGCCCGAGATTTATGAACACATACTTAAGAATGGCGTGGTGACCAGGCTTCTCGATTCTTTTGGGATGCCGGGTTTCATCAGGATAACGATTGGAACGCCTGAGCAAAACGAGAGGCTGGTTCGCGCCATCGTATCGTACCTTTCGGGGAGACAGGTTTCAGGAGGACGAAACGGCCTGGTGATAGCCATCGATGGGCCGGCCGGGTCTGGCAAGAGCACCATAGCTAGCATGCTTGCCAATCGTCTCGGCCTGCGGTATGTCAGCACCGGACTCATGTACCGGGCCCTTACGCTCAAGGTAATAAGGTCAGGAGCATCCGCTTATGATGATGCAGAAGTAGGAAATATCGCGCAAAACCTGGACCTTCGTTTTGAATGGAGCGATCCTGCAACCATGAAGGTTTTCATGGATGGCGAAGATGTAACCGGGGAATTGACAAGTCCTGAGGTTGACTCTCTAGTTTCCCCGGTGTCCAGGGTCCCTCTGGCGAGAAAGATACTTACAGAGAAACAACGTCTTCTCGCTAGAGACGGTGGGGTCGTCATGGAAGGTCGGGATATTGGGACAGTAGTCCTGCCTGAGGCGGATCTGAAGATCTTTCTCACCGCATCTCCGGCGGAACGGGCCGTAAGGCGTAGCCGACAATTGTCGGAAAAGGGAATCTCGCAGGATATCTCCAAGATCAGAGAGAATATTGAGATGAGGGACAAGATGGATAGTGAAAGGGTAAATGCGCCTCTGAAACCTGCGGATGATTCCATTACTCTCGATACGACAGGCAAGTCTCCCGAAAGAGTTATTTCCGAGATACTTGACATAGTCGGATCTCTACCGGGTAAATGCACGGGGTGATGGGGTGCTTTATTTCCTGGGCCGTCTAATTATCAGGGCCTTACTAATGATCACCTGTCATGTCCGGGTAATCGGCGAGGAAAATATCCCTCGACAAGGTCCTGTCATCTTGGCGTCAAATCATGTAAGCCTGCTGGATCCCATAGTCATCGGTTGCGTCGTGAAGCGGCCAATTGATTTCATGGCCAAACAGGAATTATTCCGAAATCCGATATTCGCGACTATATTGAAATGGGTTTATGCATTTCCCGTGAGACGGGGAGAAGCTGACAGGCAGGCATTCAGGCATTCCCTCAGAATTTTGGAAAGAGGCAGGGTCCTTGGAGTATTTCCAGAAGGCACCCGAAGCGTTAATGGGAAATTGCTTCCCGCAATGTCAGGGACCGCCCTTATTGCTTCCAAATCGGGTGCCCCTGTTATTCCCATTGCTGTGCTTGGCACCAGAGAAATATGGAAGAAGAATGCTCTCCTTCCTTGTCCCGGGCGGATAGAAGTAAGAATTGGTAAGCCTCTTGTCTTTTCACGCGATGACGAAATGCCGATTGGAGTCATGAGTGAAAAGATTATGAATGAAATCGCCGCCCTTATGGCGGATACAGGGGGTGAGGCTATCGAGGGTCGTTCTTGCCGATAAATATGGCATGTGCTACGGCGTTCGACGCGCCATTGACATTGTATGTCGCAACGCAGGGTCAGGCAGCCCTGTTTTCACTCTTGGTCCTCTTGTGCATAACTCGAGTGTCACAAGGTGGCTGGAGGACAGGGGAGTTCATATAGCACGGGATCTGGATCGCATATCTGGTGGGACCGTGGTGATACCTTCACATGGCATTCCACCCGCGGTTATTGATGACCTTCGAAGTCGCGGGGTCAACATCATAGATGCGACCTGCCCGAATGTGACCCGGTCGCAGAAGATCGTCAAGGACATGCTGGCATCAGGTTATAAGGTGGCTATCGTGGGTGACCCCGACCATACAGAGGTCAAGGGCCTTGTTGGTTGTGGCCAGGGAGAGGTCGTAGTGGTATCCTCTGTTGAGGAAGCAAAGGCGAAAGTGGTCGGCCCGAAGATCGGCATCGTGGCGCAGACTACCGTGCCTGTTGAGTTATTTGATGCTATAGTGGCGGAGCTTTCCAGCCGTGCCCAGGAAGTAGCGGTCGAAAACACCATTTGCATGGCCACGATCGAGCGGCAAAGGGCAGCTCGGCAACTGGCGCACAGTGTTGATGCAGCACTGGTGATCGGAAGCAGGGCGAGCGCGAATGCTCAAAGGCTGAAGCAAATCGTTGAAAAGGAGAACATACCGGCCTTTCTTGTGGAGAATGCTGAAGAAGCCGCAAAAGTGAATTTGGCTGGGGTGCGATCCTTGGGCATTACGGCGGGAGCTTCAACGCCCAGCTGGGTGATCGAGGAGGTTTTGGCGAAGATGGCTGAGTTAAGTGAGGAGAGACATGACAATATGAGTTCTGTCGGTCAGGAGTTGGATACGATGCCAGATATGAAAGCTGGCGAGGATCAATTGGATGATAAAGACGGCAACAGCGAAGCCGCGGGAGTCTCTGATGGGGGTCGTGAGTTTCATGAGGGGGACATTGTAACCGGCACGATAGTCAAGGTGGACCCGGATGAAGTGCTGGTTGATATCGGGTATAAGTCTGAAGGGATAATTCGGTTGGCGGATCTATCCAATCGCCGCGTGAATTCGGCCGCCGATGTCGTGTCGGTTGGCGACTCTGTGGACGTTAAGATCAAGGCATTCACGGATGATGGGGATGTGATCCTCTCCAAGAAAGAGGCAGATACAGAGAAAGCCTGGGAACGTATCTTGAATGCCCTCTCCACCGGTGAGGTTGTGCAGGGTAAGGTCACTGATGTCGTAAAGGGTGGCGTTGTGGTTGATGTGGGTGTCAGGGGGTTTGTCCCTGCCTCACAGATAGGTCTCCGGCCGGTCCGCGATCTCCACACGCTAGTAGGAAATGAAATCAGGATGAAGGTCCTGGAGGCGGAGAAGGATCGAAATAATGTGGTACTCTCAGAGCGCGCTGTTCTCGAACAGGAAATGCAGGAGAAGCGCGCGAAGGCCTTCGAAGCTCTCCGGGAAGGCGAAATAAGGGAAGGCATAGTCAGAAGGGTTGTGAACTTCGGCGCCTTTGTGGACATCGGGGACAATCTCGAAGGCCTTCTTCATGTGTCAGATATGACCTGGGGCAGGACTCGTGATCCGCATGCCATCCTGAACGAAGGAGACCGTGTCAGGGTGAAGGTTTTGGGAGTGGACCGGGAGAGGGAACGTATATCTCTTGGCCTGAAGCAGACAATGCCGGATCCGTGGCAGAATATTGAAAGCCGCTATCCCATCGGGAGCATAGTAACCGGCAAGGTCACCAAACTCGTGGATTTCGGCGCCTTTGTAGAACTTGAAGATGGGATAGAGGGCCTAGTGCATGTCTCCCAGATCTCAGACAAGAGGGTGGCGAAGCCTGAAGAGGTGCTCCATCCCGGAGATGAGGTAAATGTCAAGGTAATTTCATTGAAGCCGGCTGACCGCAGGATCGGGTTAAGCATAAAGGAAGCCCAGCCACGGCAGGAAAAGGAAGATTACAAGAAATACTCCGGTAAGGAGACTGAGCCCCCGGGGCCGACCCTTGGTGACGTCTTCGGTGAGTTGGGCGAATTGCTTGAAAAGGAACGCGGAAGAGAAGAGAAGTAATCTCTAGGTACTCTAATTAGTAGATCCGGGAGTGGATACTCCCCTCGGCGGGCGCAGCCCTGCTGCGGGGCTGCTTAGTGGTGCTCGGCCCTCAGGCTATAAGGCCTCGGACCAATGCCGCCGGGAGGAGTATCCACCCCCCCCATGTTACGGTAGACAATCCACCGCGTCTGCTGTCTATGAAACAGACAGACATCCGATGAATCGCTTCGAAGCGAGAGCGCCGGTCCATTGGCTTTAACCCATCCTTTGTCATTGACCAGCCTGGAATCGGGCGCCCGCACAGTCAGTTGCACACATAGCCCGCCGAGCGCACAGCCTGTTGCATGCCCAGCCTGCCGCCCGCGCGCAGCCTATTGCGCCTGCAGCCTGCCCGCCGCGCACAGTCCAATCAATGCACTTACAGCCCGGTGCGCAATTGTCCAATACGCATACAGCCCACTTTTTTCGGAAAACCTACCTTTTGTAAACATGCCTTATGATGCGAGAGTTTTTCTGCAACAAAGGGACCAGAGGTGATCATGGTGCCAGTTGGTGTCAGCATATTGCTTGCCGTCAGCATTTTGATCTTCTTGGGCGTATTTCATCGCGTGCTGGACAGGATGCATTTGAATGACAGGCAAGCGCTTGTATTGCTAGGTTTGATGATCCTGGGGAGCTTCGTGGACATTCCGCTATATCGAAATGCCAGGAGTATTACCCTCAATGTTGGAGGAGGGGTAGTGCCAATAGTCATTGCAGTGTGGCTCCTGGCAAGGGCTGATACTCCCCGGGAGACCTCGAGAGCGATCTTTGGAACGATAATCACAGGTGGGGTTCTTTATGGAGTCTCGAAATTGTTCACATTTGAGGAAGGTCATACCGTCATAGACCCGATCTATCTTTTCGGGATCATAGCAGGTGTCGTGGCCTACATAGCCGGAAGATCCAGGAGAGCTGCCTTCATTGGCGGGATCTTAGGCGTTTTGCTCCTCGACCTGGCTCATTTGGTTGAGGTGACGGTCCGAGGACTACCCAGCACCGTTCATATAGGCGGCGGTGGGATATTAGATGCCATGGTGCTGGGCGGAATCATAGCAGTGGTCCTAGCCGAAATCTTTGGCGAGATAGTGGAGCGCGCCCGTGGCGGCCCTGCGTCAAATGAAGAGCGGATGGTCAGGGTAGACCACCCGATTCATAAGGCAGAATCCCAGGAACAGCCTGAGCAAAAGGGGGGCGGCGGTAATGAAAATGAGCACAACGGCGAAGCATAGCTTGCGTATCCGCCATTCATTTCTCCTGTGTATTTCGCTGTTGGTTTTGATACTCCTTTCCCAGCCTGTCGCTTTGGCCGAGATGGAAAGAAGGGATGGGTTCTTCACCATCGTTGATGAAAAGGGGAATGAGCTGTTCAAGACTGCCCATCTCTTGAGTGTAGGCGATATTTTCATCAATGAAGACAACAAATCATACACTCTGTCTGAAATCAAGGGAGACACGGCAAAGGCGAAATTCATTGAAGTAGTGAATCTCGGAGTCCTTCCACCCAAAGACGCTCGCAAAGCCATGACTATCGACGAGTGGCTCCTGGCTCAGGTGCGTCCAAAACCGTTGATTGGCTTATATTGCACCCATAGTGATGAGTCTTACAACCCTACCAGCGGCACCTCATCCAAGGATTGGGGTGATATATATCAAGTCAAGGCCTCTCTGGCTGATGCGCTCAGGACAAAGGGATTCACCGTCATTAGTTCGGACGCCAATCATAATCCGCATGATGGGGCCGCCTATGAGAGATCTAGGCGCACAGCCGCCCAACTACTGAAGAGAAGGCCAGCCGCCCTTATAGATGTGCATCGTGACGCGGTGCCGCCGGAAGTCTATTCAACCACAGTGTCAGGTATACCAACTACAAAGGTCACCCTGATAGTGGGGCGCGAAAACCAGGCAAGAGGGGCTAATTTGAGGTTCGCGAAGGCCCTCAAGGCCGCCGCTGATAGAGATCATCCTGGACTTGTCAAAGGAATATTGGTAGCTGATGGCAACTATAATCAAGATCTATCAGGAAGATCCATTCTCCTTGAATTCGGGGCCAATACCAATGGTGTGGAGCGCGCCATGGAATCGGCGAGGCTATTTGCGGATGCTATCCCTGCGGCGCTTTCAGCAGTCCCCGAATCCAGGCCGGGTATGGCTCCAGGAGGAACAGGCAGGGCTGTTGCCTGGATCATAGGCATAGTGCTTGCGGTCGGGCTTCTCTTGTTTGTGCTGAGCGGGGGATCATGGGAAGGGTTGAAAAGGCAAGCCCGGAGGGTTGTCAGTCTGGAGTTTCTCAACCTGCTGGGGATCAGGCATAACAAGAAATAAAACCATCGCGTAAATGAAATCGTCGCTCAAATGAAATCGTCACCGGGTATGAAAATATGCATCTTGATCTAGGGAAAATCGCGATAGCCATTCTGATGGGGACAATGGCAAGGCTCTATATGCTGCGGATCGACTATCGTCGTTATCCCAGTTATCCCCATGGATATGCCGTCCACATGAGTCTGGGGTTCATTGCTGCGAGCCTTGGAGCACTTGCGATACCTGCCCTGCTCAAAAAAGATTATATGGCAGTAACGATTCTCGGTCTTGCAGCTCAACAATTTCGCGAGGTTCGGGATCTCGAACGCCGGAGCCTTCAGGATATGGAAGAGACGGAGATGGTGCCTCGTGGAAACGCCTATATAGACGGAATAGCCAAGGTGTTCGAGGCGCGAAACTATCTCGCGATGCTCACGGCTCTGACCACAAATGCGGGAATTTTCCTCTTGCCCTTTTCGTTCAGCATCAACCTCCTATGGGGAGTGGCGGTAGGACTTGTAACCATGGGCCTCCTCAATTTCTTGATGCGCGGCAAAAGGGTAGGCGATATCGCTCGGGTCCGAGAAGGCAACCTCCACTTCGTAGGTTCATTGCTTCTGGTGGAGGATGTCGTGCTTACAAATATAGGTCTTGCAAAATCCAGGGAAATGATAGCAAAGAGGGGGCTGGGCGTTGTCATCGAACCCAAGGATGACAATGCCAGAGCCGCATTATTCAACCTCGGACAAAGACAGGCAATAGCCCATGATGCATCTGCCATCATGGGAGTAAGGTTGGATGTGTCAGAACCCGAGTTCGTCCCACTGGTAAGACTCAATACCAATACTGGCAGGGTTGTCATGGCCATCGTGCCCATGGAGAAGGACCTGGAATGCCTGCTTGAGGCTGTGCGCAGGGTGCCAGTCTTAGAAACATCCACTGGCAGGCCCCTTTCAACTAGAGCTGGCCGAATAGCTCAAGATTGAGGGCCGACAGCCGGTTGCATATATGTGTAGAGATTTATAGATAACCAAGCTTGAATTCAAGAATATGAGCTGATCGTGCGCGGCGCGTCTGGCAGCCGCGTGGTGATATAGCCGGATTATCTTCCAACCCTAGACTTGCCAATCTATATAAAAGCAGGGGGAGAATCGTCTTGGAAGTGGGATTAAAAGATACGATCATTGCAGTGGTGGCCCGTGACAAAGATAAGGTTGGCGGAGATGTACCCATCTTTTTTGCCGAGACTCTCGAGGAGCAAGAAAGGGTAGCCATGTACCTCAGCAGAATAACGGGCGGGGTGGTACATGATCTCGAAAATGGCACCTACATAATCGTGAAACACTAGCCCATGAAGGTGATATATTACTGCTATGGGGGCGCCCACTCCTCCGTCATCGCCGCGGCCATCCACCTCCGATTCCTCCCGCGGGATAGAATTCCGACCATCAAGGAAATATTGGACCTTCCGCATTTCGATAAGGCCGATTCTAAGGATATAGGCCAGTGTATCTTCATGGGAAATGATGTGAAAGACAATCAGGTATATATAATGGGCATGGGATCCAGCAGACTCATTGTCCGCAGGGCGATTCTCAGCATCCTTGCAGTCTACGGACACGATGCCAGGGATCTCCTCATGGTAGATGCGCTTTCCCAGGCAGGGCTCCTGATTAGGATCGGTGGCATAACATCGAAACGGCTCAGGCTGGTCCCTATAGGGAGGTTTTTCACCGCGCTCGGGATCCGTTTGGCATACCATCGTTTCCTAAAGCTGGTTGAGGGGGTGGAATCATCATTGGGCCGAGCAAATTGCGCGCAAACGGACCCCAGCATGAGTTCGCCGGATTCCGGCATAAATTCAGCCGATTTTGGCGCTGGTTGACACCCACGATTCCTTATGTTACACTGAATTTGTTGTGTAATAGCCCTAGTTTTGGGGGCCCTTGACGCGAGCAGCATTTCTATTATAGTTGTCCCTGGTGAGAGGAGGACTCATTTTTGAAAGGCCGAAAAGTAATCATTGGGGTCGTGGCCGGAGTCGTGGTCATACTCGCTGCAGTTCTTGGTTTGTATGTATTCTCGGATGTCAGGGCAGTGGCGAAGATAAACGACAAGCCCATCACATGGAAAGCCTTCTATAGTAAACTAGTTGCCCAGGGCGGAAAACAGGTCCTCACTGCCATGATCAGAGAGGAACTCATCTCTCAGGCCGCCGCGAAATACGGCATAACCGTGGATAAGGCTGATATAGATGCCGAGATCGCTGATCTGGAAAAGCAATTTGGTTCATCTGCCGGGCTTGATATGATTCTCGCTCAATATGGGATGAATAGGGATGAACTCGATGACCAGATCCGGGTCAATCTCCTCCTTGAGCGGTTGGCGACCAGGGATATAAAAGTCACTGAGGATGAACTGCAGAAATATTATGAACAGCATAAGGATGAATTCAAGGAACCTGAACAGGTAAAGGCGAGGCATATCCTCGTTCCTGATGAGAAGCAGGCCAAGGATATATTGAATAGGCTAAATGCCGGCGAAGATTTTGTCGCGCTTGCAAAAGAAAAATCCACTGATCCTGGGACAAAGGACAAGGGAGGGGACCTCGGATACTTTACGAGGGGAACCATGGATCCGGCGTTCGAACAGGCCGCTTTTTCTCTCAAGGTGGGAGAGACAAGCGGTATCGTGAAGTCAGCGTTCGGTTACCATATTATTCGCGTTGAAGGAAAGAAACCCGAGAAGCAGCTGACTCTCGATGAGGTGCGGGCTAAGGTGGAAAGGGATGTAAAGAGGCAAAAGGCAAAGCCGGCCCAGCAAGTTCTTGCGGAAATAGGGTCGCAAGCCAAGATCAAGATCAATTCTAAGGATCTGGAGAGCGTCAAATATAACCTTGGTTTCTAGTTATGAGTATATGTGCTGTCCCGTAGGCGCCGATCACCCGTATCAGCTACGCCGCGATCAAGGCCGGGGGGCCTGCGATGAAATGCAGGCGCAGGCCAGGGGCTAGCTGAATAGCCTCAGCCACCGATGATGGTTGCTGGTCTCATATCCGTCATGGCGCGTGGTTTTACCCGGACAGATCGC
The DNA here is from genome assembly GCA_013178415.1 of Bacillota bacterium. Taxonomy (NCBI): domain Bacteria; kingdom Bacillati; phylum Bacillota; species Bacillota bacterium. The sequence continues at coordinate 55,815 of JABLXA010000002.1, read as the reverse complement.
GCACATGAGGGTGGGCTTATATGATATGATAAGAGGGGGACATCCCCCTCTTATCCTTTAGTTGCGGAGGGTTTTGGAATTGGTCCTCATTCAGGACATAAGACCTGGGAGTATTGCAGACAGGCTAGGGATACACCCTGGCGACACCCTTATTTCAGTCAATGGGCAGAGCCCGAAAGATATCCTAGATTATAGGTTCCTCATGTCAGACGAGGAAATCAGGCTCTTCACAAGATCACAGGATGGGAGTCTCAGAGAGTCCATCATTTACAAAGAATTTGATGAGGATATCGGACTGGAGTTCGAGGATGCCTTATTTGATGGGATAAGAAGATGCCATAACCGGTGTATTTTCTGCTTTGTGGACCAACTTCCGCCCGGCCTGCGTGAGAGTCTCTATGTGAAGGATGACGACTATCGCCTTTCGTTCCTTCATGGCAATTTCATTTCCCTGACCAATCTGACAGACGACGAGATCTCCAGCATCAAGAGGATGCGCCTCTCGCCCCTCTATGTCTCTGTGCATTCCACAAACCCGGATGTCCGGGCCAAGATGATGGGTAATCACAAGGCCGGCAAGATCATGGCGATCTTGAGAGACCTGACCGAGGCGGGGATCGAGATTCACACCCAGGTTGTGCTGTGCAAGGGCATAAATGACGGACCCGAGCTGGACCGTACTATCGCGGATCTGGCCCGGCTCTGGCCTGGGGTCAGATCATGTGGTGTGGTTCCTGTGGGGCTTACCAGACATCGTGATCGCCTGGCGAATATCTCGCCATTCACATGGCAGGATGCAGCTTCTATCATACAGCATACAATGGTGCTGGGAAGGAAATTCTTAGAAGACATAGGAACAAGATTCATATTCATCGCCGACGAGTTTTTCCTTCTGGCCGGTGTGAATTTTCCAAAGAGAGGGTACTATGAAGATTTCTGCCAGAAGGAAAATGGTATAGGAATAGCCAGGGATTTCATGGACAGTTGCCAGCGGGAGCTCCGTAGGGCGAAACGATTGATCAGGAAAGGGATACTGAAAATCGGCGAGAGATGGATTTCCGTGGCGACGGGCGTATCTGGGGCGAAGGTTCTCGCGATGGAAACCCCTGCGCTTCAAGAGATAGAGGGACTTCATCTGAAGATATATGCCATTCCAAACCGCCTTTTTGGTCCGCTGGTGACCGTCAGCGGACTTGTGGCAGGTGGTGATATAATCAGTGCGCTCAAGGGCCAGGAGCTAGGAGATGAACTTTTGATTCCAAAGGTCATGTTGAGGTATCAAGGTGACAAGTTTTTGGATGATACTACAATAGAAGATATAAGCGATTCTCTCGGCGTCAAAGTCAAATGCGTCGAGGCCGGCGGGAAATCCTTCATCCGGGCGGTACTTGGAGAAGAGTATGAAGAATAGGGGGACCTTGAGATGGCTGTGAGGCTGCCTGTGGTCGCCGTCGTAGGGCGCCCAAATGTGGGGAAATCTACCCTTTTCAATAGAATCATCGGCCGGAGACTCTCGGTGGTTGAAGAAACGCCCGGGGTTACGCGCGACAGGGTATACGCTGAAGCTGAATGGAATGGGAAGTCCTTCATGCTCGTAGACACGGGGGGCATCTTACCCCAGGAGGACATGAACGATACCATCTCCAGCAAAGTACGAAAACAGGCAGAGATTGCAATCGACGAGGCTGATATGGTCATATTCGTGGTGGATGGCAAGGATGGTCTCGTCCCGCTGGATCAAGAGGTGGCGTCCATTCTCAGAAAGTCTCGCAAACCTATGATACTAATAGTCAACAAGGTGGATGACTTAGGCGAAGCTAAACAAGGCGATAGAGACTATTTGGAGTTTTATCAGCTAGGTCTAGGTGAGCCATTCCCGATCTCGGCGCTGCATGGTAAAGGGATAGCGGATGTGCTTGACAAGATCGCGTCAGCGTTCCCAACACAGGTTGCTGAGCCGGACGAACATGTGATAGTTCGTGAATCGTATGAACCCGCTGCGGTTCAGAGGCCAGAAGATCTTGAAGAAAAAAAAGAGGCAAAGAAGATTGACGCTATAAGGATCGCTGTGGTGGGGCGTCCAAATGTCGGAAAGTCCTCCTTGGTAAATGCGATCCTCGGGGAGGAGAGAACCATAGTTTCAGAAATCCCGGGGACTACCATCGATGCCATTGATACGCCTTTCGAGTACAGAGGAAGGCCATTTGTCATAATCGACACGGCCGGAATCAGGAGAAAAGCGCGCGTCGACACCCCGTTGGAGAGGTACAGCGTGATGCGCGCAACCGCCGCCGTCGAAAGGGCAGATGTGGCGCTTCTCGTCATAGATGCCACAAGAGGTCCGGCTGAACAAGACGCCAAAATAGGCGGAATAATCCATGAAGCGGGCCGGGGGTGTCTCATCGTTGTAAATAAGTGGGATCTCATTGAATCTCATAGGAAACAAGAACAGGCATTCGAGTTGAGCATACGGCGGGAGATGGCTTTCTTAGATTATTCACCCATCGTTTTCGTCTCAGCGGTGACCAAACAAAGGATTGGGACCATGCTGGACATGGCGCAGAAGATTGCGGAAGGGTCCATGAAGGAGATTCCTACATCAGAATTGAATTCTGTTTTAGAGGAGATCACAGAAAGGGTACCCCCTCCTACGCGAAAGGGCAGGCGTCTCAAGATCTACTACGCAACCCAGGTGGGGCGGAGGCCGCCCACATTTCTGCTCTTTGTGAACGATCCTGAGATAATGCACTTTTCATATGAGCGCTATCTCGAGAAGGAATTCCGCCGGGCCCTCGGATTTGAGGGTGTGCGCATATTCTTGAAATCACGGCGGCGCCGTTCGTGAAGATGTCGTTACTGTCTTCGTTCAGAATTTGGAGGTTTGCCAGGGATGATGTATGATTGTATTGGAATCATAGGATCCGGCGGGTGGGGGAGCGCTCTCTCCATCCTGCTGGCGAAAAGAGGCAAGAAGGTGTTGCTTTGGACAAGGGAAAAGGATGTGGCAGATGAGATCTTGTCAAATAGAACTAACGAGGATTTTCTGCCCGGGGTCACATTTCCTGAGGGAGTCATTCCGACCCTGGATATCACTTATGTGGCCCGGGCGGCCCGATTCATCATCGTGGCGATTCCTTCCCAATATTTGAGGTCTGTGGCGAGAATGCTCTCTCCCCTCATTTCCCGCGAGCATGTGATAGTCCATGTGAGCAAAGGAATAGAGGTAGATAGTCTCCTCCGCATGTCCCAGGTGCTGAGAGAAGAATTGCCCGTAGAAGTTCATGATCGTATAGGTGTTGTATCAGGCCCTAGCCACGCCGAGGAAGTGGCGCGGGACATTCCGACAGCCGTCGTCTCCGCGTCAGAAAATCCCGAAATAGCTCTTATGGCCAGGGAGGTTTTGATGGGCCCGACCTTCAGGGTTTATCCTTCTCGGGATATGATCGGCGTCGAATTGGGCGGAGCGCTGAAGAATATCATCGCCCTGGCGGCAGGGTTGTCGGACGGTCTCGGGTGTGGCGATAATACAAAGGCTGCACTTATGACTCGAGGTCTCGCAGAGATCACACGCCTTGGAACGAGCATGGGCGCTTCGCCGCTTACCTTTGCAGGATTATCGGGGCTTGGCGACCTTATAGTGACCTGCGCTAGCCGACACAGCCGCAACCTGAGGGCCGGGATCGCCATAGGGCAGGGCAAGACTCTTGAACAAGCGCTGAGTTCTACACGAATGGTGGTAGAGGGCGTTCCCACGACAAAGGCCGCTCACAGGTTGGCGGCGGAATATGGCGCGGAAATGCCTATTACAGAAATGTTATATTCGGTCTTATTTGAGGGATATGACCCGAAGCAGGCGGTAAGTGATCTGATGTCGAGAGAGCCGGTGTATGAGGCAGAATTTGAGTTCACTGGTATCACAAGGATTCCAAGGAATCTTATGAGGAGGGAATTGGCAGATGGGTGCACAGGCTGGATCTCCTAATTGGCTGGTGTTGGGAATATCGATTGCGATCGCGGGTCTCTTTGCTTTCCTCGCATATCGAGACGCGAAAGTAAGGGATTCGAATCCCATATTATGGGCTGCCGCCATCGGAATCTCTGGGGTCATGCTCCTCCCGCTCATCGGCGCGCCTATTGCCTTTCTTGTATATCTCATGGTGAGGCCGCGCGGGAAACTACTGGTATGTCCCCATTGCGGCAGGAAGTACATTTCGAACCTCGCCTTTTGTCCGCATTGTCGGAAGGAAGTAAAGAAAGAGTGTCTGAGATGTCATGAAACCATGGAACTCGACGCAGAATATTGCCCACATTGTCGCATGAAGGTATCTTGAAAAGATGCTCGTCGAAATGCGGACAGACTTTTCGAGCGCGCATACAAGGGGGCAGGAATTACCCGGGTGATGTCGAAAGCTTAATTGCATATATTGTATATATCGGGATCATCGGGGGGAATCGGGGTGAAGGACAATCTGGGCAGGATTGAAGATCTCATCGGCCAGTTGTCATCTATCGAAAAGGACCTCGAAACTCTCGGCCCCCATGGGCTTGATGAGGCCCATAAGGAAATCACGAGCCTGAGGAGCCAGATCACCGAGCTCTTGATCTTCGCGCTCCACGAAGGTGATACTTTGACCCGGCGAGGCGCGGCGTATGGCCTCACCAAGCTCAGAGACCCTCGAAGCGTTGGCGCGCTTATAAGTTCTCTCGAGGACCATGACGATGTTGTCCGAGGGTGGGCCGCCGAAGCCTTGGGCGCAATGAAATGTGATGAGGCGGCCCCGGCGCTGATTCGAGCGCTGAAGGATGAGAACCCCTATGTTGCTTATAATGTCTCAAACGCCCTCAAACGTCTCAACAGGAGCCAGGTTATGCGGCTTCTAATCGAGAGCCTGTCCGACTCCTCGGGGAATACCCGACGGCGGGCCGCGAAGCTTCTTGGGGAGATCGGGGATTCCAAAGCTGTATTTCCCCTTATCAAGTGTCTCAAGGATGCCGATGAAAGGGTGCGTTATGAGGTTGTAGAAGCGCTCAGGAAAATCGGGGATTGGCGAGCGGTGCCAGCAGTCATAGAGGCTCTGCAGGACGACAATCGTGACGTGAGATATGGGGGCATCCAGGCGTTAAGAGCCTTTCGGGATCCAAGGGCTATCGACGCGCTTGTCAGGATTTGTCTAGAGAACAAGGATCTCCGTCCCATAGCGCTTCAGGCTTTGAAGGAGATCTGTGGGGAAGATGCTATAATCCCCGTCCTCGCGGCTATCGAGCAGATAGAAACCCTGGTATGCGTGGCAGCGTCCAAGATACAGGAGAAGGTTGAATACCACCAAGCAAGCGGATAGTGATCATTGATGCGAGTCTTTCCCATATGTCCCTTCTGGTAATATTCATTCACGTTTTGCTGGCCGTGCCTGGTATCTTTTGATGCAGGCGATTTTGCAGGCCAGCTTTTATTATAATATATATCATGAAAATGCATGAAGCTAGGCAGAAGGGAGGAATTCGCAGAATGCCGGTAAATCAGCTGGAGATTGTGTGGCAGTTGGTCCTTGCCTGCCTGCTTGGTGGGCTTGTAGGCCTGGAGAGGGAAAGCCATGGCCGTCCTGCTGGGTTCAGAACCCACATACTCGTTTGCCTGGGGTCTACCCTTGTCATGATACTATCTATTACTGCCTTTCAGGGGTTTCCAGACAGAGATCCGGCTCGCCTGGCTGCTCAGGTGGTAAGCGGCATTGGATTTCTGGGAGCTGGCACCATCATGCGCGAAGGAGCTACAGTAAAAGGCTTGACAACAGCAGCGAGCCTTTGGGTTGTATCAGGCATCGGCCTTGCTATTGGGGCAAGATTTTACGTGGCGGCGGCCATTACCACGAGCCTGGTCGTAGGAGTCCTGATTCTACTAGATCGGTTTGAACGACGTGTAATTCACACGAAAAGGCGTAATCTAACAGTAATAGCAAAAGATCGGCCCGGCCAGCTTGGGTCCATAGCCACAGTCTTGGGCAGATATGGTATAAGTATCAAAGGAGTGGACATGGAAGCGGTAGAGGAAAATGAAGAAACTCGCATGCAACTTTTCGTGGAAATCCCTCCGATGATTTCCAGAGACAAAGTCCTAGAAGAGGTTTCGCGAGTTGATGGAGTCCTGAGGGCGGGATATGAGGAATAGCGCTGATGCATCGATTCTTATAAGAAGATTATCATAGAAGGGGATATGCCAGCTCTCGAAGAAGGCGCTGATCCGCGGTTTTGTGAAAGGGGAATTGATGTGCAGATTCTTGTTACAAATGATGATGGCATCTTTTCTGATGGCCTTGTGGCTGTTGCTAGAGAACTGAGTCGCAATTTCGATGTGGTAGTCGTAGCGCCCGATCGCGAGAGAAGCGCGACAGGGCATGCTATAACTGTGCTGCGGCCGCTGCGGGTGGAGAAAGCTAGCCTGCCTGATCTTTCTATTGAGGCTTGGACTGTAGATGGCACCCCATCTGACTGCGTGAAGTTGGCTATTGAAGCGCTGCTCCCGCAGAAGCCTGACATTGTCATATCTGGAATAAACAGGGGGCCTAATCTCGGGACCGATGTCCTGTATTCTGGTACCGTATCCGCCGCCGTCGAGGCTACTCTGGCAGGTATCCCCTCCGCGGCCATATCTGTGACGGCCTTCGAGAATCCTATATATGAAGCTGCTGCTGCCTTTACAGTAAGGCTCGTGGAGAAGATCAAGGGAAATGGGCTTCCCCCATTGACCGTGCTCAATGTCAATGTCCCATCATTGGACATGGATGAAATCGTCGGTGTCGCCATAACCCGCCTAGGGGCCAGAAAATATACTGACGTGTTTGACCGCCGGGTGGACCCCCGTGGAAGGACTTATTATTGGCTGGCCGGAGATGTCATCGAACTAGATGAGGAAGAAGACACTGACAGCGCGGCCATAAGGAATAAGATGATATCAGTGACTCCACTCTGTTTCATCCTTACAGACCATGAGCATATTGACTTATTATCACGCTGGGACCTCAGGATATGATTTTGGCTCTCAAGATATGGGGCGCATTTTCCCCATTCTAGGTCTCAGCTAGGGATCTTACATATGGGATGCATTTCTCCATTCTCGGGTGAGAATTCTGGGATGTGAGACGCCTTTTCCCCCGTTCTTGCATAAGATATAGGACGCGATAGAAAAATGCAGGATGGGGGAGCATATCCATGGCCATCACTACCATTGAGAAGCTTCTTCTCGCATCCATCTTGATTTCCCTTGTTGGCCTGCTTCAAATGTCATGCGGCCTTCTCATGTGGCATACTACAGAAAGATCAGGGCGATTGGTTATAATACTGGCCAAGATCATGATTATCACTTTCCTGATATATATTTTTCTTGCAGCTCGATTAGCAGTTGGTGTATTCTTTAACGTGGTTCGTGCAGTTTGACCGCGCGCTAAACCCGGACTCCACCCGATGAAAGGGGGTAATAGCGGCTTTGCGGGGGCATATGCCGCTATGGATAAAGATGAAAGTTGCAGTGATCATGGGGGGCAAGTCTCAGGAACGTGAGATCTCGCTCAAGACCGGAAACCAGATCCGGGATGCACTTTTGAGTAAAAACCACGAGGTTGTTAGCTTTGACCTGGATGACAACTTGTATGATGGACTTATGAATTCTCGCCCGGACGTCGTATATATCGCGCTTCATGGAAAATATGGAGAAGATGGGTGTCTTCAGGGAATGTTGGAGATAATGGGCATACCCTATGTCGGGTCCGGCGTTCTCGCCAGCGCTCTAGCAATGAACAAGATCATGGCAAAGAAGATCTTTGAATACTCAGGTATCCCTACGCCAAAAAGTATTTCATTTTCTATGGCTGAGATGGGAAATTATATACAAAATTCAGAGGCTGAGGCAGACAATTCCCCGATAAGTTCAAAGACTGGGCAAGGCGACTTTTCGACGAATCCAACTCTTGAATTAAAGGAATTTCTTGCCGTTCATGGCCTGCCTGTTATTGTCAAGCCCAATAAGCAGGGTTCAACCATAGGCCTTACCGTGGTTCGAGACGAATCACAAATCGCCGGCGCTATTGAACACGCGTTCAAATTCGATGATGAAGTAATCATAGAGGAGTATATAAGCGGCGTGGAGCTCACAGTAGGAATCATCGGAAATAAGGATCCTGTGGCCCTTCCAGTCATTGAGATCGTCAGTGAGACTGGGCTCTACGATTATACAGCCAAATATACCAAGGGGCTGAGCCATCACATAATCCCTGCCCGAGTGCCGGAAGATTCTATCAAAGAAGCCCAACGAATAGCCCTGGCCGTTCATAGGGCCATAGGATGCCGCGGGCTATCAAGGGTTGATATCATGCTAGGCAAGAAGGACTCGATCCCTTATGTCCTTGAAATCAACACTCTTCCTGGAATGACGGAAACCAGCCTTGTTCCTGATGCAGCAAGGGCGGTTGGCATCGAATTCCCGGATCTTGTAGAGAGATTAATCAGGCTCGCCCTTGAGCCGAAGTGAATCAATGACAGCTCCCTCGAGTCAAGATGTAACAGATTTTCATGATACAAAGAGCCGAGATGACTACATTTGAATCATCTCGGCCAAGTATTCCGATAAAAGAGTGCCCATCCACACTCATCGCCTGGGGCACTGGTTCAAGCGCCCAGTTAAAATGCCGGTTTAGACATCTGGCTGAGATGTCAAATCAGACGTCCGGCTAAAACGCCGGTTCAAGCGCCCAGGCGGTCACTTCCTGAAGACCGAATTCTAGTGCCTCTTGGTGGCTTTCCATATATATGTCGATCCTATTGCCTTTGATAGCGCCACCTGTGTCTTCCGCTCGGAAGACTCCCATGTCTTCGATCAGGATCCAGGTTCCCAGCGGAATTACATCAGGGTCAACTGCCATCGTCTGATCTTTTGTGGCCATTACGCCAATATGGGTTATTCCTGAGGCTGGATCTTCCCATCCTTTGCCAGTACATTTCTCACAAGCATCATACGCAGACGCCTTGAGCTTAATAGGCGTCGCAGGAGCCATCGCCTCCACAACCGATCCATGATGGCATAAAGTATGGGTTTGCGTCCATTCCTCAGATATTCAAAGCGGAATAGCTGCAATAAGAAGCGCAATAGCCATACAAAACAATTTCCTTCTCATCGCATAATCCCTCCGCGCTGCCTGCGCGATCAGTTTTGCCGCATAACCGTCTGCACAGCCAGCCTTTTGCAGCGTGTCCCTGTATGCAGCCGGGCGGACAATTCCGATATCTGTCCCCGGCATCATCCGCGCCATCAATCTCGATTTTCATTTCAATTTTAGATTCCCCATCATTGAAGAGATTAATCTCACAAAACCTGAAAGAACGAGCAGATACTTGTACTGTTTAGTCTAAATGGATCTGGCGGTAACAATCAACAGACTGGGAAAATTTTTATTGAATTTTGACCTCAGAGCATCTACCCACCCGCGCCGATCTGTGCTATCATGTTCGATTGAAAAGGCTAATACGGGACACAGCCTCATTCGCGTGAACCTGCGATACCACAGGGCGCCCGATGATGGATGCGATCCCGGGGCCACATGGGAGATGAGTTGGCTCGATGGATTCGGGGGGTATTTCGCCCTGGGAAGATGTCCCAAAGAAACAGTGGAATGACTGGAGATGGCAGTTGTCCCACAGAATCACTGAGGCGGATGATCTGAAGAAGGTAGTTCCCCTAACATTGGAAGAGGAGGTCGGTATTCGGCGGTGTCTTACGAGATTTAGGATGGCGATCACTCCATATTATGCCAGCCTGATGTCAAGGGATAACCCTAACTGCCCCATCAGGAAACAGGCCATTCCAACCGTCAAGGAAGTGCTTCCATCAGACGAGGACATGAATGATCCCCTCTACGAAGATGTTGATTCTCCTGTTCCATTTCTTACGCATAGATATCCAGACCGTGTGTTGCTCCTATCTACAGATATGTGTTTCATGTACTGCCGGCATTGCACGAGACGCAGGCTTGCGGGTCGTGAGGATACCCCGGTGACCAGAAACGATATAGATAGAGCAATTCAATATATAGCCAGCACGCCAGCAATTCGGGATGTTCTTGTCTCCGGCGGCGATGCGTTGTGCATGTCAGATGACTCTCTTGAATATATCCTGAGCAAGTTGCGTTCCATAAAGCATGTGGAGGTAATTCGGCTTGGAACCCGCGCGCCTGTAGTGGCGCCCATGAGGGTTACTCCAGAGCTATGTAATATGCTCCGCAAATACCATCCAATATGGCTCAACACACAATTCAACCACCCCCTGGAGATCACCCCTGAGTCTACAAGGGCGTGCGAGATGTTGGCTGATGCAGGCATTCCTCTCGGAAATCAGTCGGTGCTCCTGAAGGGTGTAAACGATTGCCCTCACATAATGACCAAATTGGTGCACGAGCTGGTGAAGATTCGGGTGAGACCTTATTATCTCTACCAGTGCGATCTCTCTGAGGGCATCGGGCATTTCAGAACGTCGGTAGCTAAAGGAATCGAGATCATGGAATTCCTTCGCGGCCACACTTCAGGATATTGCGTCCCCACATTCGTCATAGACATGCCAGGAGGCGGAGGCAAGATCCCAGTTGGCCCGCAGTATTTGATATCGCAAACTGATACCAAGGTTATATTGAGGAATTACGAGGGGGTTATATCTTCCTATACTGAGCCCAAGGATCGGGTTAGCGAATGTCAGCATTGCGGCATATGCACCGAAAATGACATCGAGTATGATGGCATAGCGAAGCTCGAAAAGGGAGACGCCCTCTATCTGGAGCCCAAAGATCTGGTGCGCGAGAAGCGGCGCGCCGGATACGCCAAGCGGCGAAAGAAAGTGGCGCGGCTTGTGGCGAAAGGGCAGAGGCAATAGGTGGGGAAATAGGGGCTATCACCGGGTGCGCTTTCACCGGGCTAATGGAATGAGGTCCTTCCCATCTGATTTGGTGATGGGAAGGACCGTGCCTTTCGTTGCCAGCAAAAATACTACATAATGAGGTTATGTAACCTCCCCAAAAGGCCATTCACCATAGATCCCTGAAGAATTTGAGATGCTCTTCCGGCACCCCGGCGCGCTGGATAAGCTCAAAGTATTTCCTGTGCAGTTCTGCTGCTATGTCTGGATATGAATCGATCACATTGTGGGTGCAGCCGGGGTCAGATGTGAGGTGATATAATTCAGGGGAAATGGGCCCCTCATCGAAGATATGTATCTCCCTCGCGAGACTGTCCACCATACTCGTTACCTCAGGGGAGGCGATCCGTTGTGCCTGGCTCCCGTAAACCAGAAGCCATTCCCCATTGTAGATGGAGCTCCGGTTGGTGGGGTGGGGTATTTCAATCGCCTTTGAAGAGATAGTCGGGGATGAGACCACAAAGTCTCTGATGGCGGTTTCCTTGCCTTCCAGCACAGGCTTAAGGGATAGACCCTGGACACTTTCAGGGATCTTGCATCCGAAGAAATCCAAAATAGTAGGCATAAGGTCGACAGACTGCGCGAATTCCTTGATCCTGGCTCCGCTTTCCATGCCTGGAAGGTGGATCAGAAGTGGAATATTGGCTACTTCCGGATAGAGAGGTATGGACTGGTGGTAAGCGCCCCTGATCCATGACTTTCCGATGAAACCATGCTCCCCGAGGTAGAATCCATGATCTGTAGTGACTATTATCATGGTATTCGAAAAAAGCCCCAGAGATTCGGCGCGTTCGAGAAGCTTGCCTATCCACCTGTCAACAAGTGTTACTTCGCCGGCATAGAGGGCCCGCGCATGCTCAAGTTCCCTTTCGGTCATGAATTCCTCCCACCGGTCATACCTGGGATATATCACTTCTTCCCCCTCATAGCCAGGGTCATAGAGGTCAGCATAGTGCCTCGGGGGATCCCAGGGTTCATGAGGGTCGAATGTGTCGACATAGAGGAAAAATCTTTCCCGATAGTTCTCCTCCAGCCAATCTGAAGCCGTTCTCATGGTCCTGGCCACAAAATAGTCTTCTTCTTTCCTACGCCAGGCCACATTCCGGAGGTATTGAACCACCGTGGTTTCGGGATTCCTCAGCTTTGATGGGGCGCATGGCAATTTCACATCCCTGGGAGCAGTCTTCCAGGGATCATGCTCCTGGCCGCGAATCAGTTCCCATGCCTGAAATCCACGCTGGTAGTTGAATCCGGGGGCGAAGGGATGGGGCGTGTCCACGACCAGTGAGGTGATTACGCCTGCTTCATTCAAAACATTCTGCAGCGTTACTTCACCGGGATCCAGGGGCGCCCACGGCTTATATGTAAAAGTATATCTTCCAGTGAGTACATCATTTCTATTGGGCACAGTCGGAAATGAGGCGCAATAAGCCTGGTCGAACACTATACTCTTGTTTGCGAATTCATCCAAATTGGGAGTATGTATCCAGGTGTTGCCGTAACAGCCAAGATGGTCCCTGCGCAAGGTGTCGGAGATGATGAGGATGACATTCATGGGAAAGACCCCTTTCTTTTCGTGGTCTATGCGTGTGTCGGCATATTAGCCATGAATTGCCCTGGTGTCTTTGAGAGGATGGCGCGCTGACGTCTTTGCAGGGGCAGGATAGTGCCCCTGCGCCTCTGCAAGGATAGCCCCCGGCGTTCTTACAGGGGTGATGCTTTAGCCTTCCTAAGAAGATGACATCTTAGCGTTCTCACGATTCGGGAGCGGCACGCAGATGATTTCGACGCCTTTACCTTGAAATGACTTTACAAGGTCGGGGTCGGCATGTTCATCGGTCACCAGGCGCGATGCCCTGGATAGATTCTCGATCAACGCAATGCTCGCCCGTCCCAGCTTGCTGCTGTCCGCCGGGACTATCACCTCCTTGCCCACGCGGATCATGGCTTGCTTTACCGGGACTGAGGCCAGGTTTCCTATGCTCATATTGCCCTCTGCATCAATCGCGCCCACGCTCACAAAGGCCTTATCGGGGCGGAAAAGAGAAATCGCGCGTTCAGCCACATACCCTACCAGGGAATAGCCTTCACTGCGGGCTACGCCACCTGTAGATATCACCGTTATGTCTTTCTCATTCAATAGAAGGTTTACGATGCTTATTGAATTCGTTATGATGGTGAGGCCCTTTCTGCCCTGCAGATGCTTCGCTATAGAGAGAGTAGTGGTTCCTGAATCAAGTATTATAGTCTCGCCATCCCTTATTAGATCCGCGCAGAACTTGCCGATGGCATCTTTTTCTTCACGCTGCGCGACAGCACGCTCCTGGAACGATGGATCTAGGTGAGACGCTATTGCAGCGACTGCGCCCCCATGCGCCCGGCGAATTAGGTTTCTTCTCTCAAGATCACGAAGATCCCTTCTGATTGTCGCTCCAGTGACATTGAAGAGATGCGAAAGCTCTGCTACTGTCACGCTGCCTTTTGTGGATATCAAGCGGACTATTTCATCCTGGCGCTGAAGGGCTAGCATATCGTTTGGCATCTAATAGATGGCCTCCATTAGAAACTATGGAATTAAAGTGTTGAAAATGAAAGACATTTTCATTTATGTCCATCTACTTTATTCGATGCGAATGCGACATTTCCTTCTCCTCCCCCTTTGCACAGGAGATTATAGTCCCTCATAACAGTTGCAGAGTGCCAAATCGCGGCCCCTCCATGCCGCCTTCTGGATGATATAGAAAACCCCCTACAAATATGGTGAACGGGATAGAAGGATTTCTATCATTTGGGGAGAATAAAAGAATATGAACATTGTAGAAAAGATACGAAAACGTCCAGACCACATGTTTCCATGATGGCTGAAAATGCTGAGAGCATGCATCATGACGTGGCCCCGGAGAATTTCATGAAGCCATCATATTGACGGCGGAAGGAGAGGAGTTTCCAGTATGAAACAGTATAATGTCATCGCCATCATGCTTGACAGCCTTCGCCAGGATCATCTGGGGTGTTATGGAAACACTAGGGTGAGAACGCCTAATATCGACCAGCTTGCTCGAGAGAGCGTAATTTTCGACAATGCATATCCGGAGGGGCTACCCACCATTCCAGTACGAACAGCCCTTTTTACCGGACAGAGAACGCTTCCCTACAGGCCCTGGCAGCCCCTTGAGAAGGAGGACATAACTGCTGCTGAGATCTTCTCCGCGCTGGGATATACCTGCGCCCTCATCACTGATACATACCATTTGGCGAAGCCAGGGATGAACTTCCACAAAGGGTTCCATTCTTTCGACTGGATTCGGGGACAAGAGGGAGATCCATACATAACGGCTCCTCATGGCAAGGATCTTGAAGATTATATAAAGCCCGCCATGTATGGCGACAGGGTAGTAGGGCTTATCGATCAGTACCTGAGGAACACCGCCGGCCGCAAAGGCGAAGAAGACTACTTTTGTGCCCGGGTGATGAGGAAGGCCATGGACTGGATCGAGAATAATGCCAAGGTGAATCAGCCTTTCTTTCTATGGGTTGATTCCTTCGATCCCCATGAGCCATGGGATCCGCCGTCGCGCTACGATACATACACTGATCCGAATTATTCCGGCAAGAAGTTGATCCACCCTAAATATGGCCCGGTAGACTGGATAACCCAAGAGGAGCTTGAATATGTGAGGGGCCTCTATGCCGGAGAGGTCACGTTTGTCGATACCTGGACCGGACATTTCCTGGACAAGATCCGCGAGCTTGGCCTCATGGAAAACACCCTGATCGTCCTTCTTGCAGATCATGGGCATCCCCACGGCGACCATGGCTCTATCATGAAAACGGATAACAACCTTTATAGCGAACTCTTGCGCATCCCCCTTATGATTCGTCACCCGGAGGGGCTCTATGCGGGTAAGCATGTCCACCCGCTAGTTGAGACCGATGATGTTCTGCCTACCATCCTTGACATCTTAGGGCTCGGCCATGAGACCATCTCCATGCATGGCAAGAGCGCATGGAGACTCGTGACCGGCGAGGCTTCAAAGCTCAGGGATGTTGTAATAACCGGATACCATGAATCCCGACATCGCTGCGTCCGGGACGAGGAGTGGAGCTACATTTCCCGGCCCGATCCCGAGGATGATGAATTGTACCATCTCACCGAAGATCCAAAAGAAAAGGTGAATGTAATAGATCGCTATCCTGAGAAAGCCGAAGAACTCAGAAGGCATCTCGGGGTATATTTCAGACCTCGCCTGCCGAGGATTCTTTCGATCCAGTTGCGATATGAGGTGCAACATACTCCAGCGGGGAAATAGCCCTCTCGGGCTATACATAAATAGGTAAAGGGGGAGATCTTAGATGGTATCCGCATCCATTCGAGGACCTTTTGGCGGGAAGTTTTTCACAAGTGTCTTCCTGGTTGGATTGTTGGTGATGCTCTTTTCTTCCCTTTCCCTAGCGGCCGGCAGGTATAATGAAGCCCCTATGCTTGCCGAGCTGGTGAAACAGAATAAACTCCCTTCTGTGGAGAAAAGGCTGCCCAATGAACCTCTGGAAGTTGCCCCCGTCGAGGAAGTAGGCCAGTATGGCGGAGTGCTCCGTATCCTCCACACAAACCCGCAGAATTTCGAAGATGCTGTAAATGCTGTCGGGAAAGAGTCTATGCTTGCGTTTAACCGTGACGATGGCCGCAGCATAGTCCCTAATATCGCCAAATCCTGGGAGTTTTCTAAGGACGGAAAAACCCTGACCCTACATCTTCGCAGGGGAATAAAATGGTCAGATGGGAAGCCGTTCACAGCAGACGATATTCTCTTTTGGTATGAAGATGTTGTCTTGAACGATGAAATCACTCCTGTCAAGCCAAAGATTTGGTCGCCAGGGGATAAACTCATGGCTCTGCAGAAAGTGGATGACTACACGGTCCGGCTGAGCTTTTCCAAACCCTACTCCGCCGCCCTTATTGCTCTTGCGGCATGGGCCACGGAAGGGAATTTCTACCTCCCGAAGCATTATTTAAAAAATTACCATCCGCGCTATGTGCCGAAAGAGAAGCTGGAGGAGATGGCGAAAAAGGCAGGATATGATTCTTGGTATAGACTATTTCAAGCTAAGGCCGCGGTAGACTATTTCGGGGGTATACAGAACCCCGAAGCTCCTGTAATCCGCGCCTTCAAACCAGTGAAAAGCGCCAAAGAACTCACTATCCTTGAACGTAATCCATATTACTGGAAAGTGGATACTGCAGGCAATCAACTCCCATATATAGACGAAATTCGCCTCACGCTCGTTCAGAATATCGAAGTATACACGATGAAAGTGGTATCTGGGGAAGTTGATCTTGCCCAGTGGAATACTACGTTAGACAACTATCCGGTCTATAAAGAAAACGCAAAGAAGGCCGGATATCGAGTTCTGCTCTACAAGACAGCCTGGCCGTCGATGGCTGAGTTCTTCCTTAATATGAACCATAAGGATCCTGTACTCCGCAAGATCATAGAGGATCGCCGGTTCAGGATCGCCATGTCGCTGGCAATGAACAGGGATGAGATCAATGAGATGGTGTTCCATGGTATGGGTGAACCATTGCAAACAGTCATTCTCCCCAGGGGCGGGAGATTTTGGGATGAGAAGCTTGCCAAGCTGTATACGGAACATGACCCCGCGAGAGCTAACAAGCTTCTCGATGAAATGGGGCTCAACAAGCGGGCCAAAGATGGTTATAGACTGAGACCGGATGGGAAGGTCCTCGCGCTGACCATTGAGTATTGGCCGGGAGAAGGCGGGCCAGCCAAGAGGTCAATAGTTGAGCTTGTTCAGCGCTACTGGGAGTCTGTCGGTGTCAAAACGGTTGTGAAGGAGTCAGAAAGAAACCTCCTCCAGGTGCGCCGCCAGGCGGGCGATCATGATGTAACCCTCTGGCATACTGGCCAATGCTCAGACCCTCTTTGGATATTGAACCCGTATCATTACATCCCTGTAAACTGGGAATGTAGTTTTGGTCCTCAATGGGTCATCTGGTATACCTCGGGGGGCAAGTCTGGAGAAGAACCGCCGGAAGATGTGAAAAAGGCTCTCAAGCTGTGGGAGACTACCATGACTTCGCTAGATGAAAAGGAAGTGGCGAGGGCAGGGAAAGAAATGCTGAGGATCTTCGTGGAAAATCTTTGGGGTATAGGGACCGTGGGGCTTATGCCATGGCCAGTTGTCGCAAATGAGAAGCTTCGCAATATCCCGGAGACCGGCCTTCTGGCGTGGGATTGGGTATATCTCGCGCGATATAACCCGGAGCAGTTCTTCTTCAAGAAATGAAGGAATAGGTTGAGGGAAACTTTGAAATGAGAGGCCGGGGCGGCCGCGGCTCGGCTACCATAGCTGCGCCGCCTCCGTTTGGCAACCCTGAACCCATGGTTCTCCATATTTACCCGCCGTTTTTCCCTTTTTGCTCCCGGAGACGTGCTCTTCTACAATTTGCAACATATTCCTCGCTGAGCCGCGTCAACATACGAATATATGGCCCATCCTTATGAATCATCCTTAGCCGCAAGCGATCAGGTATCTTGGCCCGCATATTTTCAAGGTTCAGATCATCCTCCGTGATTTGCACAAGGGCAATCCCATTTTTCTGACTTAGGCTGACCTTTATGTGATCTCTAAGCCGGCCTTCTTGTAATGCATCTTCGTGTGGAAATTGAGGAGTAGTCTCATAATGCTGGCGCCCGTTATACTCGAATGCCACACCCTTTCGATAATATCTGTCATACTCTAACTGCTGCGCAGTTGATGGACTTGTTAGAAACGGTGGCCTTGCATTGTCAAGGAAATCATCTGAGTCGACTAACACATCTAGCCATTTCTTCATAAGGAACTCCCCAACATATTTGGTGTCCTCTCGGTCCTCCTTGAGGCGCCGTGCAAAAGCCTCTTGTGTCTGAGAGGGCATGGTGGTGGAAAGTATCTTCCGCCCATGTTTCACATTTGACACCAGCCAACCAGTTTCGACGAGGATCTTGCATTGTTCCCGGACCGAATCTCGGCTTATCCCCGAAATACGACTTAGTTCACTGAGTGAATCAGGTCTCATCTGCTCTATGAGCAAATATAGGTGTATCGCCTGGGACCCGATACGAGTATCTTGCAATAAATCTGCAGGGATCCGGATTTCTAATCTGTCTGCAGGGAAAATTGCCAATTCCTCCCATCTATCTTTTAGATATGGACTTCCAAGTCCAGAGTTGAAAAATGGCCAAGCTATGTCACCACGCGGTTACCGGATTCGCCGGACACGATCAGCTTATATTTCTAAAGTCGAGCTTGATCATCCATAACAGGGCTCCGGCCAACCAATGGTCTCCTAATCATTTTTTGACGTTCGAGAGGATATATTATTCACCAAATTTGGGACCTATTTGGGAAAAACTAATATGACCTCAGCCTTCCATGGCAGCGGAACGTGGACCATCAGGCCGCATTTTTGGGTGGTCCGCGCAGACAGACAGCGAATAATCAGGCAGCCTGCCTGACATAAGGCGAGGAGTCAAGCAACCTTTGCTAAGGGATGGCGGGGAATTAGGCAGCCTTGTTTCGATCCCGACGAATTCATCGCCAGCCCGCTTTGCGCATAAATTGAACTGGCGAATTTCTCGCCAGTTTTCGGACGTAGGTGGTAGGTTTTTCGTCACCCCAAACTAAGGGTGGCGAAATTCCAGGCAGGCTCTGCGCGAAGGTGGCAATGATTTCGTCAGCCCTTCTACCGAGGTGGCGAAAATACCGCCAAGTTAGGTTGGTCTTGGAGAATTATGGGTTGATTTTACTGGTGGGTGGCGAAAATCTCGCCAGGTTTTAGGCCGAGGTGACGATAATCTCACCAGGTCTTTTATTAAGATGGCGACGGCGTCGCCAGTCCTTATTCTTATTGGGCGAAATTTCTCCTAGGACGGTCCATAATTGTAAAATTATAGGATAATTCCGCGTGGAGGTGGCGATTTCTTATACATATCCAGACGAGGAGTGGCGAAAAACTGACCACTCTCGATGCCAATGTGGCGGGGTTCTCGCCACATCCTAATTCATGGATGATCATGAATCAGAATGCCGTGCTCAAAACCTCATAAGAGAATCACAGTAAAGCTACCATGCCGCTGTTTCGCTCCCCTAAGAAATGTCAAGGGTAATGGATCCGCTCCTTGCCCCCATGATCATACAAAAGATGACAGGGTGACACAAGAAAAAGCAGTATAGGACATGGACCCTCGGCATTTTTATTGTTAATATTAATGTGAGGCAGTAGGGGGTATCTCTCATGAAATCATGCTGGATTCATTGGGTCCGCCACATGTATATGGCATATCCGGCATGCCTGGCAGCATACCTGGCATATGCAGCATGTATGCAGTGCAGCCGGGCATACATGGCGGTATACCGGACACATACGGCATGCCCGGCAGCATACTGGGCATATAAGGCACCCATGGCGGCATTCCGGGTATATCCAGCATAGAGAAGGTCTCAGGGGAGATGGCTCGAGATTATAGAAATGGGGGAGGAATTATCATGTCTGATCTCCATGAAATCTGGGATGCTCTTGAAGCTGGTAATGCACCTAAGGTGAAGACCCTCGTTGAGACAGCGCTCAATAGTGGTATCGACCCACAGACAGTCCTGAATGAGGGCCTGATACCTGCTATGGGCAGGGTAGGGGAAAAGTTCAAGAAAAACGAGATCTATGTGCCTGAAGTTCTAATTGCAGCAAGGGCGATGTATGCGGGGCTTGATGTTCTGAGGCCATTGCTTGCCAAGGGTGGAATCAAAAGGACAGGGAAGATCGTTATTGGCACCGTCAAGGGTGACCTCCACGATATCGGGAAGAACCTTGTCAAGATGATGTTCGAGGGCGCAGGCTTCGAGGTCATCGACCTTGGAACAGATGTAAGCGAGAGCAAGTTTGTTGAGGCGGTTCGGACTGAGAAGCCCGATCTCCTTGGAATGTCCGCTCTTCTAACAACCACCATGCTTTCCATGAAGTCGACCATCGAGGCGCTCAAGCAAGCCAACCTTCGTGACAGCGTCAAGGTCATCATAGGCGGTGCTCCTGTCACCGAGAAATATGCCCAAGATATCGGCGCTGATGGGTATGCGCCGGATGCTAGCTCCGCCGTGGATGTGGGGAAGCAGCTCATCTCGGCGTAGCCAATATAGCGTATTCCTTTTCGGCGTAGCGGTATAGCGCATCTCCGCTCAGCGTAGCCAATATGGCGCATCCCCGCTCGGCGTGACCAACATAGCGCATCCCCGATCAACGTAGCGATATAGCGCATTGCCAGCAGCCGAATGCATCATGCATCCCGGCGGCGCCACCCAAAGGTGAAAAATGCCGCCGGGTTATTTTCAAACTAGAGCCCATTCTGCAAACAGTGGATGGGGTCATTCCTAGGGTAGGTGTCAATATTATGAGACTTATCGATATGGCGAGGAATTCCCCCAGGAGGCTCGTGGTTCCTCTCCTGGGTTATCCGGGGGCTCGACTCACGAATTCCACTCTCCGTCAGAACGGGTTCAACGCGGAACTGCACTTCAGATCCGTATCGAATATAGTTGAGAGATTCTCACCGGATGCTGTCTTTTTCATGATGGACCTATCACTGGAGGCGGGGGCGCTGGGGCTTCCCGTGCGTTATCCGCTCAACGAATCTCCAACGGTGGAAGAACATCCTGTCAAGAGGATAGAGGATCTAGGGCAGTTTAAGGTGCTGGACCCGATGAATGATGCGCGGATCAGGTCGTTCATCCGCGTGATGGAACTCATGAAGAAGCACCTTTCGATCCCATGCGGCGGATATGTCATAGGACCATTCACCCTCGCTGGACTTATGATGGGTGCAACCGAGATCACCATGGCAACGATCTTGGACCCTGATTTAGTTCGCTATACAATTGAATTTTCGACGCAGGTATGTCGAAGATATGCTAAAGCATTGGCTGACGCGGGTGCTGACATGATAGCGATCTTGGAGCCGACCGCTGTCTTGCTGTCACCTCAGGCATTCCCGGAATTCTGCGGGAATCACATAAGTGAGATCATAAGCGAGATGAAACCCATGATGATCCTGCATATCTGCGGCAATACCACACATCTTCTGTCTGAAATGTCCAAGACAGGGGCTCAGGGTCTCAGTCTGGACGCAGCAGTGGATTTCCCATCAGCTGTGCATAGGGTGGACCCAGAGGTAGTGCTTATCGGAAATATCGACCCGGTAGGGGTCATGGTGCAGGAGTCTCCCGACCAGGTTCGTGAACGAGTAAGAAATCTACTAAATGCCATGTTTCCATACGAAAACTTCATCCTGAGCACCGGGTGCGACCTGCCCCTGGAGACGCCATTTGAGAACATCGACGCCTTCATGGATGAGGGACGCCGTCAGATGAATGGAGGTATCCACCTGGAGGATGAGGGGTGCCTCCAGACAAGCGGAAACTGCTGCCAGGAGAATGTAGGTTGCCACCGGGCAAATGGAGGCAGCCGCCAGGAGAGTGGAAGTTGCTGCCCGGCAAATGAGGGCCGTCGCCAAGTAAAAGCAGCATATTGCCAGGCGGGCGAGAATTGCTGCGAGGCAGATGAAGACTGTTGTTGCTAAACGCGCTCTGACGCTCTAATGATCTAATGAACTCTCACAAAGAACCATATGATCATTACGATTTCAATCCCAAGCTTGAGGAGCGTGGCGCCTGCAAGGCCGATCAATGTCCCGAATGCGGACCGAAATGACCGCTCCAGCGTCGCGCCTTTCAGAAGCTCGGCTATAAGGGCCCCTACAAAGGGCCCTATAATAATCCCCGGGAGGCCCATTACCAGCGGCCCCAGGAGAAGACCAATAGCACTACCCCGGATAGCGGCGATCGACCCTCCATATCTTTTCGCTCCATATGCGGTGCCAGCATAGTCTATGAGAAACGTAAGGCCTACAGCCACCCCCTGGAGCAACAAGAACACGAACCTGATACGGGCAAAGCCGGTGAAGAGGCCGTAAACGAACATGCCGAGCCATATCAACGGAGCGCCCGGAAGAGCCGGCAACACCGTGCCTGCCAGCCCCAGGAGAAACAGAATAAGGGCAATTGTCATTCCTATGATGTGTCCCATACTATTTTCAACCCTTCCTCTGCCTTCATATTTTCACCAATATGTGGCGCTCTCCTTTCAGAGGAATTCGCGACATCTACAATAATTTCACGATTTTCTCGAGCATGCCATGGGGAATGGCTGTAATTTGCAATGCCAAGTCCGGAAGGTATGGCAACATATTCGTCGAATAGAATAAGGCATGCGCGCAAAAACGTGGAGTGTGCCATGGCATCCAGCCGCATCTCTGCATTCGCGTATATCGCGGCCTTTATATACCATTACCTTTGCGCATCGTGATCTTCACGCATTATGGCCATTGCGCACCGCGGCGTTCGTATATCATGATCCTCATGTATTGTGACCATTGCGCACCGCGGCGTCCGCGTACCATGATCCTTATACATTATGGCCTTTGCGCGTCACGACCTTTCCGCATCATCGAGGAGTTGGTAGCTAATTATGAGAGAATTCGATGTAATTGTCGTAGGTGAGCTCAATGCCGATATAATAATGAGGCTGGATTCGCCTCCGGAGCCGGGGAAGGAAGTCCTCGCCACAGATTCCCTCATCACCCTTGGCAGTTCCTCTGCAATATGCGCCGTTGGCCTCGCCAGACTGGGACTCGGAGTGAAATTCATTGGATTTGTTGGTGATGATGACCTTGGTAGGTTCATATTGAGAAGGCTTCATGGTGAAGGGATCGAGGTAGAGGATGTGGAAATAGCGAAGGGGGAGAAGACAGGCTTCACCGTTTCGCTTGTTCATGGCGGTGACAGGGCCCTGGTGACAGAACCTGGTGTCATGAGGAAATTTGACCTCAAAGATGAGGATTTTCCGAAACTCTCCTCTGCAAGGCACCTACATATTTCATCTCCTTTCCTGCAGGAAAGCCTTCGGACAGCAACGATCCTGAGGGAGGCAAAGGTTCGCGGTCTCTCCACATCCCTTGATCCCGGCTGGGACCCGCTAGACAGTCGCTGGGATTCGTTGAAACCAGCCTTTCAGCATATTGACATATTGCTCATGAATCAGGTAGAGCTGGAAAGATTCTCGAAGGGGAAGGGAATCGGAGCCATTGAACTGCCCCGGCGGGTGATTGTAAAGCTAGGAAGCATGGGAAGCACCGGCAGGTGGGATGGGGAGACCGTAAGTCAGCCAGCATTTCCCGTAGCTCCAGTTGATACCACCGGAGCGGGAGATTCGTTCAATGCTGGATTCCTCTATGCATTCCTGAATGGATATGATGTGCAAGAGGCGATGCGGTTCGGCAATGCCTGCGGAGCCCTATCATGCATGGCTCTCGGGGGCACAGAGGGATTCCCGCGGCTTGACCAGGTATTGAAATTCCTGGGCAAATAATCTCGAAAGTTCTTTAAAAAAGCTCCTTAAATCGGTAGGCTGCCTGATGGGCAGAATAGCGAACCGCGACGGATGCGACGGCAGCTATTTGCTGAGCGGCAATGGCGGCACGCTGAAGAGTCTTAAGATTCTAAGAAAGGTTTATGGTATATGAATTTACATGGTTCTTCAAGGACGACACGCCTGATAGGCGCGTCTTTCGCAATAATGATGGCCGGCATACTGAGCAAATGTCTTGGCTTCGTTCGCACAATGGTGATTGCTGCGGTGTATGGAGCGAGTTCCCAGGTGGACGCTTTCGTTGTGGCGCAGAATATCCCAGGCATGCTTTTTGGACTTGTGGGCGGCGCGCTTGGCACCGTAGTAATCCCGCTTTTCACCCGAAAAAGAGTCACCGAAGGGGATGAGAAGGCATTTCGCATGCTGGGAACCATCTGGAATGCGGTGATTCTGGCCGCGTTGCTGATAATTATCATAGGAGAATTCGCGATGCCCCTCCTGGTAAAGCTGATCGCCCCAGGTTTCAGGGGCGAGGTCTATGAGCAAACGATCACACTTGGTTACATAATGATGCCGGGAGTTCTTGTCACCGGGCTCAGCTTCACGGCAAGCGGCGTGCTGAATTCCTTTCAAGTCTTTGGACTTCCGGCATTTGCGGGCCCATTGCAGAATGTGATCATCATCGCTTCCGTTTTCACTCTTGGCCGTGTGATGGGAATAAAAGGGCTTGCCTTTGGGACGCTGATGGGAATGGCGGCCCAACTTGTTATTTTATGGCTCGTCTTGAGGAATAAAGGTTTCCGGCCGGGGATGAGCATCGACTGGCGCTTGCCAGAGCTCAGACAAATGGTCATGCTGTCATTGCCAGTGGCGGTTGGGGCAGGCCTCGGGACCGTCAACGCGCTTGTGGACAGGATCCTGGCATCCAGCCTTCCAGCGGGAAATGTAGCGGCAATTGACTATTCAGCGCGGCTTTATACTCTTCCCATGACACTCCTCGGAAGCGCCATCGGAACGGTTCTATATCCTACATTTGCCGAATTCGCGGCTTCCAGGGATGATGCCCGGACAACCGATGGAATTCGCCGCGGATTGTCTGTGGGCACTCTGGGACTCTTCCCCATCTCCGCTGGAATATTCGTGCTCGCCAGACCCCTGACGCAGGTGGTCTATCAGAGAGGAATGTTCGATGCCAATGCAACCATTCTGACTTCTGGAGTTCTAGCCATGTATGTGTTGGGGGTCCCCGCCATGAGTTGGCGTGATGTTGCCAGCCGAGCATTCTATGCCAATGGAGATACCATAACGCCCCTGAAGACCGGGATACTGAGCGTGGCGGTCAATGTGGCGCTCAATCTCGTCCTTATCCGCTTTATGGCGGCTAGAGGCCTCGCCCTCGCGACCTCCATCGCGTCATGGGTAGGAGCATTGAGCCTCATGTGGCTGTGGGACCGGAAACAATCTTGCGCCGCGGCGAAGATCCTTGGCAGTCGGTTTCTTTCTGAAACCGTCAAGGTGCTGGCTGCCACAGCTATCATGTCAATAGTCGTATATTTTCTCTGGAATCACGCAGTAGAGCAGGCAACTGCAAGCAGAATGACAGATATGTCAAATATGCAGACCCTTTCATGGCTGATTCCGGCGACATTTGTGGGTGCTGTGACATACCTCTTATGCGCGTGGTGTCTGAAAGTTGGAGAATTTAGATTCATTGTCGATCTAGCGAAGCGAGGGCTGAGACGATTGACTAACAGGTGACGACCCTTGGAGCGCGCCCCTTCTGCGGGAATTACCTCGCGCGGGAAACTGGATGACCTTGAGAAGCATTTGGAATTTCTCGTGTCGAACCTGAGAGATTTTGGCAGGCGCAAAACCGAAGCTGTTGGCGGTACATAACAAAATGGCAGGGGAGACAGGACTTGAACCCGCAACCTACGGTTTTGGAGACCGCCGCGACCTTGCTATGCCCCCAAACCCGCATGGTTATTGGATTTTTCCCCTGGTAGCCTTCGTTGGTACTTACGGTCTCCATTTTTGAACCGCGTATCCATAAGCGGAGAAACCGTAGTCACTCCATTTAAAGTCTTCTACATAAGTAGATAAACTCCTTCTTTATGGGGAAGATTTTTTTTGGGCGGCCAGTCCGCTTTCCTGTGGGCCCGCCTCTTTTCCTGTCCCTGTATCTGGCCTGTGCCTCGGCGTTCTCGCATTTCGGGTCATGATACTTCTCTCTAGGGTCGCTACTCCTGAAGAATTTGCGGCAGTGTCTGTATTGGCATTGCCTGATGTGATTCCCCTTGGTGTTATCCAGAAATAGCATGAGGTAGAATGCGGAAAGCAAAGTATTAAACCTCCAATTGATCTTGCCTTTATCATCAATCGCAGGTGCCACGTCCTCTAAATACAGATTGACGCAGGAGGACACGGTGAGCCTGGCCCGGTCAATCAGACTTTTGAGAATGAGGCCGTCTTCGGTATATTCAAGAGACTGCCGGATATAGGCTATTTCCCCTGTTTTACTACGCAAGAGATGATCAGGAGAAGCCTTAGAGGTGATAGCTTCGAGATGGGCAGGAAAATGCAGGTTGTTAAGAAGGACATGGATTTCCCCTTCAATTGCGGTCTTCTCCTCCCTTAGCTCTTGGACTCTCTTCTTATACCCTTCCCTGTCCTGGATATTCCGGGTTCCAGCCATGCGGGAAAATGTCAGATTGATTTCCCTTTCCACTCTCTCATACTGAAATATGCTTGACCACAAGGAAGCGATAGACCTGTAGACTCTATGTGCTTCCCTTATGTCGGATATTGATTCCTCCCCACGCTTCAACACTCCACCATAGGAGGAAGGAGAAGAAACCCCAGGGGGATTGGCGATACCGAGAAAGCCATACTTGCTTATGAATTCCAGAATCGAGAATTCATCTTCTACATCAAGACCCAGAAATTCAATGTGCGGTCCTGCGGTCTTT
This sequence comes from Bacillota bacterium, assembly GCA_013178415.1. Taxonomy (NCBI): domain Bacteria; kingdom Bacillati; phylum Bacillota; species Bacillota bacterium. The sequence goes on along the minus strand of JABLXA010000002.1, from coordinate 29,420 downwards.
CTCTTTGCCCTTTTCTCAGCAGTCTCTTTTTCCTCAGTGGTCTTCTTCTCCTCGCTCTCCTCATACGCCTTGAACGGCTCGTATAGCTCGTAATCATCTAACCCAGAGAACACAAGATCACTGTATTCATCGAACGACAGGACCTCATATGGACCCCAGGCGTCCCCTTTGGCTCTCTCCCATGAATCCTCCTGCCACTCTCTATATTTCTCCTTGGCCACAACCTTCCCCCGGAACAGAATGACCTCACACCTTGGCCAGATTGATCCTTTAGTCAGAATCCCCTCATTCATGAACACAACCTCCTTATTGGCTAGAAGAAGATGCCTGCGATTCCTTCCACCAGCTGGAAGAAGCTGCCTGCGAATTCCCCTATTCTCCAACAGCGAATACGCCGCGAAGCCTTCCCCATCAGGTGTTAAGCGTCCGCAAGCAACTCCACCTGATAAACGCACCCATGGAAACTGGAAGAAAAAGACAGTAAGGGTAAGGTAAGATTAGACCTTATTGAACTTATCATATCACCTGCTTATTCTGGAATCAAGACAAGATTTGGAAGGAGGTATACAAAAATGATGACGATTAAGGAATTACGGCTCAGACTTGGCGTGCCACAGCGTGTTATCGCTGCGGCTTTACAGGTGGACACGGCGACCGTATCTCGCTGGGAGAGAGGGACTCGGATTTCCAGGCATTTTATCCCAGCTCTTGCTAAGGTTTTACAGGTGGACCCGAAGGAGCTGGAACCATTTATCTATCGTAGAAAGCTGGGATAAAATATGGAAATTTATGGAAATTACCAAGGAAGACGGATCTGCGTTGGAAAGCTGCGGGATGGTGTTTTTTGTAAACGAGTTAAGTCCTACCAGAAATTGTATAAACTTGATAGTTATGGGTTCGATAAAGACTATGTTGATCAATTGAAAAATTTTGGATGCCACAGAATTGAACTGTTGGAAACAAATACCAATATACTTTATGTCATAGATTTCCAGCGATTCTGTGACCTGGCGATCCCCAAATCTTTGGGAAAATTCGGAATCCGGTATTATCTGCCATTGAGATATTGGAATAAGATACCAGGCCGAAGCCTGGCGAACACGGGGGGGTGAGAAATCATGTCCAACCACATTTTATCCCAGATTCTGGAAAGACTCAAATTAGTAAAGGGACCCAATGATTCCGGTTTCTACCAGGCACTGTGTCCTTATCATGACGATCACAGGCAGTCTCTCTCTTTGAATGAAGCGGGATTCACCTGCTTTGGCTGCGGTCAGCGTGGTAACCTCCAGAAACTGGCGATCAAGCTAGGTATTCCCACAGAACAAGAGCGGAAGATTTTGACAATATACGATTATCTGGATAAAAATGGCAAACTCGTATATCAAGTGGTGAGGTATGCTCCCAAGAATTTCCTCCAGCGTAGACCTGACCCCTCTGGAAAAGGTTGGATCTGGAATCTGCAGGGGGTAGACCCAATTCCTTATAGGTTGCCAGAACTTATCGCTTCCCCAAAAGATAGCTGGATATTTATCCCAGAAGGAGAAAAGGACTGTGATAATCTAGCAAAATTTGGTCTTGTAGCCACTACCAATTCTGGGGGGGCTGGGAAGTGGAGACAGGAATTCGCGAAATACTTCGCGGGTAGAAAGGTAGTCATTCTTCCCGACAATGACGAACCTGGCCGCAAACACGCTGAAGCTGTCGCAAGGAGTCTGTATGGGACTGCATCTGATGTGCGAATCGTGAATCTGCCTGACCTGCCAGAAAAGGGGGACATCTCAGATTGGCTAGCGGCAGGTGGTACAAAAGAAGAATTGTTGCGGTTGGTGCAGGAGTCCTCGGAGTGGCGACCCCATGGGGAGCGAACTGCTATCGAAGTTATGACCGCACAAGAACTTCTGAATATGCAGATTCCTGAACCCGTCGAAATAGTCCCTGGAATCCTCGTCGAAGGGGTTACTGTATTTGCAGGCAAACCCAAACTTGGAAAAAGTTGGGCGGCTCTCGGCATCGCCATAGCAGTCGCGACAGGAGGATACGCGTTCGGTTGTATTCAGGTGAAACAACGGGGGGTTCTTTATCTGGCCCTAGAGGATTCCAAGCGGCGATTGCAGGATCGAGTTAGGATACTATTGAAAAACGCCCCTCCTCCTCCCAATTTGTATATATCCAGAGTATGGCCCAGGCTGGATCAAGAAGGGGATATGGAGCTAGATAAGTTCTTAACCGATCATCCAGAAGTCAAATTGGTCATTATTGACATTTTTGAGCGAATTAGGGAAAGAAAAACGAACGATCGAGGGAAGACGCTCTACAATCTTGATTACGCTTCAGTCGCCAAATTGAAAGCTGTTACCGATAAGCACGGAGCTTCTCTCTTGCTTGTGCATCACACAAACAGGGGGGAACATGACGACCCTATCGATATGCTGTCTGGTTCTAGTGGGATTGCGGGTGCAGCAGACTCTGTTCTCGTGCTAAAACGAACACGCGGGAAAGCCGATGCTGAACTCTTTGTCGTTGGTCGCGATATTGAGGAACGAACCCTGGCTCTCAGGGCGGACCCTCACGTAGGTGGGTGGGTGCTGTTGGGTGATGCGGAAGAATACAAGATAAGCCGGGAGCGACAAGCAGTTATCGAGGCCCTAAAAGCTAATGGAGAGCCTATGTCCCCAAAGCAGATAGCTCTAGCGTTAGGACAACCCTATGAAAACGTGAAAATGCTTCTTTCCCGTATGGTAAAAAATGGGGAAATCAAGGCTTTAGATAGGGGGAAATACACAGTAGTAAAAGAGGGTTACTTCGGTTACCATGTTACTTCTGTTACTTCGGTTACCACGGTTACTTCTGAGAAAGGTAACCAGAAGGTAACCGAAGGTAACACCCCCCCCCTGTTACCTTTTTGAGACCTGAACCCCTTGTGGCCCAAGGGATTCAAGAAAAGGTAACCGAAGTAACTGAGGTAACTAAAAGGGTTATTCGACCACCAGAGGAACGATTCTGAGGGGGTGGCTATGGGTGATAAGCAAAGGGACCCAATTGGCAAGATACGTATTCTCCGGCGGCGGCAATATGTTCCTCATTGACGAGGAAACAATTCGCTGCGAAGTGTCAAAGGGAGCATTGAGCGATGGATTGATAAGCAAGCTCCGCAAGTATAAGCCGGAACTGCTTGAGATATTGCGGCATCCTGGGTTGCGATTATTGCAGTGGCTCATTCTTGAAGGATACGAGTTAAAAAGCGACGGGAAAACGTTAGCTATTACTGGTCCTGTTACCCCGAAAATTCGGGCGGCTATTGAGGAATCCCTGCCAGTATTGATATGGATTCTTTCACCTGGGGGTGATGATTCTGATGGCTCCTAATGAAGTATTAAAGGCCCTCTGGGAGAACGAATGCACCATTATGGTGGAAGGCGATTCCTTGGTAGTTACCGGCTATCTCACTGACGACCTGCGGCAAGAGATCCGGAACCACAAGCAGGAAATCATTTCCCTGTTGCAGTCCCAAACAAAGAGAGTAGAATACGTGGGCAATTGTCCTGTCCTGATAATTAACAGGATTAACCCCCTGGATTTTCGCCGTGACCCTGCAACAGGCAGGTGGATTCACGACCCAGGCTGGTGGAGAAATCTGCCAAAAAGGGAAGGGAGGAGATCGAAGTGAGGGCGATAAAAAGGGACATGTGGCCCGTCTGCCTCGGTGAAACGACTGTAGAGGTCAAAGAACTCTACGGTCAGGAGAGTGCTAGGTTTTTTGATCCATATGGACCAGAGACAACCCCATACCGCTGTTCTATTTGTGGAACCTCAATCCCTTATTCTGCTGGGGTTGGTTTGGTCAGGCTTCTGGTGGAGGTCCGGGAAGGAAAAACTCTTGTCCCAAACATCACTGTTTACTTTTGTGAAGACTGTTCCTGGAACGCTTTGATGGGGGATCCTTGGACCAAGGAAAATATCTTACGCATAGTCCGCAATTGTTGGGACTGGTGATGCCCTTTGAGGATCATAAACAACATCAGGAAATACCGGCTTCAGAAGAACCTTTCCCAGCTTGAACTGGTGGACCGGATAAACTCCTGCCTTGCATTCGGGGAAAAGCGGACCTCGAAATTCAGGTTGCAAATGTATGAGACTGGAAGGGCGGTCCCCTCCAGGCCGGAATTGGAGGCCATGGCCCGTGTCCTGGGGTATAGGCCAGAAGCCTTATATGAAGGGTATCCATCCCTTACCGTTGACTGGAAAGACAACTGGAGGCCGGAACCAAGGATTGTGAGGCCAGGGATCGTAAGGAGGTGGGGAAAATGCGGGATATGATATTCCAGGCTGTCCTGTGGGCAGGACTAATACTCTTCCTGGAATTCCATTTCAGACTGGTAAAGGGTAGAAATAAATAAATACGAACATATGTTTGTAATAATGTGACATCGAAAAGCGTTCCCTCCCAGGATTTGTCACCCCCTGTCATGCGTTTTCTGGGTATCGCACAGATTCATGCTACTGGGTATTTTTTCCATATACTCTCCATTTTCCCGCCTCTTAACTCAATGCCCCGTGTCCCGAATCCCGCTTCCCCTTCCTCTCCTGTGCTGATATTCTACTTTTGTATAAAAGGTTCAAAAATTGGTGGGAATTTTTGAGACGGGTCTCCCCGCCTGCCCGTTCGCTTGCGAAAGGGGGCATCCCGGGTCCTTCCAGGCCGCTGGCCGATGAAGAGGGGAGGGGATGAGTTTGTCCGCCTGTGGCCTCACCATTTGCCCCAGGATTGGCGAGAGGAACCTGGATAGGGGGAAAAACCTTTGGACGGAAAAAATCGTCCGTCCTGGAGGCTTTTCTGTGGCTCATGGAATAAGAAAAGAGAGGAGAAGCCGTTGTTCTCCTCTCCCTGAATATCTTATGAGGTTACTTGTCCCCCCTGGCTATCGCATGACACAGGAGGGGTTGCAAGAGTTTGACGGAGATCAGTAATGCAGGATCAGGGAAATTCGGCCACCTGCCATATTTCCTGGCGAAGGCGACAAGCATCCCGCCTACCTGTTGACCCTTGCCTTCTTCAATATAATGATTCAGGCTCCATGCGGCCATATCCATGGCCTCAAAGGCGGCCATTATCTCCTTCCTCTCCTCTGGTTTCAAAGCCTCTCCCATGATCAGTCACCCCCCTTCAGTTTTTTGGTTAACTGTCTGAGTATTCTATAGGATTGCCGGATATTGTCCGCCCCGAGGATCAGACAGGCCACAAGAAGAAGCAGTCCGATAATCGTTATGGTGTCGCACATTTCGTTACTCTCCTACCTGCGGACCTTGCGGACCCTGTTAGCCTGTGGCAGGATCACATTCAGAGGGTTGGCTTTCTCTATCGCTTCCCTGAGATCGGATTCGAGGAGGCGGACATATCGCTTTGTCATGGTCATGTCTGTATGTCCCAGCATCCCCTGCACCACAAAAGCATTAGCCCCTGCTTTCAGCGTATTGATCGCGAAGCTATGTCTGAGCATGTAGGGGGTGACATTGATCCCGAGAATCTTCCCGTACCGCTCCAGTCTGTCTCCCCATTCAAGGGTTGTCATTCGTTTGCCGGAGTATGTGCAGAATACAGGGACGGAGTCCGGCCAGGCGGGGTGTCTTGCGTCAAGGAGATCGCGTATGGCCTCCACCACAACTGGGAGGATAGGCAGGACCCTCTCCTCCCTCGTCTTCGCAACCTGTCTTTGGACTGTGACAAAGCGACTGCGGAGGTTGAAATCCGGGGGGAGAAGGGACAATGCTTCGCATGGTCTGATTCCTGTGGATAGCGTAAGGACCATCAAAGCGTAGTCCCGGAGTCCCGCGAATGTCTTCTTGTCAGGCAATTTCAAAAGGCTTTGCAGGACCTCTTCTGGAAGGTGACGTATCTTGCCGGGGTCCTTCTTCTTGGGTATGTCGGAGAGAGGATTTTCCGGGAATATGCCTTCCCTGACGCACCAGGAGAAGAATGCTTTGAGGTATTCCCTGCGAAGGTTGAAGGTTGCAGGCATGATTTCCTGCGACATGTATTCCATGACTCTTTGCCGCAGGTTAGCTGGGTCATAGGCATCAGGACAGGCGGTGAAGAAGCGGGATACATGGTCTTTGTAGTCTTTGATCGTTCTTGAAGCTACTCCTTGTGCTTGCTTCCAGGAGAGGAAGTCTTGAAGTGCGTCCTTCCAGGTGTCTGGAAGTTTCTTGTGGATACGAAAGAGTTTGGCCATAAAAATACCCCCTGATACGGAATCTCAGATTCGCTACCAGAGGGAAGACCGTTGCTTCTGCAAGCCTTTGTTTAGTACTTACGGTCCATGCATGTTGGGTTCAATTTCCAAAAACCTGAATCCCTTGTGGCTCTAGGTTGGCAGGGGAGACAGGACTTGAACCCGCAACCTACGGTTTTGGAGACCGCCGCTCTGCCAATTGAGCTACTCCCCTGCGCTCTGTAATTATACAATATTCGATCTCGTTGATTTTGTCAAGAGTGCCTGAAGGCTGAAAGCCGCGCTGTTGCCGCTTGAGAGACATCCCGACGGGAATTCGCGGGGCAGAGCATCGCGCTCTATTAGCTTTGTGAATACTATCTCCACGGTTAATTAAATCCACAGATACGCGCGGCATGATCTACTGGCTCTGTGAAATAATGTCCTCATACTTATATGTGAATTCAACTAGCTTCGGTGACATATAAATCGGGCATTTGCACCTTACGGCCAATGCTATAGCATCGCTTGGCCTGGCATCCAGCACGAGTGATTTGCCATCGTGCTGCATATAGATCTCTGAGTAAAAGACGCTCTCTTTGATGTCCGTTATCACGATCTTTTCGATTTTCCCACCGAGAGTCTCGCACAAAGTCATCATCAAATCATGGGTTAATGGACGCGGGGGTGTTTCGCCCTGCAAAGGATAAGCTATGGCCTGGGCCTCAAAAGGGCCGATCCCGATGGGCAGGACGATCTTCTGATCGGCATCCGCCAGCAGTACCGAATAATTCCCGCTAAGATCCGTTACCACGCTTAGGACATTCATCTCTAACAATTCAGACACCCTCTTTCAGAGCAGCGCATGGCGACGCGCCGCCTTTTTATTCTATTCTACTGCGCCTGCTCCTACTTTTCCGCGCTGCGTCCCAAATAATGTATGGTTCAGCGACAGTGTTCTCCGTTAATCCCATAATAACACAAAAGCATTGAAAACAGATACCGCAAGGTTCAGAAAAATCCTCGGTAAAATGGCATTCTAGACGCGATATAGATGATATTGCCCGCGGACCCAGGTGAGACGGCATTTTTTCATCGGCAACCTTTTTCATGCCGGCGCGAAGATATTATCTTCATCCTACAAAAGGAATTCGCCGGTCGCCCTCGAAATGTACATGTGCCACTAGATGGTGGATATTTTATCATCTTGGCTGGCAAGCGATGTACATCAGGGATTGGCCGGACACGTGATGCAGTGTATGCCACAATCGTTACATGCGCTCGACTCAGAGCTCAGCATGATAGGGTTGCATAGACCTTGAAAATATAAGTCTTCGAGATCATCGAACGGAGGGAAGCCTTGCGAGGGCGGAGCTATGAATACAAATACTGATAAAGAGGCTCGAAGAGAACAGCTTTATGGGCTGCTGGGGGATTTGCCGGAGCGCCAAAGAGAGATATCAGCGTGGAAGGTGGGGGAAGAGGAACGCGAGGGTTACATTTTGGAAAAGTTGATGCTAGACCTGAATGGAATTGAGCCTGTCCCTGCATATTTCGTGCGGCCCAAACGTCCCGAAGGAGAAGAAGGGCGGATTCCGCTCCCAGCTATCCTCTATAACCATGCTCATGGTGGCAATTATGTTCTTGGGAAGGATGAACTTCTAAACGGGCGTGACGCGCTCAAGAAGCCGCCCTATGCCGAGGTGCTCACTCAAATGGGCTATTCGGCCCTTTGCATCGACTGCTGGCTTTTCGGGGAAAGGCGGGGCCGTTCGGAATCCGAGCTTTTCAAGGAAATGCTCTGGAAAGGGCAGGTCCTGTGGGGAATGATGGTGTATGACAGCCTGCGTGCTATAGATTACCTGATATCGCGGCCTGATGTGGATGGCAGCCGGATCGGGACAATGGGGCTATCCATGGGGAGCACCATGGCGTGGTGGGTGGCGGCTCTGGACACGCGCATCAAGATCTGCATCGATATCTGCTGCATGACAGACTTCCAGGCGCTTATTGAATCGCGGGGGCTCGACGAACACGGAATCTATTATTATGTGCCAAGGTTATTGAAATACTTCACTACCGCGGACATCAACTCCCTTATCGCGCCGAGGCCTCACCTTAGTTTGGCAGGGAATTGCGATAAGCTTACACCTCCAGTCGGGCTGGACAGGGTGGATGCCAGGCTCAGGGAAGTTTATGCGGCAGAAGGCGCTCCTGAGGCATGGAAGATGGTGCGCTATGATACAGGGCATTTCGAGACCGCGGCTATGAGAGCGGAGATAGTTTCGTTTTTGAAAAGATGGTTATAAAAGGAGATCTAAAATATTATCTTAAGACCCTTAACTATTCTCATGAGTAGATTTTTAGGGTCAATAAGCCTTCGATTTAGAAGATTGCAAAAGTATTAAGTCAGGATTTTATCCACGAGTAATACCGCCCCGACCAGGATGGCCGCGGGCAGAGTAAAAGGAAAAATGGCGATGGTGATCAATCCTAGAATGAGCCAGATAAGTCCCCACATTATTGCTTCCCCTCCGATTCTTCCAAAATGAATCTGACTATTATCTGCATGGTTTCCGCCGCCTTGTTCCTGATCACAACATCCGCCTGCGAGTCGCAAGGGGTTGGCTGCAAATTGATGATGATGAGCCTTCCTGCCATAGAAGGCAAGTAGCATGCAGGGGCCACCTCAAGGCTGGAACCAATGACTATCATCAGGTCACTCTGGAGCGCCGCCTGCTGAGCCAGCGCAAAATCTTCTGGCATGGGATCTTCAAACAGTACGATATCCGGTTTCAGCGGAGAATTGCATGAGGCGCACCTGGGCGGGACTTCACCCGCAGAAACTGCTCGGAGTGTCTCTTCCATCGAATACCCTCTCCCGCACGAAATGCATGTACATGAGCGTGCATTGCCATGCACCTCTAACACATTGCGGGCTCCTGCCTTCTGGTGGAGCCCGTCGATATTCTGGGTTATGATTGCCTTTACATAGCCTTCCTGCTCGAGCCTCGCAAGAGCAATGTGGGCAGCATTGGGCTCGGCTCTGGAGAATGTGTCTACCAAATCATGGATGAATTCATAGAATCTCGCAGGTCTGAGTTCGAATGCCGTAGCAGAAAGCAAATCCATGGGATCAATTCTTGACCAGAGGCCGGCGCCAGGGCTGCGGAAGTCAGGGATGCCGCTTTCTGTAGATATTCCGGCCCCTGTCAACGCCACACAGAAGCGGGATGCCCGTATCAATTCCGCGGCCTTGCGACATGCCGAAATATAGCCATTTCCCTGAGATGAATCATCAGCCCCTCTTTTCTGAAACGGATTGGAAATATCCTCCATGTTGCGCCACCTTTCCCGCTGATCCCTTTTCGCATGATCTAATTATATTTGATGGAGCAAGCTTCCACAAGAAGCAGGTCATCCCCGGAAATACTCCATCTGAAGGGCAAGGAAAATTGGGTCCTGGAGCGCAAACCCGTATTACTGGAAGGTAGATTCCCAGAGCAACCAATTGCCATATATCGATAGGATCCCGGTTCAGATGGTTGATAATAGTGTCGCTAGGTGACCCGAGTCCCGATCTCTGCCGTGAACCCCCTCACTTCGCCACGCAAGCAGGAATTCCGACAAGAACATATAAGTATAGAAATGAAGACCAAACGTGCCAATATGTCATTTCATTTGGCAAGAGGAGGCATAGGGAGCAATGTCCCCCAGGGCATTGTCCGAAAACCTCGACCCACGGGGTAGCCAGCAGCTCGATGTCGTTACAGACTCCCTTGACACACGAGGTACCCGATTGGCCGATGTTGTTAAAGGCCCTCTTAGCGAACAGAATGCCCGACGGGCCAATATCATCGCAGGCTTCCTTATCGCGATCCTCTTTGTAGCAGTCTACATGCTGGTGCGCTGGGCGGGCGGAATGTGGTTCGCCTGGGGACAGTTGTTTTATGTGCCGATAATGTTCGCGGCGATGAGACACGGTCCGCTGGCGGCCCTCATCTCGGCCATCATAGCCGGGCTTCTCGCCGGACCTGCTATGCCTCAAAATGCGGCAATCGCGCAAGCCCAGTCCACGGCAAACTGGGTATACCGTATGGCCCTCTTTGCCATTGTAGCCCTCACTGCAAGCCTTCTCGCTCATAAGCTCCAACGACAGAAATCAAACCTTGATGTCCAGGACCGGCTCATCAAGGCAAGGGCGGCAGCTCTCAGCCGGTCGATAGAACAAACCATGAGAGCCCTAGTGGCATGCATCGAACCACATTTCGATGCACCGGGCGATCATCATTCTTTGCGGGTGGCAAGACTGTCTGCAAAGATAGGCGAAGCCATGGGCATCCGTCCGGAGAAGATCCCGGACCTGTGGTGGGGCGGATTTGTGCACGATATAGGCAAGGTAGGAATTCCCCAGCGCCTGCTGCAACAGGGGGCATCTCTCACGCCTGAGGAAAAGAGTATTGTGAGGAGACACCCGGTAATCGGCCGGGATCTTTTGCGGGCAATTCCCGCGATCGATGAAATCCGGGCGGCCGTAGAATTTCACCATGAGCGCTGGGATGGGGCAGGCCACCCTGATGGCCGGAAAGGACGCCAGATCCCTATGGCGGCTCGGATCGTCGCGGTAGCAGATACATACGATCATGCGATGAATGAGGACGGCGTGGATGATAAGCATGTGGTGGACATCATCAGCAGCCAGTCTGGATCGGCCTTTGATCCGCAGGTCGTTTCAGCTCTGAAACGCATCAAGATCCTAGACCATGTCGACTGGGCCGGTGAATTAGCATCCAGCCGGATCGATGAGATATCGCCAGGTCGAATCAAGGAAACCTCACCAGGCCGGAACGGTAGAAAATCACCCAGCCAGATCGATGAAATGTCATCCAGTCTGACGCGCCGCGTCATGGAATTCGTCGAGCGCGAGGCAGAAGATGCTGGCCAAATGGGGCATGATGATGTTCCGGACCCTGGCCACCAATTTACAATCGCGCAAGTGGCGTTTCGCCTTATGGCGGTGCTCGCAGGTCTGGCTTTTTCCACCTGGGTCATTTTCATTACAGGTGGCACAGCTCATGCTTGGGGCCACATCTTCTATATCCCGATAATTGCTGCAGCCCTGTGGTTCGGGCCGTCCGGGGGCACGATCTCTGGAGCTCTGGCGGGCATATTTCAGGGACCATGGATGCCTCTGGATGTACCGGCCGGCATTATGCAGCCGGCTGAGAGCTGGATATTCAGAACCATGTTCTTCGCAACGATGGGAGGTATACTCGGAAGCCTGTATTACGCGATCCATTGTGAGAGCGGAAGGATTTTATCAGGAATGACCAGGTATAGCATACTCTCCGGGTACCTCGAAAACCTTACCGAGACCGTTCTCCGGACAATGGCGCGCACAATCGAATCCGTCGACCAGTATACGCGTCACCATTCTGAGCTTGTATCCGAATATGCGGTGCGGGCTGGCAAACGCATGGGACTAAGCGTCGATCAATTGGCCGTCCTGAAATGGGCAGGCATAGTCCATGACCTGGGCAAGGTGGGGATTGCGGAGCATATACTGGCAAAGCCGGGTCCTCTCACCCTTGACGAAAGGGACCACATGAGAACCCACGTAGACCTGTCACGCCGGATTATCGAACAGGTTGATATACTGGCACCCGCCCTGCCCGCGGTTTGGTCCCATCACGAACGTTTCGACGGCAGCGGCTATCCCCGGGGATTGCGGGGTGACAACATTCCCATCGAAGGGCGCATCCTCGCCGTCGCTGATGTATATGAAGCCCTCACGTCCGACCGTCCCTATAGGCGCGCCTGGTCCCGCGCAAAAGCGCTCCAATATTTAGAAATGAATGCCGGTACTCTATTCGATCCCGATGTCGTACGAGCTTTTATTGAAGAATTCGGCGCGTCCTCTGAAAGAAGTGCCTGAAGACATGAATTTGCGGGGTGGAGTGCTGTTCATTTAAACTATGTCCGTTTGCGCCATCCCGTCTCTTCCGCCTCTTTTGCCAGAGCGTCAGCACCGACGCTCGCCACGATCTGCTTCATGGCGAAATTCCCGGAGATCAACAATAGCACTTGAGTTGTGTAAAAAGCAGCAGCACGCCCCATCGATAGAGAGCCTACGGCGCGAGTTGAGCCGAAACGCGCAATTGCGGGCGATGTGCGGATTGAGGGCGGAAGTCAAGCACGCCCACAAGATCGTTGACGAAACCGTCCGCCGTCACCCGGGGGTCATAGGGAGGTGCGAGTATTTCACCGCGGACCGATAAATGTAATTAGTAACATAACAATCCAGATACAAGTTTTTAAGTCATACACAACCCCACGATTTGTGTTCCTGGAGGTCATTGGGCTGACCCCAACTGCCCTCTTGCGGTTTCGGTTCATGACGAAAAAGTCACATCGCAAATGCCTCTAAGGATAACCCGCGCTTGTTTTAGGCAGGAACGCGCAGTATAATGGGAAAATATGAGGAGAGAGTTGCAGTTCAATAGAAACGCGGTCCATGGCTCCGGCCTATGGCTCATTGTACGGCCCGGCAACATCTGGAATGGGGAATCGTGATCGCCGGTGGGAGGCTCGCAGGTACGCCGCCGTATGAAGCCGGACTCTACCAGGATAGGAGGTAATATCGATCGCATCGTCAGAGATAATCTCTATGACCTTATATAGCCAGGAGGCTTTCTTCATGAAGAGTAAACCTGAATGCTTTCCATGTAGTCTAAGGCAAATGATAATCACAGCAAGAAAAGTAACTAACGACAACGCGCAGATTAAGGCGATCCTGGATGAAGCAGGGAGAACCTTTTCTGCTCTTTCCTTGGACCAGGCTCCAGCCGAGATCACCTGGGAATGCTTCAAAATAGCAACACGGTTGCTCGGAATAAACGACCCTTATAAAGAAGAGAAATACAATTACGACCTTGCCGCCATGAGGCTTCTCCCCAGGTTAAGAAAAGCATTAGACGATACTGATAATAGGCTGAGAGTTGCCATTGGGCTGGCAATTGCCGCTAATATGATAGATCTTGGTATTGTAACAGAGCCAAACCTCGATGATCTTGTGGAGAGGGCCATGACGACTGTTCTGGCTATTGATGATTCAGATGAGCTGATAAGGGACCTCAATAGTTCCGGCTCTTTGCTCTACATCGGGGATAATGCTGGAGAAATAGGTTTCGATATGCTTTTAATTGAAGAGCTCAAGAAACTAACGAATATCGAGGTACGATTTGCTGTAAAGGGCGGCCCTGTGATGAATGATGCGACCATCGAAGATGCTATGCTTGTTGGCTTGAGCGAAGTGGCAGATGTCATCACGACGGGTTCAAACTATCTCGGAGTTTCATGCGAGAAATGTTCCCCGGCATTCGTTCACGCTCTAAAGACAGCCGGAGTCGTGATAGCCAAAGGACATGCTAATTTCGAGACGATGCCGGATTGCAACGATAGAACTTACCACCTATTAACTGTAAAATGTGAGCCTGTTGCGAAGGAATTGGGCGTTAGGATCCTGGATTCGGTTCTCTGGAGAAGGATGTGAAAGATTTGGCAGCCGCGAAAGACTGCATCGGTCGGAGGTTGCGGAGCCGCTCCCGTAGCATGAATCATGCCATGTGTGCCATGGAGAAATGAGGTGGCGAGGCATTTGCAAGCCTGTGTAGCCAAGATATAGTCCTCGTTAAACCAGATGCAATACAATGGGTCCCATATACCGTAGATGCTTCATGCATGTGGAGGTGCCATCGTCAAGGCATCGTCGGTGGACCGCAAACGGGCGTTTCCATGGGATCCGGTGTACGCGGCGGCCAAACATGGTGTTCTCGGCCTTACGAAGTCGGCAGCGAATCATAACCATCGGCAGGTGAAAGTAGAATTAATAGCGAAATAGGGATTAATTTCACTTTGCAGTCGATATTCTCGTTTTGGAGAGATTTTTGGGGTGGTATGAAAGGACGAAGTATACATGAGGCTTCCACTGTCGAACTGGGACCCAGTCGACCTGGACGCCAGTCACCGGACACCCACCTACCCCTTGACAGGACTTAGAACATCGGCTCTTGCGGAATAAGGTTACTCCACGCCAAGAGGAGGGCTTTTGATGCGTGTTGGCCACTATGACCTTGATGCCTCCGTTGAATTCCCACCTGTGGGCCTTTCGCCTTATGCCCCTGGGCAACTAGAAGTCTCAGCAAGGCTTCATATAAGGAATGTCAATTCGGAACCTTGCTCTGCGATCACTCTGTTTCTTTATCGACTTTTCAATGTATATGCTGTGACAGTGGATGAATGCGAAGTCGGTTTCGAGCAAAAGATCACAACCGTGAAAGGTCTAGAACGCTGGCACGTAAATACTGTCACGATCTCTTTGCCCAAATCACTGAAACCTGGAAAAGAGTGTTGCGTTTCTCTGAAATATCGAGGTCTTGCTGCAGGTGCTAGGGAGGTTTGGCCGTACATATACGATACAGTCAGCCGAGATTACACGTTACTACGACCGGATTTACTGTGGTATCCAGTAACCGATATTTTCGAACAACCCATGAACGAATTTACCTACGCACTGACTGTAGAGGTGCCTACTGGATATGTGGCAGTAGCACCTGGCGACTGTGAAAAAGACGGCAACTTTTATCATTTCCGCTGCAACGAGCCGCGCTGGCGCTTAGATTTGGCCATTGCCCAGTTTGACCGTACGACCCTAGGGAATCTGACTATATACTATTTGCCAGGCTTTGAGGACTGGAGTAAATGTGCACAGACCTGGGTGGCTAGAACACTCGAAGGTATGGCCCGACGTATGGGAGAGCGGATTATCAAAAAGCTTGATATAGTTCAGATTCCGGAATGGTGGGGAAGTCAAAGCTCTCCTGGTTTCATCCTTCAAGAAGCAAGAGATGAAAACCAGTGGAGCACAGCAGCCAAGGTAATACACGAGGTTTGTCACTTCTGGACCATAGAACCTTCTGACTGGCCGAATCGTTTTGCTGACGAATCTCTTGCTCACTACTTTCAAGTCGTTATTCTAGATGACATTTTCGGTAGAGAGATAGCCAAGGAAAACCTTGATCAGTATCGTCAGTCATTGGAGAAAACACCCGCTGTGCGAAAAATAGGACTGTTGCAGGGACTTGATTTAGGACAAGTTCCGATGCTGGGAACGTTGAATCGATGTAAGGGTCCTCTAGCTTTGGACAACTTAAGATCAAGATTGGGCGAAGGACCTTTCTGGCAGCTCATGACAGAGTATGTTCACCAGGAGACTGGTTCGGTGAAAGACTTCGTTGACCTTCTCCGACGACGACATCCCGGTTCAGACACTGAAGAATACCTTGACCGTTGGTATCGTTAAGTTAAGTATAGATGACCAAGCTTGAATTTAGAAATAATCAGGTTGTGGTATCTATTTCTGGGTAGACCCCCATGCCGGACGTTGCCCGGCACCATCGAAAGGATGAAAATGGCGTCGAGCTATTTTCAAAGTAGTAGTAGTCTATTCAAAATCCCGAGGCTTACAGATAAACTCGCGGATCTTGGTTTCAAAGAATCGGGATGAATATTCTGGCCTGATGACTATGGCGGTATCAGCGCCTCGACTTGACCCGCCTATTGATATGACATCTTCGCCATAGGGGATTAGTCCTGAATCAAGAGCCATAACCGCGATTTCCACTGCCACCTTGGTACCTTGCCCCAACATTCTCAACGTCTCCGCCACGACCCCGCCTATGTAAAGCCCGCCGAATTCCTTGGTAATCCCACGTTCGATTCCGCTAAATAGATGGGTAGTAGTAAGGATTCGCGCTCCCTTGCTGGAGAGCTCTTGGCGCGCCTCAGGAGTCATCTCATCCTGGCCTGGCTCCCTAAACCCCATACGATGGGTCACCACAGCTATATTGATCCCATGACCTAATAACGGCCTTGCCGTGTTCCCTGTATTGGAAGCTACTACAATATGCTTAAGCCCAAGCTCTTTAGCTCTAGCCAGAGCGAGGTCAAGAGTTTTACTCGTGTTCTCTATGCCTTGCTTTTCCCAGTACATTATGAATACCCCCTTCGCTTATGCCAAGTCTGGCGCACTGTTTTTATGTGGAAGGATCATCCTAAAGCTGCCGGTTGAATCTGCGGCCCCTATAGGTGGGCCGGAAATGTGATCCATCATCCATTGGCGCCCGGTCCGCATCCGGTTTTCTATCTCTTATGGGTAGACTAAAAACGCGCCTGCGATTATGCGCCTCATCGACGATATCGCGGTTTCCATCCCTTGTAGATAGACTAAAAACCCTCGTTCCAGCAGGGCTTTTCCCATGATGAGATCGACTGGCATGATATATGCTTGGGGTATATCAGTTTCCCTAGTATACTAGATTCAACATCCCCGGCGATTTTCCTTTCTGTCGCCGCCTCTCCGGGATTTCCGCTTATAGAGTGTAGAACACATATTTCACATGTAGTAATTCTCAGTTAGATATTTTGAGGGGATTAGAGGGGTCTGATAGCGATTGTATGGGGATAGGACTGGTTCGACCCTATCATCAGTCGCAGTATGCCATATAGTCTCTTTTCTCCCAGTTGAATTGGCCAGGCTAAGATGGTTTATGAAGGAATTGAGTCATCTTTACCGAATCTACCCTATCGAAGGAGGCTTTTGATTATGGCTGTGGAGGAGCATAGCCCGAAGGTTGAAACGTTATGCCGTCTTGCTCTGAAATTGGGGGCGAAGGATGCGCGCCATGTGGATCCATCATCAGTCATCACAGGTGAATGGGTGCGCCTAAAGTGCCAGTATGGATGCGACGGGTATGGTCAGTGCCTGACGTGTCCCCCTTATTCGCCAACACCTTCGACAACGAGAAGGGTCCTTGATGGATACAAGACGACCATATTGGTGCATCTGCCGAGTGATTGGAGGCGACTTCGAGAGATCATTTCCTCGCTGGAGCGAGAGGCATTTCTTATGGGATTCCATAAGGCTTTCGCTATGGGATCTGGACCATGTCATTTATGCGGCTCATGTCCAAGGAGCTATCCATGTGTACATCCTGACGAGGCCAGGCCGTCAATGGAGGCGTGTGGCATAGACGTCTACACCACCGCTCGAAATGCAGGCTTCACCATTGAGGTTGCGACATCACGAAACTCTCCTACCAGTTATTTCGGCCTTCTGCTTGTAGAGTAAGCTAAATCGTCATGGGTGCTCTATCCGGAGATTCAATGAGCTGTATAGAAGCCTACCGGGGGTTGGTGAAAACGTGAAGAAGAAGAAACATAGACACTCGTCTATCCCCCGTCATAATCGGGCCGGGGTTCGTGGATACCCCAAGTCTGCGCGAGGCTGCCCGCAATCTGCCACCCTTCATCCTGTGGTTGCCCGTACTTTTCACTTCAGAGCGCCAACCAGATTCACCTCAATCCTTTCCCCACATTTAATAAGGACGGGTTTCCCGAGGTCTATAGCCACCCTGGTATTCCCGAAACGGTCTGAATCTTTCTGAATGGAAATGCTGGATGCTCTGTCCTCATCTTCGGCTGCCCTGCTGACTTGAGCGGTTGTCACATCTTCCTGCAACGCTCTTGGTATTGACACATGGATCCTGCGGAGTTTCAATTCACCATAAAGCGCCTCGATCTTCATCATAAAGTGACAGTCCTTCAATTCCTGGGAAAAGATGCCCCAGGCAGAACCTGTAGTGAATAGGCATTGAAAATGTTCTGGAGATATCCTTGGCGCAAACCCAATCTGCATCTCAGGCGCACTATATTCATACCCACTCAGTGCCAGGAGAAGCGACCAGCTCGCCATGGCTCTTGCATAATGGTGCCCGCACTCCACTTCATCCCATGGATTGCGTTTCTCCCCGTCATATCGATCCCTAACACCCTTTACGATAGCAAGCCCTTCCTCCACGAAACCCTCGTAAATCAAATGAGCTGCCACTTGATATTCGATTCCCGTCCACACCTCATCACAATAGGGAAGGGGGATCTCTGGCCGTCCTCCTTTCGGCCAGGAGCAAACCACAAGTCCTTTTTCATTATCCAAGGCATATACTCTCTGGCAATTTGCAAAATCACGGAGATCTCGTTTCCAGTTGTAGTTGAAGATTGATTTGAGAGCCTGTCTAACCTTGTCCCTTGGCAGGAGATATCCTAGACCCACTACTTCAGCAAACCATTGGCCCAGAAGTTGATCTGAAAGACATCCTTCGCCGTATTGATATCTTTTAACCTGTTCTGGATCATATCTTTGGATATAGTACTCACCATTCCAGAGTTGCTCGTCGAGCCGTTTGCTTCCTTTCTCAAACACCTTGCGGTACTCTAGTGCCGCTTCTGTATCACCCAGAGCCTGCGCCATCTCCTCGGCAGCGCGTAGAGCCCCAAGGTAGAGGCTTCCCATCATGCTGTTAGGTCCGTAGAATTCAATGTCGTAAGTGTTGTGCTGCTCACCCTCTATTACCCCATCTCTGTCTTGATCCCAAGATGTCCAAACAAATTCAAGTGCCTTCTTTGCATCGGGCCAGAGGCTCTTTAAGAACCCAATATCCCCGCTGAGTTTCCATTCCCGGTAGAGCTTCATTATGCATCCCATCTGACCATCAGCCGCAGGTTTGAAATTCCATGTGCAACAGCCAGCAGGCAGGATCGTCCTGAATGCCATATGACCAGAATCCAGGGTGTTCACCTTGAAATCAGTGTACCTCATGGTCCGCTCAAGGTCAGGAAATAGATGGGCAAGAGCCTGTTCATAGTTCCATACATGTGTGCAATTCATTGGGCAGCATCCTGCCCTGTCATGACAACCCTCAAATGCATGAAAACTGCCATCCTGAGTCCAAATGCAGGTAGGGGTTCTAATGATAGAACATTGGCTTGAAACAGCATCTAGTACGGGATCCGGAAGAGTGCTCGAGAAAAGGGCATCGTGGAATTTCCTTGTTTCGCCTTCAAGCCGTTTGAGGTTTGAAACGGTATATCTCGTCACATCAACGGCATCTTCGAATATGGTTGAATAGTAAGTGCCAAGCCTTTTGCCACGGGCGGCGGGTTCCTGATTCCAGTAATTAGTGAGGTTCGGGAAATACCAGGCGATAATGAATGGCAGGGTGACTGTCTCTCCCGGGGCAAGCCTTGCCCTAAGGCCCAGAGAACCTACGTCAGTTTCCCCATCGGGACTCAATTCTGCGGTAGGGTTATTGTCAAGCAACCCATCTGTAGAGAAATCATCCCAGAAACCTTGGAGATCGCCCCACCATCCCTCCCGGGGCCAGCGGAGAGAGTATGTGATGTCTTTCCAGGTTGAGGATAGAAATAGTGAACCCGACTTGGGATCTTCGGCTGGATACTTGTGACTTGTCATCAGGATCCCTGCAAAGCTTGTTTCCTGTATAAACTCATTCAGATTTAGGCCAAAGAATTGAAAGCGTCTATTTTGCACTTCGAATTCTTTCACCAAAGGACTTCCTGGATCATAACCTATGGGGTTTAAGAGGTTGGCTGCAACAGTTGTCTCCACATATCTACTGGTCATATTCTTGAGAGTGAAATGAAATATAGCGACTGGCAGTCCAGAATCCTTAGAATCTAGCGGAATAAACGGGTTAAAAGCCTCAAGGCTCACCTCAAGAGGTAGATCGTCGTCAGTGAACTCTATTCTTGCTAAGGGATACTCTCCAATGAACCTCGCCCCGGACATTCGAGGCAGGCCCGGCGCCTGACCTGTGGGAATTCCATGGCTACCTCGATACGGAGGGAGAAGCCTTGACTCGAGCACTTTTGCTATGGGCTTTCCGTCCTGTTGCTTAGCCCATATGGCAAAGAAAGTATATGGAAGCGAAGCGCCTTTGGCAGGTCGGTTAAAGATCTCCCAGTCGCGTAGTTCCCCACGTCCTCCCAGTGATACAGTTCCTGTCCCTATCCCACCGAGGGGAAAAGCAATTTCACGAAGGCTCACGCCTTCGTAAACACGGCGTTTGCCCATACTGAAGAGTTCTGACTGAGAATAGGGTAAATCCGAAAGTGTCTTGGAATCCTTGGTCATAAACCTATGCCCTCCATTCATCAAGTTACCTTGTTTTTGGGCCGGCCCAGGGATCAAAGGCTCTTCGAAGAAGTCGTTTTCTACCTGTACTGGCGGAAACCCTCCCTACCTTACCGGCCTAGAAGACGGAGAAGCCTTGGAATGCTCTTGTGGAGCAGCAGCGGAAATCTCAGGGGGGATCGCGACCAGGATCAAGCTGGTCAGGGCGACAATCATATCGTAAAACCGTCCCAAATACCCCATGAACGCAAACCCCCTTGATCAAGAATGATTTCCACCATCATGCTCAGCTACGATTAAACTCGTTCCCGATGATTTCCTAATTACAAGGGTCATATAAAGAACTGCCTTGCTAGGATATTGGATATTGCCATTTATGAAGCACGTTAGGATGAATTCCATGCTCGGCTGGCATTTGAGCTATGATCTTTTCTTCCTTAAGCAGCTCAAGGACAACCTGTGCCTCAAGAGTTGATCTATCCCTGTTATCGCAGTCTCCTTCACCATGATAAATCTCCGGTCACCTCACAGTGCTCGCAAAGCTGGTAAAGTAACCCCTCGTGGGAACATTCGGACAACTGGAACTAATGAAACAGATTTGCCTCAAAATAAATCACGCGGCACCCCCCTTAGCTGGACAAGTATCAATTCTACGTGGATAGAGGAATCCCTTTCCATTAGATAATTGATCCCCCCAAGAAACCATCTAGTCCCAAAGGACCCATGCCTACCATTTACCCCCGTATTATAGGCTATCCCCCAAAACTATTTGCGTTGTGCCGAGAGTGTGCTTGCAGCGAACACAGAAATTCCACGTCCTCCCGCTCAAGCCAGCCCCCGCAACTCCGGCAGTAGCATGGGAGATTCAGGCCACGTCCTGACGGGTCCTCCTGTTATACATAGGTGATACTACCGCACCGACTTGCACTTCCAGGCAAGCAATGTCATTCCTGGTCACCCCTTCTGGTCTTCCTTACCCTATGGTTTCGCGGAAACAGGGTATTCAGCGTGGTCCCTTTGCTGTGCTGATCCCGCACGTCTTGCTGAATCAGGTTGACATATCGCCTCGTCATATTCAAGTCTGAATGACCGAGAATCCTCTGAAGGGCAAGCACATGGCTTCCATTACGAAGGAACCCTGTAGCGAAGTTATGCCTCAAGTCCTAGGCACAAACAGCATAAGGCTATAATCACGCAATCCTGCGAATGTCCCCTTGTCAGGCAAGGCAAGTAGCTCCTGGAGGATTGAGGCGTCGAATTCGACTACCCAGCCTTCTGCTTTGCGCTTTTTAAACTCCGATAGCGGGTTTTCTGTGAGGATGCCTTCCTTCACACACCAGGCGAAGAATGACTTCAGATAGGCAAGGCGAATGTTGTAGGTGGCGGGTTTGATATTCTCCACGAAGAACCTGTATGCGGCCTGTTTCAGGTCTCCCTGCCATGCTTCGGGGTGCCGATTGAAGAACAGGCGGATTACTTCCCACTGGCCTTTTAATGTGCTTTCCCATAGTCCCCCGGCCTGCTTGAACCACAAATAGGACTCCATAGCTTCTTCCCAGGTGGCAGGTGAATCCTTGCGAAGACGGACAACCTTTGGCATAAAAGATACTTCCCTCCCTCTGGAGGGGTAGCGATGAATCTTGTGCGTCTGGAGGACCCCACTAGACCCGGGTTTTTGGCAGGTCGTGTGTGGTAGCCAACACTACTAGACTCATCATTTTTCAGCTGGAAAATCTATGTGCGGGGGAATGCGGTGGAGTTACAAAAGGCCTGCTAGAAAATACTATGGTGCGAGAGACGGGATTTGAACCCGTACGGGGGTTACCCACCAGATCCTAAGTCTGGCGCGTCTGCCATTCCGCCACTCTCGCATCCAAAGCTCTCAACGCACGAGAATTTTCCTACCTCAAGATTATAAGGCTCGAAATTATTATATCATACGCGGCACCGTCATTACAAGCATTCTTTCGGTGTTTCGGTGTCTCGGCGCCTTGATGCCGGTGCCCGTTATCAGTACCCTTCGGAATTTTGCGGGACTAGCGAGCCGATACTAGTCTTTCCACCCGCATAACCGCTATATCGTTACTTCATCCAAGATATTCCATAAATCTTCTTGATTTAGATAGCCCTATCCTAAAGTTTCTGCTTTAGAATCGATCTGACTGATTTCCTGCCACCTGAAAGCGGGATCTGACTAAACTGTCGCCACCCTCGCACTTATACTGACTAAGATACTACCACCTTCACCCAAGATATCCCATAAAATTCCTCATTATGGATAACTACAACCTATAATCTTCCAATTTGCAGGAAAGATGGCGAAAAATTTGCCACCTCGAACCAGAAGCTGGCGAGATTCTAGTCACCTTTCAGCGAAACCTGCCTAAATTTTGGTCAACCCAGGGTGAGCACTATCCAGAACTTTCCAAAACCTTCCTAACCTGACGATAATAATACCACCTCAGCGGGCAAGCTGACGACTCCTTAGCCACTTCGGCGCGGAACCTGCTTAAAACCTCGTCACCAGCGCTTTGAGGTGGCTAGAGACTCGCCACCCACCTCAGAGATCTGACTAAAACTCCGTCACCAGCAGGTTGAGGTGGCCGGAAACTCGCCATCCACCTTAGGGACCTGACTAAGAGCCTGTCACCCGCGCTTTTAGGCGGCGGAAAAGTAGTCGTCCGCCCCGGAGGCCTGACCAAAATGTCGCCAATCATCAGACACCCACCCATCCTTTGATAGGAGCAAAGCTCAAATTGAAAATACGAGCTAATCTTGCGCGGCGCCTGGTAGCCGCATGATGACACGAATGGTGGTAGGAGACTGGATGGCGGCAGGAGACTGCGATAACTCATAGAACTATAGAGAAAGGTTTTTCATGTGTGGCTGCTCTGATCAGTTATTAGATCCCCGCGCTTTTGCCCGTAGGTCGCCGAGTCCGGACTTCAAGGATAATGTCGGTGATAGTGTCGATCGTGTCGGCCGGCGGCTCACAGTCGCATTGTATATGGTGCGCGCATAATCTAAATCCGGGCCTGGCTATCTACATATCCCGAATGGCCCCATGAATGGAGGGATCTGCCTTGGCTGGCTATCGTGAGTTGTCTCCGGACGAATTGCGCTATGATTGTGACCAATCATGTCTTCCGTTTCAGACCACCGAAGAGCTTCCTCCCCTGGATGAGATCATCGGCCAGGAACGGGCCATGCGCGCCGTTCAGTTTGGGCTGGCAATGAGAAACCCAGGATATAATATCTTCGTCACTGGACCTACCGGCACCGGTAGAAGCACCTATGTTCAGCAGGCAGCCAAAAAGTTCGCCGAGAATAGGCCTATTCCTGACGATTGGTGTTATGTATATAATTTCCATGAACCTGATGTACCATTGGCTTTGAGGCTTCCAGCGGGGGTTGGGGAGCAGTTTCGGGAAGATATGAGGGACCTAGTTGAGGATCTCAAGCAGGTCATACCAAGGGCATTTGAAAGCGATGAATATGAAAAACAAAAAACAAGTATTCTACAGGAAATTCATAGTATGATAGAAGAAACCCTCCTTACGCTGCATAAAAGAGCCGAGCAGGAGGGGTTCACCCTGAATCAAACCCCGGCAGGAATCGTGACGATTCCACTAAAGGAAGATGGCTCACCCCTTACTCAGGAGGAATTTCAGAATCTGCCCCAGGAGGCCAGACAAGCGATACAGGAAAAGAACCGGAGACTACAGGCTCAGATGAATGAGTCAGTCAGGCGAATACGGGAGCTGGAAAGGGAAGGAACTCTCAGGATAAAGCAGCTGGACCGGGAAGTCATATCTTATTCTATAGGCCCTCATCTAGATCGGATCCAGGAGAAATACAAAGATTATCCAGTTGTAGCGAGCTACTTGGATTCCCTTAGGGAAGATTTGCCAAGGAACTTGGGTCAGATTAGGGCTGAGATCTCAAGGGCATCAGGCGACGAGGCCGTAGATGCCTCCAGAGAAACAGGCGACAGAGCAGCTCAACCCGGTTCTTCACCTGAGATGAGCTACCTCAGGCGGTTGACCGTGAACCTGTTCGTGAACAATTCCGAGACCCGTGGAGCTCCGGTAATATATGAGACAAACCCGACCTACTACAACCTCTTCGGCAAGATCGAATATAAAGGCCAAATGGGCACATTCTTCACTGATTTCACCATGATCAGGTCAGGAGCCATCCACAGGGCAAATGGGGGCATCCTTATTCTTCAGGCCAGAGACCTTCTTTTCGACCCGCTGGCCTGGGATACATTGAAACGCACCCTCAAAAATGGGGAAGCCCGGGTCGAAAACATAGGGGAGCAATTTCGGATCATTCCTACGGTGACTTTGAAGCCGCAGCCCATTCCGGTGGATGTCAAGGTCATTCTAATCGGGACACCTTATCTTTATCAACTCCTGTATCACCTAGACGAAGACTTCAGGAAATATTTCAAAGTCAAAGCAGACTTTGATGATGAAATGGATAGGACCCCCGAGCACATGAATAAGTATGCGCAATTCATTGCATCAGTGTGTAAAAGGCAGAATCTTCGGCCGTTCGATAGATCAGGCGTCGCCCGGGTCATTGAATACAGCTCCCGTCTCCTGGAGAAACAAGATAAACTCTCCACCAGATTCAACGATGTAGTTGAGATCATATATGAAGCAAATGCGTTGGCAGAAGCTGATTCGGCGCCAATTGTAACGGCGTCACATGTAGACAGGGCCATCGAGGAGAAAATCTATAGGTCAAATAAGGTGGAGGAGAAGATACGCGAACTCATAGAGAAGGGGATAATCTATATAGAAACGGAGGGGGCTGTGGTAGGCCAGGTCAATGGATTATCCATACTGGATGTGGGGGATTATGTCTTCGGACGGCCATCGCGTATAACTGCCAGGACATATGTTGGAGATTCAGGGGTGGTCCATATTGAAAGGGAGGTGAAGATGAGCGGCAGGATTCATGATAAGGGAGCTCTTACGCTCACCGGATACCTCGGTTCGAAATATGCCCAGGAACGGCCCCTGAGCCTATCTGCCAGCATTTGTTTCGAGCAGCTCTATGAAGGTGTCGAAGGTGACAGTGCCTCGAGCACGGAGCTTTACGCCCTCCTGTCAAGTCTGTCTGGAGTGCCCATAAAGCAAGGAGTTGCAGTCACTGGTTCTGTTGACCAGCTGGGGCGCGTGCAGGCTATTGGCGGGGTAAACGAAAAGATAGAGGGGTTCTTCATGGTCTGCAAGGCGAAGGGATTGACTGGGGAGCAGGGGGTCTTGATTCCTGAAGATAATGTCAAGGATCTCATGCTCAAGCCTGAGGTCGTAGAAGCCGTCCGTGACGGGAAATTCCATATCTATTCTGTCAAGACTATTGATGACGGGATAGAGGTCCTGACGGGCATGCCCGCCGGTCAACTTCAGCGAGATGGAAACTACCCGGAAGGCACTATCAATTATCTAGTCCGAAAGAGACTGGATGAATTCGCAGAGAAGATCAAGGAGTATCATGATTCCTGATGCGCTATGACATTCTTTACGTCATAAGGCCCGCAGCCGGTGGGATGAGGGAGCATGTCTTTCATCTTGCAAGAGGCATGGCATCGAAGGGCTATAGGGTCGCGATAGTAGGGCCGCAAGATGTATATTCGGGGGAAACTATCATGGCGAGGGAGCTCGAGGCCGCCGGAGTGGATCTTATCTTGCTTCCGCTGGTAGGGTCTCTGAGCCCGCTGCATGATGCCGCCGCATGCGCCAGGTTGATGAAGATCATAGTAGGCGCAAGGCCTGAGATAGTCCATACCCATGGTTTCAAAGCATCCCTGGTAGGCCGGCTGGCGGTAGCTGCGTCAAAGCCATTCTTCAGGAGCAGGTTGCTCCTTAAACTTCCCTTCAGGAGTAGGTTGTATCACGAATCTGTCCCTGGTTGCGTATGCACAGTGCACAATTCAATTGTGGGGCAATATGGCGCCCATTCCGCCGCATATTGCATCGTGAAATTGTCGGAAAGGACGCTCGCGCCATTCTCGGATGCCACGATTGTGGTATCAGAGGCCTTGAAGCGGGAATATGAGGAATTATCTGCCGGGAGATGCCGTGCTGTGAGATTCATTCCTAATGGAATAGACCTAGCAAGGTTTTCTCCCCGAAGAAATGACGTATGGACACCGGGCCAATTTAGGATAGGAACCGTTGCCAGGCTCATTCCTCAAAAGGGCGTCGGAACCTTGATACGGGCATTTCCGGCAATCAAAGAGTTATATCCATCTGCCGAATTGCTCATTGTAGGGGACGGGGTTGAGCGGCCCGCCTTAGAAGGACTCTGCGGCGAACTCCGGCTCAAGGATTCTGTGCGGTTTTTAGGTTATAGAGAGGATGTGCCCGAGATCTTGCGGGAGCTGGATGTTTTCGTACTGGCCAGCGAGTCAGAGGGTGGAATGTCCCTTAGTATTATTGAGGCCATGGCAAGTCGCATCCCTGTCATCGCTACCCATATAGGAGGGATTCCGGAGATTGTCCAGGATAGGATCACGGGGATATTGATCCCCCCCGGTGATCCGGTGGCGCTAGCAGAGGCTGTAAAATGGGTTTTTTCGAACCCTGAGGAAGTATCGAAGCTAGTGTCCAAGGCCTACGACACGGTGAAAGAAAGGTTTTCGGCGACTGCGATGGTGGATGAAGTTCATAAAGTCTACGAAATGGTATGGGTGAGGGCGGGGGAGAGGGAGACGGAGATTCATGGATAAACCTGTAACTAGATACTTGACTGAATTTGATCCAGTTAGATCTAATAAGGTCGAATTTGGCGTAAGCTCCATCTTTATAGGCTTATTATCCCTGGCAATCTTGCTGAGTACCGTGATTCCGGCAGGAGCCTCCGCGCAATATGAGGCCCGAAAGGTGGTCATGATACTGGTCGACGGGGCGACATTATCTGATTTTTCTCAGGACGCTTTTCCTGAGCTGCTGCGACTGATGAACCGCGGTGCAGCGGGCCTCATGGTGACGCGTACCGCAAGGTCGAGCCTCCCTCAGCATGAATATATGACCCTGGGCGCCGGCACAAGGGCAATTGGGCCGAGTGTGTCTCAATATGCATATTCCTCCAAAGAACGGGTTTCTGACGCCTCGGCAGCGGATATCTACCGGAGAAATACGGGTCTCGAGCCTCCTGCTTCTGGTGCCGTCCAACCATTCATCGAGGAAATCAAACAGGCAAATTCCCATGAAAATTACGAGATAACACCCGGGGCTTTGGGGAATGCCATCAAGAATGCGGGGCTCAAGACGGCGGTCATTGGGAACGCCGATTGCGATGATGATCCGTCCAGACTAGCAGTCAACATAGCGATGGATACATCAGGACGGGTTGATTTCGGTTATGTGGGGCCTGAGGTTTCAAGGCGCGATCCCCTCTACCCGGGCGGGATTCGGACAGACTTTGGGAAATTGGCGAGATTTTTCAGAGAAGCGCTCAATCGGGCCTCCTTCATAGTGGTTGAGACAGGGGATACTGCCCGTCTCAGAAGGCATGCGCGATTCCTTTCCGAAAGCGTGCTGGAGGCACGAAGAAGGGAAGCTTTCAGAAATATTGATGAATTGATCAGGAACATCGTGTCCGAATGCGACATGCAAAACACCCTGGTCATTATCGTTATTCCGAGTGTCCCAGACTGGGCGGCCGAGGTGAATAATATGCTGACGCCGGTATTTGCTTTCGGCGGCGACCTTTTGCCCGGGCTTCTCACCTCCCCATCCACCCGGAGGCCAGGCCTTGTCACAAATCTCGATATCGCTTCAACGGTGCTGGCCCATCTCGGCATTGCCCAGCCTGCTGAAATGTTGGGAAGGCATTTTGAATCAGCTCAAGTGGCGGCTCCTATGGATTATCTCCCCTCATTTCAAGAGAGGCTCGTACGGTTCTCGGTTCAGAGGGCGCCGGTCTCTAAGACCTATGTGGGGTTTCAGATCGTTACTGTATTCGCGGCGATCCTTTCGTTGCTTTTCCAATCTCGAATACCGTCTGGCGCGAAATCTGTCACTAGAGCAGGACTTCTTCTATCCATGAGCGTCCCTGTCTCCATGCTGTTTTCCGGTATTCGCCTGCCAGATAATACCTTTCTCACTATCATGATAACGTGGGCAATCGCCGGCACCATCGCTGCAGGAGCGGCATACCTCATTAGATCTGAAATTGGAGTCATAGGGACCCTCGCCGGGATCACAGCCATTATGCTATGCGCCGATTCGGTCACCGGCGCCCGTCTGATCCAGGGGTCTCTTCTCAGCTACGATGTCATCGGTGGAGCGAGATTCTATGGCATGGGGAATGAGTATATGGGGGTTGTGCTGGGAGCCACAATAGTGGGGCTTGTAGCCTTTCTAGAATCGGTTTTCCTGGCGCGGGGACGAACGACAGCAGGGTATCCTGGCCGCGTCCTTTCTCTCATCTGGTTTCTTGGTGTGACGTTTGCAGTAGGCTTCCCCTCATACGGCGCGAATGTCGGTGGATTCTTGTCCTGTGTGATAGCCTTTTCCGTTGTCTACCTGGGGCTTACCCGAGAGCAGTTCAAATTCAGGCACTTCGTCTTTGCTGTGATATGTATTTCCATCTTGTTAGCGGCGTTCTTGGTCTATGATCTGCTTTCCCTGGGCTTCCATAGTTCACATTTCGGAGGTTTCGTGAATTCGCTCAGGGCGAATGGGGCAAAAGAGATCATCTATGTCATCAGGCGCAAGTTGGGAATGAATTTCAGGCTGCTGCGATACACCATCTGGACCCGCGTTCTGGTTGCTTTCTTTGCGGCTCTTGGAATCGCTCTATATCGGCCAAGTGGCCTGCTCGCTAGAATCTTGAGACAGTACCGCGCCTATGCTAGAGGGCTCATTGGGGCATTTGTGGGAGCTATTGCCGCATTTGCCCTGAATGATTCGGGGGTCGTGGCAGCGGCCACCGTCATGCTTTTCCCTGCGATGTCGCTTTTGTACCTCATGATAGGCCATATATCGAAAGACATGAAGAATAATCTCATGGGTGCACGACAATTCTGTGAGGAGTAAATTGGTACTTCAGGGTAGAAATTACTTTGAATCGAAATGACGCCGCCCTGCTGTTCGTGGTGTTTTTGTTCATAGCTCCGGCCGCGCGGCTATTCGCCA